>CBHROW010000092.1:0-16458 GCA_966080355.1 uncultured Chryseosolibacter sp.
GCACATTGGTAACCCAACATTGCAAGCCGCTTTCGACTTCCGTTGTATTGATGAACATGGCCGGATAATTGTGCGTTGTATTATAGATCGTTCGAAAATCTGATGAATAAATGTTCTTAGAGAACTGTTGAGTTACCTTGTTGTAGCCATATTCCCACCCGTTTTCAAGCGCAATTGCCCGGTCAAATGCTTCGACATAGAATGGGATGAAAAGGTTGACTATGTCTCCATAGAACATCTTGCCCAGCACGGGCGAAAGAAAATCCTGGTTAAAAAATGTTTTCGTTGCATCACGATTGGCTTTGTATCTCAAGTCATCTGCAACATTCAAGTAGTTAACTGCATTGAAAAAGCTTATTCCGAGGCTTCCACCTGAAACTCCTGACATCGCGAAAACGGATTTCTTAAAATCAATACCGAGTTGGCTGAGGGAGTCTTGCAAATGGGCAAGCAACAGTGCGCTGAACCCTCCCGTTCGTAACGCGCCTCCTTCAGCGCAAACAAATACAACGGGATAAAATCCCTCATTGATGACTTTCGCAGTATCGAGGCAGCACCGTTTAGCATCCGGTTCGCGGCTGTTGCTTCCAATGCCATTGACGTTTGTTCTATACGCCTGATCGTAGGTGCCCTTGGTGACGTAAAAGTTAGTGGTATCTTTTTTATATGACTCAAACCAATCTCGAAAATGTTGTCGCAACGTGGGGCGCGTGTCAATGCCGCCAAAACCAAGTTGCCTCACAGGATGATCCTGGTTGAAAAGTGAACTGAAAATCAAAAGCGCAAATAGCAGAAAGCGTAGCGTGAATGCCTTTCCGCGAAGCACTGCATAGTCGATATACATCACTGCCAGGTAGGCGCCACTCCAACAAGCGAAGGCGAAGCAAATAATTCCAGGAGCGCCAATCCATTGGTAAAAGTATACCCATGGCATTACGGCAAAGACAAAAAGAGCCAGCAGCGAGCAGAGGCTGATCACCCGCATCTGCCGATGCAAAACCGGATAAAACGACAATGGCACTCTATACACCCAACGGTAATAGTTATCGTGCGCATCATTGCTAAATTTCTTGAGCTTAAATTCCTTAGGAACAACCTGAGCGGCTGTCATTTTTCCGGGATCCTGTGGAAACGTCTCGGTAAATTGGTTTTCAAATTGTTGATAATTGCTGGCAACAGCTGCAGAAAAGTCGGTTGCCTTTGGAAGGCTGAACACGTAATCATTATAAATTCCGTATAGCTTTTCAGCCCATTGGACCTCGCGTGGCGGTAGAATCCAGAACGAAAAAAATTTGTGTCCTTCGTCTCGCATGCTTTTGTATCTATTTCGATTTTTCGGATTGTAATACAGTCCGCTGATAAAGCTGAATGTCCAATACAGGCAGAATGCAGTTACACCAAACCCGATGTTGCGCTGTGTTTTCATTAAGCCTGTGTTTTCGATATAGTTGAAGAGGAGGCCGATAAAAACCAAAATGAATGGCAGCAGTAGAAAGGAGGCTGCAACCGCTTTCTGCAATGTCTTTCTCCATTGCACCCGCTCTTCAGAAAGTGTTTTTGCAGAAATGTCTGTGACGTATATCGAGTACCTAACTCCATATTCTGAAATGATCGCCCATCCGGTAACACCGACAAGCAACGATATCAATGTTGCCGGCTCATAGTGAACGCCAACATCCTCAATGACAACCAAAAGCGCATCCTTCCCCTCCGGCAGCAACGTGAAAACAAGAACTGCAATGATGTTGAAAATGACGAATAAGCCGACACTTCGCAAAACCGCAAGAAAGTCACCCAACAGGTAACGAACGGGTATACCCTTACGATCATTGTTGATTCGCTGAATTCCTGAATTTAAAGCAGGAGAGAGGCTCGCGAATAAATTCTTGAGCATGCTGAGAATAATGTTATTCATAACTATGGGTTTCAGAATTTATATATTCCACCGATTGGGACTTCCAGTACAAGGCGATACTGCACATCCTTTGCTTGGGTCTTTACAGTATCGTTGTCACTATCGGTGAAGGGAAATAGCATTCCGAGTTTTATGCGGATGTCGGAAAGGATCGCTGCAATGCTCTTCTTGTTGTCGAACGCCAGGGCAAATTCCGCATAAACGTTATTTCTGAAATTGACCGGTCCATCGAGAGCTTGAGTAGCATAGCCGGCATAAGCGTTCCGGTAGAAGCCAACAAGACCGTAAGAGGTAAAGAGCGGGCCGTTGATCTCAATACTTCCGCAGTGAACTCCCATGTAAGGATATTGATTGAATATCTTCAATCCGCCACCAAGGAAGAATGCGCGATTGATGTCTCCGCTGCGCAGCATTTGTTGACTATTTACAAACCAGTTGGCTGTAAGCATGCCTTCCGTAATTCTCACCTGGCCCGAGTCTGCCGGAGCGAGTTGCAGATCGAGGCCGAATAACGTGAACATCCGTTTCAGATAATTGAATTTCAGGTTCAGGTCGAAGAATTCGTTGGGCTGTGCTTCTCCGGCAACGGAACGAATTGCTGAAATGAAAATGAAGCTGGAGTTCGGTCTATAGGTATCCTCTGTGGAGATCGATATCAGGTATTTGTATTCAACAGACACACTGCTGCTGTTCACCGTTTCCATACGCACTACTTTCACTTCGTAGGCAACAGATTCATGAGCATTCAGATTGATCGTTATCTCTTCACCTGCATACGATGTCACTGCGTTTCTCAGTACCATCCGGTAAGTTGCCGATTCTGGTGAGCGTGTGAGTGTGACTGCGGCCGCATTCTCCGGGGCGAGAAATCTCAATCGAAATCCTGAGTTCATCTCGGCTTTAGCATTAATGTACTGGATGTACGCGGTACCGGAAGCGCTCGCAGAAATGAATCGCGAATGGTCAGCATCGGCCAGGTCGACCTCCACCAGCGTGGACGTATTTTGTGCAAATGAATTCGAAAAGCAGGCGAGACTGAAGATCACCGCGTAGAGTCTTGAGGGGTGCATGGTTCTTTTTTAAAATGCGGAAATGAAAAGCCCACCCCACACAAGATGAATTGTATGGGATGGGCTCCTTAACAACCAATATATCGAATCAGGGTATTAGTCGCAAATCAATAATGAGTTATTTCGACACCTGTTTATGCTGAATTGTCTAACAACTTTCCGACTCTAGCGTTTGCTACGCTTTCACATGCCACTATCAACGAGCCATTGATCTAAGTCAGCCTGCACCTCGGGTTTGCGCATGTAGTCTTCTACAAACCTTTCTGAATAATGATTCATCGCGTCAACAGACGACACGGCCATGTCAGCGAATTTTTCATTTAGAATTCTGACATTGAGCCTGAGGTAGTGCTTTTTTCCTGTCGGAAGCAGCAGGAGCCGATCCATGTGTTCGTTCACAGCCTGACTGTTACCCCACATTGAAATGTCAATCATGGGTTTCACCCAGTTCCACTGTCCGCCATTATAAGCATGCGCAGCAGGGATGATCTTGTTGAATCTCCCCGTGCCGATTGACAAGACAAATACGTCTTCCAACTGAAGCGGTTTCCCGCCATTGTATGTTTCCGGATGTTTCATTACCTCGACAAGTCCTGTGATGGTTGGATTGTTCTGGAAAACGCCACCGTCCACGCAAATCATTCGTCTCGGTTCCCACATGCCATGGGCCGGCAGATAGGTTGGACCGGCAGAAGTTGCGCGACAGATGTCAACCAGTTTGTGATTGAGATTGCCAGACATCAATGCCTTTCGGGAACTAAAATAAAATGGTTCGTTAGCGTTAACATCATAAGTCGTTACTACGATTGGACGAATGCAATCGAGAATCCGGTTGAGTCCGAACATGTCGGTGAGCACGGTCTCTATTCCCTTTCTGCCAAACTTCGGTTTAAGAATATTCCGCACTCCGCGATATTTTCTCATCGCCCACCACCGCTGGTAAGGAAAAATCTCAGGCCCACGCTCGCGGTAGATGCTTTCGATGAATTCAAAATTGTATTTCGTAGAAAGCGTGTCCTGATTCGTTCCGAGTGTTGCTCCACACGCGATAAGACCACCGGTTGAGGTTCCGGAAACAAGATTAAAATAAGTAACAAGCTTTCGTTCCGACTGATTGGATTCCTGAACTTTTTGTTCAATATGCTTCAAGATCAGAACAGGAATAATTCCCCGAAGACCACCGCCATCGATGGCCAAAACAAGACATGGCATGTGAAGTTTTTATTTAATCGCTAGTGACTTTGCAAAGTCATAGGTGGCGGCAGTCAGCTGATTGACAGAACTATCATCAGCAATGTTCACTGTTGTGACTTCCGTGAAGGGCGTGAAAAATGAATCTCTCTGAAATACCTTTGCGACACCAGTCTGTGGTAAGAACTCGATCCTTAGCGCAGCTGTGTTTACTCCCCTTGTTTGCTTCATGGCACTTTCAGGATAATAGAGTACCTCAATTAAGTTATCGTTCTTTTCCGGATTAATAATTTCAAAACCCTTGCCACGTTCTTCGAAAACTGGCTTCAAGTTATTGGCAATACCATGGATAGCTGTCTTTATCACCAGCATGCGGGTTCTTGACAACTTCTCCACTTCCGCAGATTTTGCTTTTTTGGCGGCCGATTCGTCAAATGCTTTGCGCAACTCCTCCTTGATGTCTCCGTCCATATAATCAAATATACAATTTTTAAACGAAAATTGGCATGCCAGAGTTGGCTCCAAACATCACATACTACGCCCGTTTCATACTAATAACTTCAAGCAAGCTCCCGAAACGCGAGCCTTTAACCGTCCGCTGGCACTCCCACACTGAGTTTGACTGCAAACCACTTAAACTTTCCGTTTGCAGTTGGTTCCTCTTCTAAAATTGTTCCAGCGACAATGTGTTGACTGGCTTTGCCTTCGTGTCTGTGTCAATATTTGAGATGTTTTTTTACGGGATCAATGATGCCAGACACCATCGCAATACGAACACCGTTAGTAATAACAGCAGTTTTCCGATCATGAATCGCGAGGCGTAATGTTAATGTAACGCTCCCGACAACTCATTCCACCTCGATAACATCCAGGTCTTTTCCATTGATGATTACGCCATTGTATCGGGACTTCAGTTCATCGACCATTTGCTCTTCGGTTGATCGCCACACAAGCTGATGGATCAAGACAAGCTTTTCAGGTTTCGCATAATTGGCGATGTCTGCGAGCTGAGCTGTAGACGTATGAAACGTGGAGTGATATTTTTGCCAGTTTTCCGTTCGTTGCGCAAGACCTTCCATGGAGTATACTTCATGGATCAACACATCGGCCCCTTTACTCGCCTGTTTAATGGTTTCGCTGAATGTACAATCGCCAGAAATGACAATGACCTTATTGTCAGCGGTGGTGATCTTGTAACCATACGCGTATTTCCATGAGCCATGATTTACCGGGATTGCCTGAACGGCTACGTTGGCGTCTTTGTAGACAAACTGGTCGTCAACTTCAATCACTTTGAATTCATATGCGGCCTTGTTCCCATGTTCAAGTCCTTCCGTTCTCAACTCGATATCTTCCGCGTAAGCGTCATGAATGCTGTTCATCATTTTGGACGTGCCTTTTGGCCCATAAAGATTGAATGGCCCCTTGCGTTCGAGCACGGCCGGAGTAAGATAAACGTCAGGCAGACCAAGGGTGTGGTCCGAATGCAGGTGTGTGATGAAAACTTTGTCGAGGTTAGCAACAGCAAGCCCCTTCACGCCCTGGTTAAATGCTTTAGCAGCTCTTCGCACTACACCAGCGCCACAATCAAACAGGTAAGGAACATCATTCACTACTACGGCTACCGCTGGGCCGTACTTCTCGGGATTCGCGTTCGGGTTTCCGGTTCCAAGTAAAACAATGAAAGATTTCGGTTGTGCTTCGGTGTGAGATAAAGTCAACAAAAAAAGCAGTGCAGAGAGTAAGGTTTTCATCGGCCAGGGAGTTTGGTGAAGGTACTGTTTCTTCCAGAAAAGAAGGAAAATAACTATAAGAGATCCCTTTTTTTGCCGGACCTCATAAACTAAAAAAGCTCCGATCTCCCGGAGCTTTTTACTTTGTTCAAGTAGTTTACAAAATGGTCTCCCGCGATAATGCCGGCACAACCTCAGCTTCCTTCTTGCCTTTGCCAACATTTGAAACCTTTTCTTTGACGCGGTCAACGATGTAATACACCATTGGTACTACGAATACGGTCAGCATCAATGATGACAACAGTCCACCGATCATAACGATCGCGAGACCATTCTTCCACTCCGACCCGGCACCTTTTGCCAACGCGATCGGCAACATACCGATCACCATCGCGATGGTTGTCATCAGGATCGGGCGAAGGCGCGACTGGCCTGCATCGATGAGCGCATCGAAGGTGCTCAGTCCGTCAAGCTTGCGCTGATTCGCAAAGTCAACGATCAGGATCCCGTTCTTCAACACCAGGCCGATCAGCATGATCACACCCAGCATGGTGAAGATGCTCAACGTGCTCATCGCGAGGTTCAGCGCGATCAACGCACCGATCAGCGCCACAGGAACAGAGAACAACACCACGAACGGATACACAAAGCTGTCGTAGAGCACAACCATTACCAGGTACACCAGGATGATCGCAGCACCGAGTGCCAGACCAAGCGCACCGAACGAATCCGCCTGACGCTCAACATCACCTGTCCACTTCATCTCCACCGCAGCCGGAAGCGGGTTAGCGGCAACAGCCTCATTGATGTGCTTCGCCAGATCTCCGGACGTGATCCCAAGAACATTGCTCTTGATCGTCACCGAGGTTCTGCGGTTCTTTCTTTCCAGCATTGACGGGCCACTGCTTTGTTTGATCGTAGCAAATTGTGTCAGCATGATGCGTTCACCTTTGCCATTGACGAAACTGATGTCAGCCACGTCCTGAGGATTGCTTCTGTCAAATTCATCAAGTCTTACGTTGATATCGTATTCATTATTTCCTACACGATACTTGGCATCTGTATTTCCAGCATATGCATTCTGAAGCGTTCCTCCCACCTGGCTGACACTCAATCCAAGCTGCGCCATTTTTTCACGATCAAGTGAGATCGTCAATTCAGGATTTCCGTCTTCCACACTCACAGACACATCGTTCGCACCCGGAAGATTTTTGATCGTGCGCTCCAGCTGACGTGTCGCTTTCATCAGGGCTACATTGTCTTCACTGTTCAACACGATCTGGATCGGTTCTTCAGAAGCCGTGATACCGATCACCGAAGAGTTCACTTCAAGTCCCGCGTACTTCGACTCCAGTTCCTTTCTCGCTTTCATCATGAACTCCGCTGTGGTGAGCTCTCTTTCCTCTGCGGCCACAAGCCCGACAGTAAGCTCTGCCTTGTTCTCGCTTCCCACGGTAGCAATAACCCCCGATGTACTTGCTCCCCCCACATTCGAAAGGACAGATTTTACTTCGGGTTGTGAACGCAAATATTCTTCTACTGACAATGTTCTGAGGTTGTTCTCCGTCAGCGATGTACTTTTATCGTATTCAAGTTTCAATAACAATTTCCCTCTATCACCAGACGCCACCATCTCCTGTCCGAGGATTCCCATCTTCATGATCACGCCAGTTGCGATGAAGGCACCGATAACAGCAACCGTAGTGATGGTCTTGTGTCTTAGCGTCCACTTGAGCTGGTTTGTATACCAGTTCGTGACTGACTCAATGATCGATTCAAAACCAAGCAAGATCCTGTGAAAGAAATTGTTTGAGTTGAGGTGCGTCACCTTTCCGAAGCGTGAAGCCAGCCAGGGTGTGATCGTGTAACAAACGAAGAGACTCATCAGGGTTGACACAACGATGGTTACTGAATATTGTCTCAGCACGTCACCGATGATCGTGTTGATCAATGCGATCGGAAGGAACACTACCACGTCCACCATGGTTATCGCCATCGCAGAAAATCCGATCTCTTTACGTCCATCCAGTGTTGCTTTCACGCGGTCTTTGCCCATGTGCAGGTGACGGTGAATGTTTTCCAGCACCACGATCGAGTCATCGACAAGAATTCCGATCACCAGTGACATCGCGAGCAGCGTCATCAGATTGAGCGAGTAACCGAAGAGGTACATCGCAATAAAAGTCGACAGCAATGAAGCCGGGATTGCCACAAGCACGATCAGTGAATCACGGATACTGTGCAAGAACAACAACATCACCGCGGCAACCAATACAACAGCGATCATCAGATCGTGCGTCACGGCATCGGCAGCCTCGAGTGTAAATTCTGAAGAGTCGTCAGCGATGATGATCTTCACACCCTGCGCTTCATACTTCTTTTCGATCGAGCCGATCTTTCCGCGTAACACTTCACTGATCTTCACAGCATTTGCCTTGCTTTGTTTCTTGATGCTGATCGCGATACCCTCCTGTCCGTTGAATCTGCTGATCGAAGACTGATCACGCGCACCATCCAGTACCGTAGCCACATCTCCTACCCTCACAGAGCTTCCGGAAGAAGTCTTGAGAATGAGATCCTCGATCTGCTGCATCGATGAAAACTTCCCAGCGAGACGTACAGTGATCTGGTCATTTCTGTCCTTTACTTTCCCGGTAGGAAAATCCAGGTTGGCAGCGTTGATCGTCTGTGTCACCTGTGACAGTGAAAGTCCGTAGTACGCAAGCTTATCTTTGTCAACATTGACTTTGATCTCGCGCTTCTGTCCTCCGAGCAAACGTGTTTCACCGATACCTTCGATCTGCTGGATCTGCGGAAGGATCTCATTTTCCACCAGGTCATAGATCTCTCTGGCACCGAGTTTCGACACCACCATCAGGTCGATGATGGCTTTATCACTCGGAGATACTTTTGCGATGGATGGAGATTCAGCATCTTCCGGAAGGTTGCTCAGAATGTTGTTGATCGAGCGTTGCGCTTCTTCCTGCTTGGCATCGATGTCAGAACCGACAACGAACTCCACAATAAGCACCGACACGCCTTCATAAGACTGTGATAAAACATTCTTCACACCATCGAGACCGGACACAACATCTTCTACTTTCTTCGTCACCGACTGTTCGACTTCTGTCGGTGCAGCACCGGGGTAAGGTGTACTGATCACCAGTGTGGGAACTTCCATTGGAGGGAGCAACTCGTAACGTAAGGTCGAGTAGCACCAGGCACCACCGAGCATCAGGATCGTGAAGATCACGATGATGATGGATGGCCTTTTGATTGATATTTCTGTTAAGTTCATAACGAACGTGATTTCTTAGTTTCTATTTTGCGATTTCAACATTTGATCCATCGGTAAGATTGATGTGACCTGTAGTGACCACGACATCTCCCGGAATAATTCCCTCTACCACTTCGACCGACTCGTTCGAGGTCAATCCGGTCTGAATGTTCTTCAGCACAGCCTTTCCATCGATCACCACAAACACCTGCGGATTTTTTGCAGAGCCCAACAGTGCCGCTCTTGGAATGATGAGCGTATTTTTTCTCATGCCTTTCTTGAGCACAGCGGTTCCGTACATGCCGGCCTTGAGAGCCGCGTCATTGTTCTTCAAAAGAATTCTGACGGTATAGTTGTGAGAATTGTCTGCACGATCCGACACATATTCGATCTTACCGGAGAACTTTCTTCCCGGATAGATATCCGTCTCCACCTGAGCGTTCTCTCCTTCGCGGAACAATACGATCTCTTTTTCAGGAACAGTGATCTCGAGCTTCAGCTGCGCGATGTCTGTGATCCGTGCAATAGCACTGCTTCCGACAACAGAACCTGGTTCAACAGAACGAAGTGTCATGGTGCCATCGAACGGAGCGGTAATTCTGCTCAATGCGATCTGCTTTGAGAGTTGCCTGAACTGAGACTCTGCGTTCGTCAGGGCAAGCTTAAGATTATCGAGTTGCATGGCGCTCACGCCACCGCTGTTGGACGCATTCTGGTAGCGCTCGAGGTTGCGTTTCGCATTGTTGTAATTCGCTTCCGCGGACGTAAACTGCGCCTGGAGAAGATCGTCATCGATCTGCACAAGGGTCTTACCTTTTCTTACCTGATCTCCCTCATCGAAATATACCGTCTCTACTTCACCATGTACCTGCGGGATCAACATCACCTCTCTGAAAGGCGCGAAAGTTCCTGTGTACGAGAAAGCCTGGTCGAGGTTACGGCTCTCGGCTGCAACACCCTGTACAAGGATTCTCTTCTCCGGATCAGGGCGATAGACGTTGGCGTCTACCGTGTGCTTGTTGCTTTTCAACTTAAATGTGACAGCGAGCAGCAGCACTGTAACCACACCTGCGATGATAATTTTCGTTTTCATTTCTATTATTTTATTTGTTTTCAAAGATTGGTCAATAAAGTTCCGTTAGCTTTTTTCAGCGAGAGCTCAGCGAGTTTCAGGTTGAGCAGTGCCGCGCTGTAGTTGGTGCGCGCGTTGGTGAGGTCGTTCTGCGCATTGAGAAACTCTGTCACCGATGTCAACCCATTCTCATATTCACTCTGTGAGCTGGCGAAAAGTTTCTCTGCCAGTTCAAGACTCTTCTTGTTGTTCTCGTAAAGGTTTTTGTTGATGATAAAGTTGTTGTTCGCATCCTGCACTTCCTTATCCGCATTGTGTCTCATCATCGACAGGCGGTTCTCGTTCTTCTGGATCGCGATCTGTTTCTGTCTCACCTGGTTCTGTTTCATGAAACCATCGAACACAGGGATCCGGAGTGTCATCGCCATGTAGCTCGTTTTGATCCAGTCGTTGTTGATCTGCTTGAACGGAGCGAACTCATTATAATAACCGGTGTAACCGAGGTTGAAGCTGTTCGTCAAGGTCGGATAGTATCCGGCTAAGACACTTTTCTTGTCGTATTGACAAAGCTTGATGTTCGCCTGCTGCAATAACATATCGGGTCTCTGTGAGATGTCACCCGCTGCCGGCATCTGCGCTGTCTCGTTATAGTTGAAAGCTTCTGCAGCAAAAGGCGCATCAATCTCGAGGTTCATCAAAAACTTGATGAGGGTCACATTCTTATCGAGCAGCATCTTCTGGTTCTCATACTGGTTTTTCAGGTTCTCCAGGCTGATGAGCATACGGTTGTGAAGGTTTTCAGAAACAAGCTCGTTGTCTTTCAACGACTGGTTGATCTGAACGGTTTTCTCGAGGTTCGCAATGTTCTGTGAAAGTCTTCCGAGGTTGTCACTCAGCACCTGGATGCTATAATATGTGGTTGTCACATTATAGATCAGGCTCTCCTTTGTCACTGTCTCCTGTAAAGCAGTAACCTCTCGATAAACCTTTGCTGTCTTCAGTCCCACCGCCACATTTTGATTGTAGAGGTTCTGGCTCATTTGCAACCCTGCTGTTGTTGACTGGGCCATGTTGAGGCTGAGCTTGCGATACTCGCCTTCTGGTCCACCAAACGCGGAAGCCGGTGCATACTGAGCAGGCACATCGCGGTAGTACATGAATTGTCCCGACAGATTGATCGTGGGCATCAACGCACTCTTGATCTCCTTGATGCGGTACTCAGATGACGCGATGTCAAGCTGACTGTTCTTCAGGTCGCTGTTGTTTTCCAGGGCGGTCCTGACGCATGCCTCGAGCGAATAGGTCTGCGCCTGCGCCCTGGCAATGAGGCCAACCAGGATGTAAGCAATGAATAGTAGCAGTGTGGATAACTTTCTCATGATATATTTTTTATAGTTTATTCCGTCTTGTGTTTTGCATCGCCAATTTTCTATCGACCATGTTCCGCGTGAACAGCATAATCGTTCTCACATCCACGAGCTGACCGAACAAAGCCTGACCTGACAGGGTCAGCACAGTGGTTATCATCGGTTGGAGGTATCGTTTCATGGTTCGTTGGCCAATGAGTGTTGTTACAGCTAATAGTTAGGCACTCACCTGCATGGATGTCGGAAACGGAAAGAGTTCCCTGTCGTTTCAGTAGAAACACGGGGGTTTAGCGAGACGTAGGAAAATCAATTCGAAACGTGGGAACCGGGAGTTGAGATGGGTGTTGCGAACGGGGATTAGGATAAGACGCAAGCGTAGAAATTTGAAGTGCATTCTGTGAAATGGCAAGATTTAACACAAAGCCGCAATGAACGCTAAGGAACGCAGAGAAAGGCATCAGTAACTTTGCATTTTCTTGGCGAAACTCAGCGCCTTAGCATCTTTTGCGTTGAAAATGAGCTGGGTCCGCTGTATCCAACCTGTTGAGGCTGATAAAATTATTCCTACAATCTAGTATTTTGATCCAACCTTCATTAATATTACTACGTAATAGTATTATCAATGAAAAAAATCCAGCTCGGGGAATTTGAGGAAGTGGTGCTTCTTACCGTGGGCGTGCTGCATGGCAACGCTTACGGAGTAACCATTAAAAACGAGATCGAAGAACGCCTCGACCGCGAGGTGACCATTGGCGCTCTGCAGGTCACCTTGCGAAGACTTGAATCGAAAGGTTTTCTGAAATCGAAGCAGGGCGAGTCATCGGATAGCCGGAGAGGAAGGCCGAAACTTTTCTTCGAGATCACGGCCTACGGAAAAAAAGCGCTCAGCTACACCAAACAAACCCGTGATGAGCTTTGGAACGATCTGCCCAAGCTGGTGCTCAAACTAAATAATTAACGAATGGAACGATCGGAGCCTTCACCTTTTCTCCTGCGTTTGCTGAAATCGTTCTGCAAACCCGAATACCATGCCGAGATCGAAGGCGATCTGCTTGAACTTTATGACGTGAGGGAAGCGCAACTCGGCAAGACGCGCGCTAACCTCCTGCTCTTTAAAGACGTGATCTTTCTCTTCAGGCCGGGCATTATCCGCTCGGCAGCAATACAACCCATAACAAACAACGGTATGATCAAAAGTTATTTTATCATGGGGTGGCGAAGCCTCCGGAAAAATAAATTGTACTCCACGCTCAATGTAACGGGTCTCACCTTCGGCATTGTCTGCTTTTTGCTAATCAGCCTGTACGTGTATGATGAGCTCACCTTCGATCGGCAACATGCGAGTGGCGACAGGATCTACCGGGTTATTTCTACAGAAAAAAATTTGAATAACGGAACAACCGTAGTTGCCGCAGCAGGGTTCATGCTCGCGCAGGAGTCGGTCCACGCGATTCCTGAAATAGAAATGACAACACGCATGCAACGCCAGGGTCGTGCAAATCTGGTCGATCCGGAAAATCCTGTCAATGTGCAGGAAACTGTTACCATCGCGGATGAGCATTTTTTACAAATGTTCGATTTCCCCATGCTCGAAGGCGACAGAAGAACCGCACTGAAGGAGCCTAACTCTATTGTGATCACCGAAGACCTTGCAAGACGAATCTTCAAACGCGTGGACGTGATGGGAAAGCAGGTACAGTTCAGTCACATGCAAAATCCGGTGAAGATCACGGGCATTCTAAAGGATCATCCTCGCAATTCGAGTTTCAACTTTACCAGTGTGATGTCGGAGTCCACGCTGTATGGACAGAACTGGTTTCAGGAAAACACACGTAATGACTGGGCGTCTACGAGCTACACGGTGTATGCACTGTTGAAACCTGATGCTGACACAAAATCGGTTTCCGATAAATTGACAAGCCTTGTTCACGCGCATGCTGAGCTCGAGCCAGGCTGGGAGCTGGCGTTGACTCTTCAGCCGTTGAGCGATATGCATTTGCACTCCGAAGGCATCGAGGATGGCGCCCGTAACTCGAATGTCGATAGCATTCCGCAGGGCAATCCGTTATACGTCACTGTTTTTTCTTTCACAGGAATTTTTGTTTTACTGATCGCGGGGATCAACTACACAAACCTTACTACCGCACGTGCATCGAGTCGCGTTAAAGAAATTGGCGTACGGAAAACGATCGGAGCCGTGCGCGGTAATCTCATCCGGCAGTTTTTAGTGGAGTCACTGATCACCACCGCGCTTGCTTTTATTGTCGCGGTACTGATCGTAGCGCTGTTGCTGCCGGCATTCAATGATTTCGTGAACAAACAATTTTCACTCTTCACCACCGAAAGCTTGCGGTTCTGGGCGATTGCCATTGCACTGATCATTGCCATTGGAATATTGTCTGGTGGATATGCAGCGTTATTGTTATCGCGATTCAACCCGGTGGCGCTGTTAAAAGGCTTGAAGATCGGAAGCACAAGCGATTTCTCCGTGCGGAAAATACTCGTGGTGTTTCAGTTCACGGTTTCAACCGTAATGATCATTGCTACTATCGTGCTGCTGATGCAGGTACGTTTCCTCAACAATACGAACCTCGGTTTCGACAAGGATCTGATGCTGGTGATCGATGTGAACGTGGGAGCAGCGCGCTCTAATTTTCAATGGGTGAAAACGGAGATGGAAAAAGTGCCGGCAGTGGAGCGAGTATCCGTAACGTCTCGCGTGCCTGGAGAATGGAAAACGTTTGTGCGTGCGAAAGCAAAGCAGGAAGGAAACGCTGGCGAACCTCAGGCTGCTTACGCGATTGGTGCTGACAAGGATTTTTTATCGACCTATGATATTACATTACTCAGCGGACGCAACTTCCAGAATGAAAGCGATTCTTCGGCCATCATCGTTAACGAAGCTGCAGCGAAAATGCTGGGGATCGCGAGCGCAGGAGATCAGGTAGTCGACATTCCTATGATCGCCCGCAACAATTTCTTCACGCCAATTTTTGATGACGCGAATGCTTCGTTCAAAACGCGCGTTGTGGGCATCGTAAAGGATTTTCATTTTCAATCCTTGCGTGAAAAGATCCAGCCTTTGATCATCGCTTACAACAACAATCCCATTCAGGTGATCGACTATTATTCCGTCAAAATTTCTCCGCACAACATCCAGGGAACGCTTGACAAGCTGAAGGCGATCATGGTTGCCAACGATGCGCGCGAGCCTTTCGAATATCACTTCCTGGATGATCAGCTTGCGTTATTTTACATCGAAGACCAGCGCAGCCAAACCATTCTCAGTTGGGTTGCGATGGCCAGCGTGTTCATCGCCTGTCTCGGCCTTTTCGGACTTGCCACTTATTCTGCCGAACAACGGCTCAAGGAGATCGGCATGCGAAAAGTTTTGGGCGCCAGTGTCGTGAGCTTGATCTCGTTGCTGTCCAAAGATTTTGTGAAGCTGGTTTTCATCGCCTGCTGTGTTGCCTTTCCGATTGCCTGGTGGGGCACCAGTCGCTGGCTGGAAGGATACGCCTACCACGTTGATGTTTCGTGGTGGGTGTTCGCATTGGCTGGCGTACTTGCAACCGGTATTGCATTGCTAACCGTAAGCTACCAGGCGGTGAAGGCTGCACTGGTTAGCCCGGTGAAAATTCTTAAAGCAGAGTAAGAATGGGTTGCGAATGAAGTTGGAGTGTGGGCGTTGGCTTCAAGCTGCAAGCTTCAGGCTTCAAGCCGCGCGATTTTGTTTGACTTGATTTTTCCGGAACTAAAGACGGCTTGTTCTGGCATTATTGCCAACTGCCGCGAAGCGATTTGCCTACTGCCAACTATTCCTCGCAGCGGTTTGCCTACTGCCAACTATTCATACCGAGCCGATCTTTTCATCGCGATGTCAACATAAAATTCGAAAACGAGCTGATTGTTCTTTCCACGATCGCTGTTCGAGTCCAGCTCGGCATAGTGATCGAGTTTTTCAAAATACCAATCGAACAGATCGTCATCACGTTCATCAAAGCTGAACATCGCCAGCACCACTTCACTCAGGTTGCAGGAAAAGTTAGCGGTATCCATTCCCAGCTTTTCAAACGCATTGGTCACCGCCCGATGTTTGATCTCTTCTTTCAACATGTGAAGGATGATGTTGATGTGAGGAGGGAGGGTGAGTTGGGGGAGGTTGGCTGGCTGTGTGTTCATGTGTGCAAATTAAACAGTTGCTGTATATATCCAACAACCTATTTTTGGCATTCTGGATAGATTGCCTCTGTGAAGCGCGATCTCAAAAAAGCATTCGGAAAAGTCATCAAGCAACTCCGACAAAAACAAGGTTTGAGCCAACAGGCAGTCGCTGACTTCGCGAACATTGATCGAGCTTATCTCTCTGAACTTGAAAGAGGAATGAATTATCCTTCACTGAATGTTATCTATAAACTTGCGGAAGCTTTTGGTCTTAGAGCGAGCGAGTTGGTGGAGGAAGTGGATGAGGATATGGGGCTGTAATCCTTTGATGAATGGAAAAGAGGTTGGGTTCGATAAATCTCTAACAGAATCCAGTTGAACATCAAGATAAATTACCCATTGTATTGTAACCGGCTCACCCCGGCTGAACCAGCAATTAGATTTTCAGCAACCTCGGAACTGAAATTTTCGAATTCTCAATGCCCGAATTTGGAAATTCAGGTGATGCCATTAAATTTGCAGTCCCTTTAAGGCGAAAAGGGCCAGATTTTACGAGAATTGAAGGGTTTTGGCCTTCGAAAATTAGAAAATCAGGAATCTTAAATCAGAAATTTTACAAGCGGGAGTAGCTCAGTTGGTAGAGCATCACCTTGCCAAGGTGAGGGTCGC
>CBHROW010000093.1:0-16357 GCA_966080355.1 uncultured Chryseosolibacter sp.
CCTGAAGCATACCGGAAGATAGAAATGCAAAATGCAGATGTGGACTCTTTTCCTAAATGCTCCAAAAGGTCGTAGCGTAAACCAAAATTCGAAGATTTTTTCGATTCTAAAATTTCACCGGACAGTAGTGATCCAAAATCTCAAATCAGAAATCTGGCATTAATCTCCAGCGGCTGTTCCACACCACAATGACATTCGTGATGTACAATGATTCCGTGGAATAATTTCCCAGGCCGCTTTTCCTGCGACTTGGGTATGTTTATGGTAGAAAATTCCCAGAGCATAAAGGAGGATGTACATGAAAACAAGCTTGATCTTTTTGTTAGGGTTAGGGATGGGAACAGTCCTTGGAATTTTAATTGCGCCCGAGGCCGGTAGAATTACCCGGAGAAAAATACGTGATGAGGCAGATCGAATGATCGACAAAGCATTGGCGAAAAAGCAGCTTCAGGAGCTTCAGGCGGAAATGCCTGATCAAATTGCCGTAGTGAGAACCGAAAGAATAAAAGCTTAAAATAATCTCTGGTATGAGCGAGCTATTTTACAAAGCAGCCGGTGCGGTACTTGCACCTTTTCGCTATGCTGAGCGCGAAGTGAATCACATGAAGGAAGTAGCCAAAGAAGACCTGCAGTTTTTTTTGGCAAATATGATCAAACTCGTTTCGATGGCGCTGGTCGGCCTGCTGTTTCTACTCTTTCTAAGCATTACCTTAGCAAATTTGCTCAACGCAAAAATGAACAGTCCTTATCTCGGATACGCGATTGTCACAGGATTTTACCTGCTGACTGGGTTGGGGTTATATATTTGGAAAAAAGTCACCGAGAAGAAGAACGATAAGGAACATCATCACCATGCGGTGAATGTGCAGAAGCCTGCGCACTCATAGGTTCCATGTTTATCGTTTCGGTCTGTTGCGTTGTTGCGGCTTGCGTTTGTTGCGGTTGAAGCGACTTGGTTTCTTCTTGAATTCGGTAACGCGCTGTGGTCCTTCTCCGAATTCTTCCGGCACCGGAGATGCTTCAATCGTTCTTCCGATCAAGCGTTCGATGCGCGCGAATTTCGGCTGGTCTTTGTCATTGACAAATGTGATCGCAACTCCTGTTTTCTCTGCGCGGGCGGTACGGCCAATACGGTGAACATAGTCTTCCGCATCGTGTGGCGTGTCGTAATTCACTACAAGACCAATTCCTTCAACATCGATTCCGCGCGAAAGGATATCAGTTCCAATCAGTATCTGAAGCTGCCGGTTCCGGAATTTCATCAGGATCTGCTCACGCTCGGCTTGCTCGAGATCAGAATGAAACGCCTGCGCTGACAGTCCAGCCCGTGATAATTCATAACCCAACTTCTTCACATTCTCTTTTGAATTTGAAAACACAATGATGCTCTTGTGATCATCTTCCCGCAAGATCTTTTTTAGCAATGGTCCCTTCTGAGTATCGTACACGAAATAGACTTTTTGCTGAATTCCCTCCGCGGGTTTCGATATGGCAATATTTACCTCTTTGGGTTTCTTCAAGATTTGACTTGCGAGCGTTCTGATGCGCGGAGGCATCGTAGCGGAAAATAATAGTGTCTGTCTTTGGGTCGGCAGGTTGCGGATGATCTTGATAATGTCATCATAAAATCCCATGTCGAGCATACGATCGGCTTCGTCAAGCACAAGGTGTTTCAGGTGACTGAAGTCTACACGCCCCGAAGCGATCAGTGCAATAAGGCGCCCCGGAGTTGCGATAATGATATCAGCTCCCTGCTCCATGGCTTTCATTTGCTGATCCCATGTCGCGCCATCGTTTCCTCCATAGACAGGAATAGAACTCACGCCAAGGAAATATGCAAACCCCTCCACCTGTTGGTCGATCTGCATGGCAAGTTCGCGTGTCGGAGCAATGACCAATGTGTTCAAATGACGGTGATCCGTGTGAATGATCTTATTCAGGATAGGAAGAATGTAAGCTGCGGTCTTGCCGGTTCCAGTTTGCGCGCAGGCGATAATGTCTTCGTTGTTAAGAATAACCGGTATGGTTTGCTCTTGTACCGGAGTGGGCTTGGTGTAACCCATGGCATCGAGACCATCAACAAGACGGGAGTCGAAAGTAAAATCGTGAAAAGTCAACTGAGATAAATTTGATGTTTACGTGCCGGGGAAAGCGATTTAAAAAAGTCCCGGGTGCCTATAGCATTTATTTTAAAGAACAAAAATACGAACAAATAGTTTAAAGCCCTAAACGCCACCGAATGCGTTAAATCCGCCATCTACAGGCACCGTAACCCCGGTAACAAATTTGGCTGCATCTGAGCACAGCCAGATCAACGTGCCGACCAATTCTTCAGGTTCTCCAAAACGACCGAATGGTGTGCTTCGAATGGCTGATTCGCCCCGAGGCGTGTAGCCGCCTTCGGGCTTGGTCAACAAATTCCTGTTTTGTTCGGTAATAAAGAATCCTGGCGCAATCCCATTTACACGAATTCCTTCTCCAAATTTTTTCGCCATCTCGATCGCCAGCCACTCCGTAAAATTCATCACGGCAGCTTTTGCGGCAGAGTATCCAACTACGCGCGTCAGAGACCGGAAGGAAGACATCGAAGCGATATTGATGATCACACCTTTTTTCTTCGCAGTCATGTCAGGCGCAAATATTTTGGTTGGCAATACCGTTCCGGTCAGATTCAGGTCCACAACTTTTTCAAATTCGGGGATTGCCAGGTCAAAGAAATTTTTTTCAGGTGGAATAACTGCGCCTGGCAAGTTCCCACCCGCAGCATTGACAAGAATATCGATGGTTCCGAATTTTTTCTTCACCTCATCACGTGCGGCAATCAATGATTGCTCATCCAGAACATCAGCTCCAACAAAATGGCCCTGGCCTCCTGCCGCTCTGATTTCTCCAACCACCTTCTCTCCCGCTTCCCGCCTTCTGCCAAGTATCACAACCTTTACTCCGGCATCTGCAAGGCCCTTCGTCATCACACTTCCAAGAACGCCCGTGCCTCCGGTGACAACGGCAACGCGGTCAGAAATATCAAATAGCTTTGAGACCATATATTCTCATTTTACAAAAAACGTGTCTTTGAGTGTTTCCATGTCATCATCCCCGAAATTCTCGCCTTCGTGTATAACAATGCGATACTTGAATGTGAGTTTGTCACCACGCTTCATTCTCAAATTCAATTCTTGTCTACCATTGCTGAATACCTTTTGACCTAAGGGATTCGCAGCGAAAAGTCCGTAGCCGCGCGCATGCCAATAGGTGGGGTGTCCGATATTGTCACGATGATCGATGATCCCGATTGTAATCGTGTTATTGTCTTTTTGTCCGGTGATATAGGTCCATTCCGAACGCTTGCCCCATGTCGAGTCGCCCGCAAGTCCTTCTTTATTGTGATACATTCCTGTTACACCGTCATTGTTGATCCGGGCCGGCCCATGGATCTTTCGATCGATTCCAATAAATTGATCTTGTTGTGAAGAAGGCATTTCAAGTTCACGCGCCAACCTCATCCCCAACAATCCATCTTTCACATCCCTGAATTCCACATCCATCAATGCAGACCACATCGCAGTCCGGTCGATGATGAATGTTGTCCCGGAAATCTCAAAATTGAAAATTGTAGTTTCTTCGAGCTGAACTTTCCCCGAGTGGTCTACCCACTGACTGAGCGTTTTTAGTGAAGATGTTTTTTCCCCAGCCTCGTGCTCGAGTATCCGCACATTTTTTATCGAGCCGTAGTTGGATTTGCGCTCGGGCGGAATTGCAAAACTATTGTTCCAAAAGTCAATACCATTCACGCTTTCATACGCCATCCAAAGTCCGACCTGGTGAGGATGATCTGCTCGCTCTCCCTGCCGGGGAATGATCGGATACCCGCGCGTGACGGTAATGCCGGAAATAGTTTTGATGGGAAAAAGTACCGGCTTCTCGGTAGAATCAAAATAACAATATGATGTCAGTAGCTTGTCATTGTATCTGACCTCAACCTTGAGCTGACTTGGAAGTTCGACAATTGAAAATCCTTTTTTTTGAGCGCAAGCAATTACTGTCGATAATAAAACAAGCGCGAAAAGTAATTTGCCCCGCATTAATATTTGAATGGCTTACCGTTGGCGATCACTTCCTGATTTTTTTCATCGAACGTGACTTTGGTTCCCGTACGCGCTGCGGCATTAGTCATGATGCATGCAATGGCGTGGGCATAACCCGCTTCGGCCGGGGCGTTTGTCTGCTTTTTATCGCGGATGCACTCCATCCAGTTCTTCATATGATTGATGGTGGTGATGTCGCCACCGGTATTTGCCGATGCCACTGTTTTCACAGAGAGGTCTGCGAGATTGAGATTCGGCAAGAGATTGGCTGACATATTCATCGCTTTCGCATGATTCTCGGTCAGGCCTCCGGTAGGCGAAACCGTGTTTGTATTGAGGTTGAGCTCTCCACCGTTTGAATAGTAGATCTCCTTCGGGTTCTCATCGCCATTGTGCATGCGTGATTGGAACGTCACCTGGAAACCTTCGTCTCTTTTGCCTTCAGGTCCATAGTCAAACACGGCTGTCATGGTATCCCAGTTCTTGCGTCCATCTTTCCACATATAGACGCCACCGTTCGCGACAACGCTGCGCGGATGTTTGAGTCCGGTAAACCAGTGTACCGTGTCGATCTGGTGACTCATCCATTGTCCTGGCAACCCTGATGAATACGGCCAGAACAAACGATACTCAAGATGCTTCCGTGGATCGAATTTCTCAAACGGTCTGTTGATGAGAAATCTTTTCCAGTCGGTGTCTTCTTCTTTCATCAACGCCACCAGCTGGGGTCTTCTCCATCGGCCAGGTTGGTTCACATTCCAGACAAGCTCAACCATAGTCACGGCACCGAATTTTCCGCTCTTGACAAATTCCGCTGCCGCGTGATAATTTTCTCCACTGCGTCTTTGCGAGCCGATCTGGACGATCTTACCCGACTCCTTTATTGCAGCCAGTGCCGCACGATTATCTTCCATCGTTTCGGCAAAAGGCTTTTCTATGTAAGCATCACATCCGGCTTTCACGGCTTCAATGGCGTGGCGCGCATGCTGAAAGTCGGCCGTGCTGATGATAACGGCATCAACAGACTTTGAGTCATACAATTCTTCGTTGTTACGATACGCTTTCACATCATGCCCGAGCGTAGCAGCGAGGTGAGCCTGGCCCTCTTCCCTGCGGATCTTCCAGATGTCAGAAACACCTACAATATCAAAATTGTAGTTTGCATAATTCACGAGGTAAGCCGGAAGAAGCGAGTTTCGAAACCGATCGGAAAAACCCACAACGCCCACATGGATCTTGTCGTTCGCTCCCAAAATTCTGCCGTAACTTTTTGCCGAGAAGCCTAATGATCCCAGGTACAAACCTGCAGTTGTCATCGCTGACTGTTTCAGAAAATCGCGTCTTGATTTTTTCATGATCGAATAATGTTTTGATGAACACCTATTTGAGTTCGCGTATGCGGATACTGCGAAAAGAAACCGCGTCTCCGTGATCTTGCAACAGGATATGGCCTTTGTCTGCGAGACCAAATTTTCCCCACTGCTGATATTTGCTTCGCGCAACCAACGCATCGTAGATCGGCCCACCGCGGTGATACTCTACGACCTTATAACCATTGAGCCAATGTTCGACCCGGTTGTCCGGATAAACAACGATGCGACCCCAGTTCCATTCCCCTATTTTACGCTGGCCTCGTGCAATCTTTAATGAGGGAATCAAATCGTACAGTGACGCAAGCGTTCGATTACCGACCACACCTGCTTTCGCATCGGGATGAACTGCGTCATCAAGGATCTGGTATTCAAGCCCTATGGCTGAGCCTGCAGTTTTCTCTTTTTCAGTCACAAAATATTTTACTCCGCTGTTTGCACCTTCACTGAGTTTGAAGTCAAATTGAAGATCGAACGCTGAAAATTCCTGATCGGTGACAATGTCTCCTCCGTTTTGTGCTTCAGCTCCGGCTGACTTCACAACGGATATCACGCCATCCGCAATGTTCCATCCCTTGTCAGGAAAAGACTCCTTTCCCGCTCCGCGCCAGCCTTGTGTCGTCTTGCCATCCCATAGGAGGCGAACGCCCTGTTTACGCTCCTGGGCTGATACTGAGTTGGGAACGAGATTGACAACGAAGATCGAATCCAACGGAGACGGTTTCAAATTTTCAGTTTGAATGCGGATCTTCCTCCACCGAATTTGCTTCCCAACCTCTTCAGGCTTGCTGACCGAATGCACTTGCAAAGCAATAAATCCTTTTGGTGTCAGGTTATCGACCACATGGCCGGTAGGCATACCGTTGACCCAGGTTCTGAGCACATCGCCAATGCACTCGATCCGGCATTTATTCCAGTCACTTTTTTTATACGCGGTTTTCGCAGCAGGATTGTATTCTAAAGGGTAAAGCCAGTCTCTCCGGGCTTCATCGTATATCCCACCGGTCCAGGCGCGAGGCGAGGGATCGATCTCCATTTGATAACCATGAACGCGTCCATTCTGATAATCCTGTTTGCTTTCACTTCGGAATTGAATTCCCGAGTTCATCTCGTCATCGAGCCTGAACTCCAGCTCGAGAATAAAATCACCGTATTCTGACTGCGTAACGAGAAAAGAATTGGGTTGATCGGCAACCGTGGTTCCTACAATTTCGCCATTCTTCACTACATAGCTAGCCTGGCCATTGAGTTGCTTCCATCCCGTCAGGTCTTTGCCATTGAACAGGTTTTGCCATTTTTCCTGTGCGTTGACAAAAAATCCAAGCGCACAAAAGCTCACGACCAGAAGAAAACTTTTTCGATTCATGTGATGGAGTGGATATGACTGAGGAAATATAAAAACTATCGGGCGATTTTGACAGCCCTTTTCTTCTTGCTGCTTTCGTATGCTTTTTCGATGAGTAAGATCACGTTGCGCGAATCTTTCGGATCAACGGGCAAAGGTTTTCTGTCGCGCAGGGCTGCAAATAGCTGATCATAAAAGATCATGTAGTTCCCGGCCACACTTTCATATAAACCGTTGTACTCATTGCCATTGGCGATCGAATTCAATTTTCCCCATTGCTCTTTTCCTTCTTTGGCCCAGTCACCATGGTTTGGAACCACGCCTTGTTTGAGTAGCTCTTCCTGCGGGTCGATCCCGTACTTCACAAACGAACCCTCAGTGCCGTGAAGCGTGTAACCGGGACCGGGCTCTTTGACGAGGTAACTCGACTTGACGATTACATGAAAGTCTTTATACTCCAGAAGGATATTGTAGTAATCGTCTGCTTGTCCGCCAACGCGTTGAATTCCGATCCTTGCATCGATATACAGCGGCATTCCAAACAACGTATTCACCTGGTCAAGAAGGTGACTTCCTAAGTTGTAGAGCACACCGGTGCCGGGTCTGCGCTTTTCTTTCCAGCTTTCAGGATCAATGACGTTGCGAAACCGGTCGTAGTGCATTTCAACTTCCACAAGAGAGCCGAGCAGTTTTAAATTCAGAATTTTTTTTAAGGTCAGAAAACCTGAGTCCCATCTGCGATTTTGAAAGACGGTCAGCAGCACACGTCTTCTCTTTGCTGCGCGTATCAGTGCATCAGCTTCCTTTGTAGTGACCGTAAAAGGTTTTTCGACCACCACATGTTTCCCCGCTTCGATCGCAGCCATCGCGTGTTCAGCGTGCAGCTCGTTGGTTGTGTTGACGATCACAAGCTCGATCTCTTTGTCGGTGAGAATCTCGTCTATATTGAAGGCGGTCTTGAATGCATGCTTTGGCGGCTTGGCGGGATCGCGCTGGAAAACTGAAGCGATTTCAAAACCTTCATGAGCCGATAAGAGCGGACCATGAAACACTTCCCCTGACATTCCATAGGCAAGCAACGCGGTTTTGACAGGTCGATCTTTCAGCAACTTCATGCACCTAAGTTCAGCATGAATCTCACAAAAACAAAAAGAGCCGGCATCAATTGCCAGCTCCCTTTCGCGATTTCTTGCTTATCCATTAATCTTCCACGCCAAGTGCCTTCAACTTCTTTGCTACACGGTCAGAGTTTTTATCGTCAGCTGTATAGTAATAAAGCAATGAAAGTTTTTGCAGCACTTCGATCTGTGAATCTTTATCCGGTGCTTGCATTTTTTCAGCTCTCTCCAGGTAAGGGAGCGCGGTTTCACTTTCCTTCACGCGTTTTTGCACAAGCTCAGAGCGTTTCTTGCTATCCTGTGGCCTGTTGCCGGTCGCACTGAGTTCCTTAGAAGTTTTATCGACAGCAACAAGATAGGTATTGGCGAGATAAAATTGTGCTTCAAAATAATTTGGATCAAGCTTGAGTGCGTCTTCAAATGCTTTTTGGGCGCCAGCAAGGTCATCAGCTTTCATGCGGGCATAACCGAGATAAAAATGCAGTACTTTATTGTTCGGCTCATCTTTAACGGCTTGCTCAAGTCCCGTACGGGCCTCATCGATCTTACCCATGTCGATGAGAAGTCCGATCTCCATTTTAGGAAAATCGGCATTGTTCGGGAATTTTTTACGCGCTTCACGAACTACTTCAAGGGCTTTGTTTTTGTCCTCTTTAGGACCACCGTTGTAGATAGTGTACAAAACGTTATAAATGTCTTTCGACTTTCCGCCCTTGTCCATGTACTTTCGGGCATTGTCGATAGCAAGATCGAGGCTATCGCTTTGCTGGGCCACAAGCGCCAATACATAATACGTAAGGGTATCGTTACGATATCCTTCCATTATCCCACTTTCAAAAACTTTCTTGGTTTTGTTGAGTGAGTTGATACTGGCTACGTTGTCGTTCTGCTCCTGGAATGCATCGATTCCTTTTTGCAGATAATAGTTGGCAAGATTTTCCATCTGCACCGATTGTGTAGTCGGTACAACGGTGCCAGTCTCCTGAATGAAATATTCCTGTCCCGCCTTACCAAGCTTTTTAGCCTGAGCAAAAGATTCCATCGCAACGTTGAACGCATTTGGATCAAGTGCTTTGTTTTCTGCGTTGGAGGTCGTGTCGATGGTAGAATAGATCAACCCGCGATAGTACCAGGTCTTTCCATCATTCATGGTTTTTTCAAAGGTGGTAGCTGCATCGATCATTTCCTTGGCCTCCTTCAGCTTGCCTTCCTTCCACAAGCCTATGGCCTTGTTGAGATTTGGTTTTTGCTGCTTCTGTCCATAAGCGGCAATGGTACCGACCATCAACAGCAGTAAAAATATTCGTTTCATTTGTTTATGTTTAGTTGTTGTTGTTCGTTACCTGATTCAACGCATCACCTTCGATCTTCTGGATCTTCTCAATAGATGAAATGCGGTCATCTTCATTGAGCTTGATCAGTCGCACGCCTTGCGTAGCACGACCCATCACGCGCAATTCCTTCACCTCGATGCGAATGGTGATACCCGAGCGGTTGATGATCATCAGTTCATCATCATCCCCTACTTCCTTGATGGCAACAAGTTTGCCAGTTTTTTCAGTGATGTTGATGGTCTTGACGCCCTTTCCACCGCGATTTGTAATTCTATAGTCGTCCATAGATGAGCGCTTTCCATAGCCGTTCTCAGAAACCACCAGCAGGTTAGCGTCTTCACGTGTAATACAAACCATGCCAATGACTTTGTCGGAGTCTGAGTCGAGCGTTACACCGCGAACACCGGCCGCAGTTCTACCCATCGGCCGTACCTGCGACTCATTGAAGTGCACCGCTTTTCCTTCGCTCTTCGCAATAACGATGTGATTTTTGCCATTGGTGAGTGACGCATTGAGCAAACGATCGCCCTCGTGAATGGTGATCGCATTGATTCCGCCCTGACGTGGCCTCGAGTATGCATCGAGCGATGTTTTCTTGATCACACCGTTCTGCGTACAAAGGATCACAAAGTTGTTATTGATATATTCCTCGTCCTGAAGGTCTTTTACATTGATGATCGCGCGAACGTTGTCGCCCGGCTCAATGTTGATGAGGTTTTGGATCGCACGGCCTTTAGACGTTTTGTTTCCTTCCGGGATCTCGTAGGCTTTCTTCCAATATACTTTTCCCTGGTCGGTGAAGATCAGCAGATAGTTGTGCGCCTGGGCAATGAAGAGGTGCTCGGTGAAGTCGTCTTCCTTTGTGCTTACACCGCGGGACCCTACCCCGCCCCTGCCTTGCGTACGATATTCTGACAGCAATGTTCTTTTGATGTAACCCTGATTGGAAATAGTGATCACCATTTCCTCGTTCGGGATCAGCGCCTCCACGGTGATGTCATCTTCATTCGGAACAACCTGAGTTCTGCGCTCATCTCCATAACGGTCTTTCAGTTCCGTCAATTCATCCTTGATGATCTGCATCCGGATGCCTTCGTTGTTGAGGATCTCGTTCAACCGATCGATCAATGCTTTCACCTCTTTGTATTCCTCCTGTATCTTATCGCGTTCGAGTCCTGTGAGTCGCTGGAGACGCATGTCGAGGATGGCTTTCGCCTGGATCTCGGAGAGCGCGAATCGCGTCATCAAGCCGTCTTTCGCGGTGTCTGGATCTTTTGAATTGCGGATAAGGGCAATTACTTCGTCCAGATTGTCCAGGGCGATCAGGTAGCCTTCCAGAATATGCGCGCGCCTTTCAGCTTCTGCCAATTCAAACTTGGTTCTCCGGATCACGACTTCGTGACGATGATCTACGAAATGTTTGATGAGATCCTTCAGGTTCAGCGTGTGCGGTCTGCCCTTCACGAGCGCCACGTTGTTCACACCGAATGAAGTTTGGAGTTGCGTATACTTGAACAGGTTGTTCAGCACGATGTTCGGAATGGCATCGCGCTTAAGGTCATAAACCACGCGATAACCTTCGCGATCGGATTCATCGCGGATATCGGAAATACCTTCGATCTTCTTTTCGTTGATGAGTGCCGCTGTTTTTTCGATCATCATCGCCTTGTTCACCATGTATGGGATCTCGGTGACGATGATCTGATCTTTGCCGCTGGCGTTTGTCACGATCTCCGCTTTCGCGCGAACGACAATTCGGCCGCGGCCCGTGAGAAAAGCTTCCTGAACACCTGAAACTCCGAAGATAATTCCGCCAGTAGGGAAATCGGGAGCCGTGACGAACTGCATCAGCTCCTGAACAGTGATATTGTTGTTGTCAATGTAAGCTACAATTCCGTCAACAACTTCACGCAGGTTATGCGGAGCCATGTTGGTGGCCATACCCACCGCAATACCTGACGAACCATTGACGAGCAAGTTCGGAAGCTTACCCGGTAATACAGTCGGTTCGGTGAGCGAATCATCGAAGTTAGGCTGAAAATCGACAGTATCTTTGTTGATGTCGGCCAGCATTTCTTCAGCAATTCTGCGAAGACGTGCTTCCGTGTAACGCATTGCTGCCGGAAAGTCTCCATCGATCGAACCGAAGTTCCCCTGGCCATCAACGAGTGTATAACGAAGCGACCAGTCCTGCGCCATGCGAACCATGGTATCATAGACTGAGGCGTCACCGTGCGGGTGATATTTACCCAACACTTCACCGACAATCCTTGCTGATTTCTTGTAAGGCTTGTTGTAATTGACACCGAGCTCCTGCATTCCATAGAGCACCCTGCGATGTACCGGTTTAAGTCCATCACGTACGTCCGGCAGTGCCCGCGATACGATCACCGACATCGAATAGTCGATGTACGCTCCCCTCATTTCGTCCTCGATATTGATCGGAATTATGCTTTGCCTTCCTGGCGTCAGGCCACCGGTTTCTTCTGCCATTTACTTATGCGTTTTTGATGCTGATAACTCGTTTTTTTCAGCCGTGCAAGATAGCAAATGTTTGTAGTTTGTAGTCTGAAAGTTTGAAGTTTTCAGGGTCAAAACCACACGAATTTTTTGCTTTTAACTACAAACTAAAAACCATAACTATAAACTAGTAAGGGTTGAGCTTGTACTTGTTTTTGCCCTTGTATTTGATGAGGTTCGGATAGTTTTCTCCGTAGTGTGGATTTTGTTTTTTCCAGATGGGATGCATCCGGCTGCGATACTCCCTGTTACCATGTGCATGGTTGATCTGGGCGTGACAATCTTTATTATAGCAACGTCTCAACTCCGGAATCCGGTACGTTGCTCCGATGTTCAGGTACCACGCATTGAATCGATGATGGATCGCTGGCGTTCCCTCTGGCATTGCCAGATTGTAATGTTTGAATTCGTAGGATGGTCTAACAAAAAGTCTGAAATATTCCGACATCTGACGCTCAGCCGTAGCGCCTATATTGATGTAGATCCCCCTCTGGATTACGCTATTGTCGAATTGGCTGCCTAATTTATATCCACCAATGTTGGCATCTGCCACCAAGGTATATTCATAATACCGATACACCATGCCACCCAACATCACAAAATACTTTTTCAGGAAGAAGTTATTGGCAGGCGACTTAAAACCATGGATCCGATCGCCATATGAAATCGGGGTGAAGGTGCCGATGTGTGTGAACTCATATGAATATCCGCCTCCGATGCGATAGCGATCGAACTCAACATGCACCGTACCTTTTATCGGAATGGAAAATGCTTTCGCCCGAAATCCGAGCTTAGCCGTATCTCCAATCGTTATCGCACCCGCCTGAAGCGCGCCACCACCCGGCCTGACGCCTGTGACCCAGTTGGAATAACGTGCGCCCACTGTAGTTGTTATCATAGGAACCGAATCCGGTTGCTGTACAATGCCGAATCCATCGAGGTTGTGTTTCAACGTTGGGCTTCCGTAACCGGTACTCAATCCGAAATACAATTTGCTGAGTAATACGCGCAGTGCACTTTTTTGCCTATCGATATAGAAGTACTCCAATGGAATCGTGGCTTGCTTTTCATTCTTATACTGCGCCAAAAGAGTGCATGACCCAGCCAGGGAAACGAAAAAGCATATAAGAACTAACCTCTTCAGAATGACAGGTTTAGGATGATGGAATCAATTGTAAGCCGCTCAAAATCTGGCTTTTAAAGATTAAAAATAGGCGTTTTCCTGAAAAAGTCATAATCGGGTGCCGGGAAGCCGGTTGTCAGGTGTCAGTCGTCAGCATTGCCGGTTGCGCATTGATTATTGACAATTAGAAATTGGTCATTAATCAATACATCCGATATGGCGCACCTGAGGTTTCTAACGATGAGAACGTGTGAAATAGTGTTTGATTTTTCTTTGCGTTGTAAGCGAAATGATAGTCGGTTGGAGGGCCTCCGCCCGCGAGTGTAAAGGTTACTTTGTTCGCGCCCTCTTTCAATGGAACACGCGAATAATAAATTGAATGCGGGAGTGTTTGCCAGTTTCGCGTGTCAGCTTTTTCGGTCATTGCATTTACAACCCCGATCAAGGCACCGAGTCGTTCGTCTTCTTTTTTCAGGCCGTACTCTGTTGCTTTTTTCATTCCGGCCCGAAGCAATCCCTTGCTGAACTCGAGCATCATACGTTCGCGCAAGCTGTGAAAGGCGATCTTGCTCACATCTTCAGATAGTTCGAGCGGGTAAGTGGCACTGTCGGTCTGCAGAGTCGCTGACCGGAAATACATTTCGCGCTCGATATATCTCGGGAAGGCTACACGCAGAACGTCTACCCTGGCCAGATCGGAACGTTGTTTATCATCCACGCGGAAGGGAAAAGCAAGACCGAGATTGTCATTGGTAAAAACCACCATGTCTTTTTGGCGATGGTCGATCAGGAAGTTAATGTTCCACTCTGACTTCACGGGAGAAAGGCCATTGTGCCAGAAGAACACGAGTTCAGCATCGGGATGCTGAGGCACATATCCCGGCATATTGAATTTCGCTTTGAATTTTTCAAATTCCTCTGGAAATCCAGTCCACAAGGCCGTGTTCAGCAGATCTTTTTTGAGCTGCTCAGGTACGTTCATGCTGAACATTTCGTGATACTCGTTTTCGTAAACTTCAACGGCATTTCTATACGCAATAAAGGCGTTGTTGTAATCTTTGGTTGATTGATATATGATGCCCATCAGCGTATGAACAAAAGCATCGCGCTGATACTTTTTGTCCGAAGAATACTTGTCGCTGAGCTGGTTGAGCCGAATGTTGAGTCTGCGACATTCTACGAGTGCTTGCTCAGGCTGATTGAGCTTCAGGTAATTGATCGCTTTGAAATACAACACCATCAGATGCTCATGATCTTCACCACGATACATGGTAATGTTAGGGTTGTAGAAGTATGAAAATGCTTCGTTGACATAATTCACGTGAAAATCTTCTCCAAACAGAAAGGCTTTCTCGAAGAACTCGTTGCTTTCTTCGTATTTGCCCAGCACAGAAAGCAGCAGGCCGTTGTTCACAAAATATATGAACTGACTTTTTCCGTTGGCCTGGCTCTCTTTGTGTTGTAGTGTTGTCAGTGCGCTTTGAAGGTCGCCTTTCTCGAATTCCGAATTGAAATCGTAGTTTTTCTGGTAGTAAGTGGCACACGAAGTGAGCGCAACGGTAAGGGTAAGCGCAACGAACCGCACGAGCATTTTCCCGATGGTCTTCGACACATTCATGGAACGTTCCGAATTAGTTCTTCACGTATTTTTTGATCTCGTTCTGGCCGTACCAGACGCGTTTATTCGTTTCGATGTCGGTGAGATAGAGGGTTGTCACATAATTCACCACACGCTTGTTGTTGTACGAATCGACTTCGGACGTCATATCACCGAAAAGGATCACATCAGCACCGAGTTCCTTTCCCCATTTCTTCATGGTTGCAGGGTCGGCATAGTCTTGCTGTTGAGCGCGTTCAACCCTCACCTGGTCGCGAAACTGTCCCGACTCCACAATATCGGCCATGTTTGAATTGTGAATGACTACCTCGAACTTCTTGACATAATTGTCTGCATCGATATGCTCTGAAGTTTTATTGCGGATCTCACCGAGCATGATGATCGGCTTTCGCGCTTTTTCCTTGGCGTAGGCCTGAAACCCGTCTGAGTTGAACAGATCGTAGATCATCTGGTCGGCAACTTTCCGGCTATCGACATCGTTCCAGCGCCCACTGAGATCGATCTCGCTCGATGGATCGATGCGCGTTACTCTTCGCGTCTGACAGGAAAACAGCAATAAACAAAGGAAAAAAGACAGGGCTAATACCTTGGGCATGGCGTGAATTTACAGCCAAAAAATCAAAAATCTTGCCGGAATTTGGTTTCTAGTTTCTGATTTCCGATTTCTGATTTTAGCCCCGATGAATCTATGGTTCTTCATTGACGGGTTTGAGCTTTGACACTATCAAAATCAGAATTCTCAAATTCGAAATCAGAAGACTTTTCAGCTTCGCGATCACGCCCTTCGGATCTTTTGAACTGAATACGAAGTTCCCGGCCACAAGCACATCAGCTCCGGCCTCCACCAGAAGTTTCGCGTTAGCTTCGTTTACGCCACCATCAATTTCGATCAGTGCGTTCGAGCCCGAAGCAACGATCATCTCCTTCAAAGCTTTGACCTTCCGGTAAGTGTTTTCAATAAACTTTTGCCCACCGAACCCGGGATTGACAGACATCATGCAGATCACATTGATGTCCTGAATTACATTCTCCAACTCCACGATTGACGTATGCGGATTGATAGCAACACCAGCTTTGCAGCCGAGCGACTTCAATTGCTGAAGGTTTCGGTGCAGATGCGGACAAGCCTCGACATGCACGGATATGATCTCCGCTCCAGCCTTTCTGAATTCTTCCACATACCGCTCAGGTTGCACGATCATCAAATGGACATCGAGTGGCTTTTTCGCGTGTCGGGCAATCGCCTGAGTAACGGGAATACCAAATGAGATATTAGGAACGAAAACACCATCCATGATGTCGATGTGAATCCAGTCTGCCTGGCTTTCATTCACCATTTTTACTTCTCGTTCGAGGTTGGCAAAATCCGAGGCGAGCATGGACGGAGAGATCAGTGGAGTCATGGCGCAAAAGTCAATAAACGAAGTTGAAAAATCAAGATTGGTTTTTACACCATCGTCCCTCGCATGGCACAAACTTATGATAAATTCAAAAGTCTTATCCGGAATCTTTGTGCGTCCGGTTCCACAGTCGTGTTTTTGAATTTATAGAAGGGGTGAACCGGCCGAAAAATTTGTATGGGGCGTTTTTGTGAGTTTCGGTTAACACCAACCAAATGCACTATGATCAACGCACAAAAGTTATCGATTTTAATTCTGTTATTGTTTGCGATCGGTTGTCAGGACCAATCCATGAGTCCACAGACCGATCAGGAAAAAATGAACAGCTTGCCGCGACAAACAAGCTCGGCATTAGCTGCTGCAGCCACTCCCATTCAGATTTACGGAAGCTGGCATTGTGGAAATGATGCTTGTACTTGGGCAACTGTGAGAACGGTAGCAGAA
>CBHROW010000094.1:0-16136 GCA_966080355.1 uncultured Chryseosolibacter sp.
TGAGCGATTTATCCCGGAGGTGATTGTAGCCGACACCATAGAGCTTCTTCCACAAGGCCTGATAGACCTGCGCGAACTTTTGTTCAGTTAAAATCCCAAATGACATTTTCTCAGTCATGTGTACCGCTCATGTGAAGACGAAATATTTGCAGTGTCAATCCCATTTTAATTGCATCCATTGATGCTGCGGTTTCGGTCGGAAACCATTTTTTCTGTTCGTCAATAAAATAAGTGTCTTATATACAATTATACATAATCAGCCCTCAAAAATCAAGTAACGTTTGCACATTCGTTTGTTTTTCTTGAGAATCCCGTACACTGGTGAAAATCCGGATTAACGCTTAAAAGGAATTGAAGAGGCCTGAAGAATTGAAAACGATGTTTAGACATCTAAACGCTGCGTTTCGATTTGCGAACAGCTGGTCAGTGGTCTCCAGAGATAACGAACATTGATGATCACCTGAAGCACGTCTGAGCGATGGCAGCAAGATCTCGTATACCTTCATCGTATGGATGTTCACCCATCTGGGGAAACTTGATTGCTATTTCAACTCCAGCACAACAACAGACACCGGAGGCAATTTCACCTTGAGAATTCCGTTTTCAAATTTCGCGTCCTTGAATTGCTGCGGCTGCACTTTCGAAGGCAACTCGAAAGTGTTGTGGTCAGTCACCTTTTCAGAAGCGAGTATCCGACCGGTTACACTCTTGAACTTCGATCCGTTCAGCGTTATCGAAATTTCCTGGCTTTTATTCGCATCGATATTCACTAGTGAAATATGGCCTGCGCCAGAATTATCAATGGAAGCTGAAGCCGATACTGCAGGCAATTTCTGATTGTTGAAAACATAATCATTTGACTTCACTGTCAGCGGAAGCAATTTGGCATCCTGATGAACATTGAACATTTCCATCACATGATAAGTCGGAGTCAGGATGATCTTTTCCTCATTGGTCAAGATCACGGCTTGCAACACATTAATTGCCTGCGCGAGGTTGGCCATGCGAACGCGTTCAGCATGATTGTTGAAGATGTTGAGACTTACACCAGCGATCATTGCATCACGCATCGAGTTTTGCTGGTAGAGAAATCCAGGGTTTGTGCCCGGTTCAACGTCATACCATCCGCCCCACTCATCAACCACCAGTGCAACTTTCTTCTTCGGATCGTAGCGATCCATGATGGTGGAGTGTCGCGTTACAAGTTCTTCCATCTCAAGCGCACGACTCATTATTGTGAAGTACTGATCTTCGCTGAATGCTGTTGCGGAACCTTTTTTATTCCAGTCAATAACCGAGTAGTGATGGAGTGCAACACCGTCCAGCATGTTTAAAGGAATTTCCCGCATAAGTACCTCGGTCCAGTTGTAATCATTCGAACTCGCTCCCGAGGCAATCTTGAATAGTTTAGCATCTTTGCTGTCGGTCATGAACGTTGCATACTGTTTATAAATATTGGCGTAGTAGTCGGGCTTCATGTTACCGCCACATCCCCACGCTTCGTTCCCAACGCCCCAATATTTCACATTCCACGGTTTCTCTCTTCCATTCTGCACGCGCAGATCCGACATTGGGCTCTGACCGGTAAAATTTACGTATTGAACCCAGTCAACGAGATCTGTTACTGAACCGCTTCCGACATTTGCCGCGAGGTAGGGTTCAGCACCGAGTAGTTCACACATGTCAAGAAAATTATGCGTACCGAAACTGTTGTCTTCGGTGACACCTCCCCACCAGACATTCACGATCTTCGGTCTTTTCGCCTTAGGACCAATGCCATCTTTCCAATGGTAAGTATCTGCGAAGCATCCTCCCGGCCAACGCAGGTTTGGAATTTTCATTTTCTTCAGCGCATCGACAACATCGGTTCGAACGCCATTCACGTTGGGTATTTTCTTGTTGTCATCGCCAACATAAAAACCACCGTAGATACATCTTCCAAGGTGCTCGGCAAAATGTCCATAGATATGTTTATTGATCACAATGTTCGATGGCTCCTGAATGGTGATTGAGTTGGTTTGTGCGAAAACGTTAAACGCTCCGATTAAACCCAGAATCGCGCTGAAAATGAATTTTTTATTCATGTCGAAATGAATTGAGGATAAGGTTATTTTTTACACGTGTACAATATACACTTATTTACAGAATCAGGAAACGATTGCAGAAAAAATGATGGATATTCAACTTCATGGGTTTGGGAAACTCCGTAGGTGCCGATAAGGAAACCGCACGTTTCGCCCGCGATTCCTAGTTCCTGTAACACGTGATCAAATAAACCTCACGCCATTTTGCTGAAGCTTATCGTACTTGACGCTGTCAAAAACATAATAGAATGCCCCCTTGCGGGATGACTCCTTTTCTTTTTCATTAAGCTTGTTGAGCACCTTCAGGGAAAGGATCTTCTTCGCGAAATTGCGTTTGTCCAGGGGCGTCTCGTAAATAGCTTCGTAGAGACTTTGCAATTGGGGCAGCGTGAATTTCTCGGGTAACAATTCAAATCCAATCGGGTGGTCGGCAACTTTTTGACGTAACAGTCGCTTAGCTTTCCCTACCATCTTTTTGTGATCAAAAATGAGTGGTGGAATCTTCGATAACGGAAACCACTTCGCTTCGTGATCGTGCTGAAGTTGTTCACTGTAATCTTCGATGTTGATCAACGCGAAATATGCAATGGATATCACACGGCCGGCCGAATCGCGATCGACATCACTAAACGTGTAAAGCTGTTCCATGTAAATATTATCCAACCCGGTAAGTTGCGCCAACACCCGGGTAGCAGCCTCATCAGCATTTTCATTCTTCCCAACAAACCCTCCCATCAGCGACCACTTGCCTTTCTCAGGTTCGAACCCCCGCTTGATGAGCAGCGCTTTTAACTGCGTACCATCAAAACCGAATATGATGCAATCAACTGCAACGAGAATTTTCTGATGACTTTTATAGCTATTGAGATCCATTGGATAAAATTAATGGAACGAATTGGTTTACCAAAACTTTACATACAGGGCTGTCAGTATAAGTAACGTGATGACAATCAGCACGAGCGTGGATTTATCAACTTTGAACATGCGTTGGTCGATTGTAAACGATTTCGGGTTTATGGCAGGCCCAGCAAGGCTCATAAGGATCATCACGATCATAGTAAACATAAAAGATAAACCCATGCAGATGAGAAACGGAATCTCATACTCTCCTGCAGCATTTGTATAAGCGGTATAAAATGTAGTTTCGGGTCCGAAGACATTTGTAGCGAACTCGTTGAAAAATACAGACAATACAAAACCCGTAATTACCCCTGCAATCGCTGCTGTTCCTGTTGTACGTTTCCAGAACATCCCCAGTATAAACATGGCAAACACACCAGGACTTATGAACCCCGTATATTTTTGTATGAAGGTAAATCCACCTTCACCACCGATCCCCAGCAGATCTTCCCATGTGAAAATCACGGCTATTACCATGGAGATCAGCACCGTTACCCTTCCGACCCAAACAAGTTTTTTCTCCGTTGCTGATGAATCGATATATCTTTTAAAAATATCGAGCGTGAAAATGGTTGAAATGGAATTCGCTTTTCCTGCGAGTGATGCAACGATGGCAGCCGTCAATGCCGCAATGGACAAACCTTTTAAACCGCTTGGCAAAAATCCGAGAATGGCAGCGTAAGCTCCGTCTTTGCTTCCGCCTTCAAGTTGAGGAAGGTGTCCGTTTTTATAAAGTACGAATGCCGCAATACCCGGCAACATCACAATCAAGGGCATCATGAGTTTCAGAAGGCCCGCAAACAAAATTCCCGTGCGCGCAGTTTTCAAGTCTGCACCCAAAGCGCGTTGGGTGATGTATTGATTGCATCCCCAATAGTTCAGATTCACAATCCATTGACCCGCGAAGTACATCGCAATGCCTGGCAGCACGAGATACTTGTTAATTTCAAGCTGCGTTGAATTTTCATCAGGTTTCGGAAGTATCATGTGAAAATGCCCGGGTGCATCGTTCATCAGCATCTTGAAGCCTGCGATTGCATCCGAGCCCAATCCGAATTTTTCAGCCACGATCGTCAATGCCAGATACGTTGTTGCGAGTCCGCCAATGATGAGAACTCCCACCTGGATTACATCTGTGTATCCAATAACTTTCATGCCTCCAAGTGTGATGATAAGCGCAAACACGGCAAGTCCAACCATGATCAAGTGCAGCGACTCACCTCCCATCAAACCATTGATGGCAACCGCTCCGAGATAGAGAATGGAAGTCAGATTGACGAAGACGTATAGAAACAACCAGAACACAGCCATGATCAACGCCACCGTTTCATTGTAACGCTGTTTCAAAAACTGCGGCATGGTGTAAATGTGGTTTTTCAGATAAATAGGAATAAACCACACTGCGATGATGATCAACGCGATGGCCGCAATCCATTCGTAAGCTGCGACAGCGATGCCGACAAAAAATCCTTCACCGCTCATTCCGATGAACTGTTCGGCAGAAATATTCGAGGCGATCAACGATGCACCGATCGCCCACCATGTAAGGGATCCTTCTGCGAGAAAAAAATCTTTTGTGTCCGTAACGGCCTTCTTTTTCTTTTGATAAACCCAATATCCGTAAGACGATACCAGGATGAAGTACAAGAGAAAAACAAGATAATCTGAGAGGACAAGTGAGGAGTGCATGCGGCTGGTTTAGTTTTACTGGTCTTAGCGTGACTATCGGTAGTAAACTTCGCTCCAACGAAGTTCATTTCTGAAGTTGTCGATGTTTGTATTTTTTCCAATCAGCGCGAGTTCAATGCCCGCGATGTCCGCAAAATCTCTCAGATGTTCGGAAGTAAGGCTTTGACTATAACAGGTATGGTGCGCTCCGCCAGCTAAGATCCATGCAGCACATCCGGCATACATATCCGGATATGGTTTCCACAACACCCTCGCAACCGGAAGTTTCGGAAGAGGTTGTTGTGGACTTACAGCTTCAACCTCATTAACCAAAAGTCGAAATCGGTTTCCCATATCAATAATCGAAGCATTGAGGGCAGGACCTGACGCAGAATTAAAAACCAACCTTACCGGATCTGACTTTCCTCCAATTCCTAACGGATGAATCTCGCACGAAGGTTTTTCTTCAGCAATCGACTCGCAGATCTCAAGCATGTGTGCGCCCAGCACTGTTGGGTTTGATGGATCAAAGTGATACGTGTAATCTTCCATAAAGGAATTTCCTCCTTTCAACCCCGTGCCCATTACTTTCATCGCACGAACAAGCGCTGCAGTTTTCCAATCTCCTTCGGCACCAAAACCGTAGCCTGATGCCATCAATCTTTGAACTGCGATGCCGGGTAACTGCACCATGCCATGAAGATCCTCAAACGTGTCTGTGAATCCTTTAAAATTTTCCGCTTCGAGGAATCTTCGAAGCCCAATCTCAATCTTCGCAGACTCACGAAGTGAATTATGCTTTTCACCGCCTTTTTTTAAAGAAGCCACAACGGAATATTTTTCTTCGTACACGCTTAGAAGTTGAGTGACGTCACTGCCGGAGACTTCGTTGATCACTGTTGTGAGATCACCCATTCCATAACCATTCACGGAATATCCGAACTTGATCTCGGCTTCAACCTTGTCGCCCTCGGTAACAGCAACCTGCCTCATGTTATCGCCAAAGCGACAGAATTTTGCACCCTGCCAATCGTGCCACGCAGCAGCCGCGCGCATCCATGCATCAAGTCGCGCATGAACGTTCTCGTCTTTCCAATGGCCAACCACTACCTTTCGGTTCAATCGCATTCGGCTCATAATGAAACCAAACTCGCGATCACCATGCGCGCTTTGGTTCAGGTTCATGAAGTCCATGTCGATATCCTTCCAGGGGATGTCGCGATTGAATTGCGTGTGAAGGTGCAACAAAGGTTTGCTCAGTATCTTCAACCCACCGATCCACATTTTTGCGGGAGAAAAAGTATGCATCCACGCAACAAGACCGATGCAGTTAGCCGCCACGTTAGCTTCCTGGCATAACTGAAAAATTTCTTCCGGAGTTTTGAGAACGGGTTTAAATACAACCGATACTGAAATGCGGGAAGACGCACTCAATTCCTTTGCTATTTGCTGAGAGTGTGCCGCTACCTGGCGGAGTGTTTCCTCTCCGTATAAGAACTGGCTCCCGGTGACAAACCAAACCTCAAGTTTTTTAAGATCGATCATTGTGGCGATGGAGTTGGTTAATTATTCTGACCATAATATGAATTGGGGCCATGCTTGCGTTCGAAATGCTTTTTAATGAGCGACTCTTTCAAACGTGGCGCATCCGGCCGGATCTGACGCGTGAGGAAGGCCATTTCGGCAATACACTCTAATACTGCGCTATTGTACACAGCCTTTTCGCAGGTCTTTCCCCATGTAAAGGGCGCATGATTCCCAACTAAGATCATTTCAACTTCCTCGTAAGAAAGTTGCTTTTGTTTGAGGCAATTCATGATTTGAAAACCTGTTTCATACTCATAATCGCCTTCGATCATTTTGTCGTCCATCGGTGGAGCGCACGGGATGTCTACCGTATTATGGTCTGCGTGAGTCGTTCCGAAAATTGGAATATCGAGTTGGGTCTGTGCCCAGGCGGTTGCGTAGGTAGAATGCGTATGAACAATGCCACCGATCTTGGGCCAATGTTTATACAACACCGCATGTGTCTTTGTGTCTGATGAAGGACGCAGCTGCCCTTGAACTGTATTGCCATCGAAATCAACGATCACCATTTTCTCCGGTGACAATTCATCATAGGGAACACCGCTTGGCTTAATGGCAAATACGCCTTCGTTGTGATCTGCTGCGCTGACATTTCCAAAAGTAAACAGCACAAGGCCGAGCTTCGGCAACTGCATATTTGCATGGTAAGCAGCAACCTTGATTGCTTCATACCGGGTTGCCGATGATTTTTTTATTTCGATCATAATGATGCCAGCACTTGTGATGATTCCGCATGCTCAATCGATGCTCCAAACGCTTTATACTTTTCGTAACGTTTCTGATACGTTCCCACAACTTTCGCCTCGGGTTGAAATTGCATGTCAAAGCCTTGTCCCATGGCATTCATCGCATCCTCTACCCTTGGGTAAATTCCTGCGACTGTGGCGGCAAACATCGCAGCACCGAGTGCGCACGTTTGCTCAGACTTGTGAATGCGAATGGGTTTGTTCATCACATTCGCCATCATCTGCATAATGTATGGCGACTTGCGGGCCACACCTCCCAACCCTATCAAACCTTTTACCGGAATGCCTTCATCGCTGAACCGATCTACAATAGCGCGTGCGCCAAAGCACGTTGCCTCGGCCCAGGTTTTAAACAGGCGCGGTGCGTCCGTACCGAGGCTCAGTCCCGCTATGGCAGCCTTGAGTGTTTGATCTGCGTCCGGTGTTCTACGACCATTCAGCCAATCGATCGCGAGCTCATCATCTTCCTGCACGGCAATTCGTGAGGCTTCGAGGCTGAGCGCGGAGATAAGCTTATCGGAGATTTCACTGCTGATCATGAATGCGGTCTCTGGCGAAATAAATTCCGAATCACTCAATAATTTCAACGGCCAGGCTAACAGGTTCTTGTACCACGCGTATGTGTCTCCGAAAGCAGACTGGCCTGCTTCGAGGCCGATCATCCCCGGAATCACCGATCCATCAACCTGACCACAGATACCGCGAACCAACTTTCCACTCATCTCATGTTTGGGAATCACCATCATGTCGCATGTGGATGTGCCCATCACCTTGCTGAGATAATATGGCTCGATCTGTCCCCCTACTGCCCCCATGTGGCAATCGAAAGCACCGACACCGACAACAGTGTCAGAAGACAATCCGAGTCTCTCAGCCCAGGAATGACTAAGCTTTCCTGCAGATTGATCCGAAGTATACGTTGTTGTGAAAAGTCTCGAGGTAAATCCTTTGAGAAGAGGATCGAGTGAGGAAAAGAAACTGTCGGGTGGAAGCCCGCCAAAATCTTCAGCCCACAATGCTTTGTGACCTGCAGAACAAACCCCGCGTTTCAATTTGTCTACGTCATTTCCTCCTGTCAGGAGAAATGGGATCCAATCGCAGTGTTCAACCCATGAATAACATGCGGCTCTTACCTGCTCATCGACTCTCAATACATGCAGTAACTTTGCCCAGAACCATTCAGAAGAATAAATTCCGCCAACATATTTAAGATAGTTGCTGTCGAAATTGGCAGCGTGCGAATTGATCTCTGCTGCCTCTTTAATGGATGTGTGATCCTTCCACAACACAAACATTGCGTTAGGGTTATTTTCGAATCCGGGGGTCAACGACAAAGGCGTGCCTTTTTTATTTACTGCGATCGGTGTCGAACCGGTTGTATCGATGCTGATGGCTTTCGTGTTCTTCCGAACGGAGTCGCCCGCAGAAGACAGACATTTCTTGATGGTATATTCCAGTCCTTCGATATAATCGAGCGGATGCTGGCGAAATTGATTCTTCGCTGGGTTGCAGTACAATTCATCTCTCCATCTTGGATAAACAAAAACCTCCGAAGCAACAACGTCTCCGTTCTTTGCATTGACGATGATTGACCTGACAGAGTCTGTTCCATAGTCGACACCTATTACAAATGATTCATTTGCCATAGCGGAGTCGTTTTAGTTCCAGGTTGAATATGATGGCCATTAAATGTCTGGTATTCATAGGCCAAATTTTTTACTTGAATTTGAAATCGCGGACGCCAACGTCACCATCTGTGGTGTGAGGTCGGTATAGTCATCGATGAACATGATGATGTTGTCATATCCTCTAAAATCTTCCTCGGGATGCGTGGTGGTAATCACAACAGCTTTCATACCTGCATTTCTTGCACATTCAACACCCTTCGGGGCGTCTTCAAATACGATACACGATGAAGGGTCTACTTGGAGCCGCGTTGCAGCCTTCACAAACGTTTCAGGATCCGGCTTGCTCTTTGTAACATCGTCAGCGCTGACAATCGCCTGGAAGTAATGTCGGATCTTAAGGTTATCGATCACGAAGTCGATGTTGAAAGGGATAGCAGCGGAACCGATTGCCATTTTTATACCCTCCTCCCACGTCATTTCCAGGAACGCAAACAAAGCTGGAATCAGATCCAGGTGCGGCCTGTAAAGTTGCTGGTATTGCATTTCTTTGTCGAATGAGATCCTGTCTAACTCCTCATTTGTAAATCTTTCTTTTCCGAAAATTCGCGTCAATACCTCCTGGCTCTTTCCATACAAGTGATGTTTTACTTCCTTGCGAGTCATGTCTGCTCCGAGGTCTTTCACAATGACATTGTACCAGACATCGAGATGATAGCTCATGTCATCGATCATGGTGCCGTTAAGGTCAAACAAAAACGCAGTGCGATTACTCATTATTCCAACCCCGATTCCCTTTTAAACAAGTACCTCTTCCTGCATCTTTTTTGAGTCTTCAATGAATTTCAAAAGGCCCGCGTCCGTGAGCGGATGCTTCAGGAGACCTCGAATTGAATCCAGCGGACTTGTACACACATGAGCTCCGGCTGAAGCGCAGGCTATAATGTGATTCACGTGCCGGATGGATGCGGCAAGTATTTGCGTATTAAAATTCTGAATTGTATAAATCTGGTGGAGCTCACGTATCAAGGCCACTCCATCCCAGCCTGTGTCATCGAGTCGCCCGATGAACGGAGAAACGTAGGTGGCTCCCGCCTTCGCTGCCAGGATCGCTTGCCCCGGAGAGAAGACAAGGGTGCAGTTCGTTTTGATCTTATGATCGGAAAACCATTTGATTGCCTTCACACCGTCTTTGATCATGGGAACTTTTACAACAATATTTTTATGGATCGCTGCGAGTTTTTTTCCCTCAGCGATCATTCCGTCAAAGTCGGTTGAAATCACCTCCGCGCTGATATCGCCATCCACGATTTCACAGATCTTCTTATAGTGATCGTAGATATTTTTTTCTCCTTTCACGCCCTCTTTTGCCATCAGTGAAGGATTGGTAGTGACACCATCGAGAATACCAAGCGAATGAGCCTCACGGATCTGCGCGAGGTTAGCCGTATCAATAAAGAATTTCATCTTACACCCTCTAGTACAATTCAATTATCCGTTTGCGCTGGAATTCCACCGTGTCTTTCATTTTCATCATTCGGGACCTTGCCTGACTGAGCTTTATCCGCGTCCGATTCAGTTCCTGTTTCTTTTTTTTCAATTTTCCCCGAAGTTCCTCGATAAGCTGAAGAAGTGTTTCTTTGTCACTCAACATCAGGTCTTTTGTACCGCGTGCCATGCGTAAATCTTTTTGTTGTAGTCAAATCTACATGATAAGTGTAACTATTACAATTATATATAATTGTTTTTTTATACACTTATTAAAAAACAGCGTCCTGTTACGGCAGGCCAATGGAGAGTAACTTACCGTCTGCCCTATAAGGAGAATAGAAGATGGCTTTCGATCTTACTGGCGCATAAGGGAGCCGTTCATAAGTCGCCAAATCTGGTTTGGGTTCGCGTCCCGGAGTTCCGCTGGCAAAAGCCACTGTGGAAAGTTCTGATAACAGACAGGTCGCGCAAAACGCGTGATAGCACGGGTTCCCACGGATGTCGTGCGACTGTCAGACGTTGCCGGAAATGGTCCGCCATGCACCATGCTATGACAAACCTCAACACCTGTGGGGTATCCATTAATAATGAGTCGTCCGGCTTTTTGCTCCAGGAGTGAAATCAGTGAAGAGAATTCTTTCAGATCGGTTTCAATGCCATGAACTGTCACTGTCAGATGTCCGGAAAGATTCTTTGCGACAGTTAACAGTTCTTCGCGGTTTCCGCTTGTAATTATTAAAGAGGAAGGACCAAACACTTCCTCTTCCAGCGAATGCTCCTTTAGAAAAGTAGTTGCCGAGGTCTCGAGGATCGATGCTACTCCCTGGTATCCATCGCCAGCCTGCTTACCTGTTGCGAGCACATTTACGCCAGTGACTTTCTTGTGCATTTCCAGTCCGCGGGTGAAATTGTCGAGCATGCCACGGGTAAGCATCACTCCGGATGGAATTGCTCCAACGACATCCTTGAGTTTTGACTTGAAGTGCTTGCTTTCGTCCGATTCCTCTATCAAAACGAGGCCGGGATTAGTACAGAACTGACCAACACCTTGTGTGACTGATGCGGCAAGGTCTGCGGCAATTTGCTCTCCGCGTTGACGCAATGCTTCCGGAAGTATGAACACCGGGTTTGTGCTGCCCATTTCTGCAAAGACAGGAATCGGTTCCGCCCTTTTGTTCGCCTCATCGAAAATCGACTTCCCTCCTTTATAAGATCCGGTAAATCCGATCGCTTTGATCAGCGGGTGTCTTACCAGAAATTGCCCGACTTCCACAGACTTTCCGTAAACCATTGAAAAAGTACCCTCAGGCATTCCGGTTTGCGTTATAGCTTCTAGTATCGCATTCCCTACTAGCTCGCATGTGCCAGGGTGAGCTGGGTGAGCTTTGAAAACAACCGTACATCCCGCAGCGAGTGCAGACACGGTATCGCCACCTGCAACCGAAAATGCCAACGGAAAATTACTCGCGCCAAAAACTCCAACAGGGCCAAGTGGCCTCAGCATGCTTCGCACATCTGGTTTTGGAAGTGGCGTGCGTGAGGGATCCGCAGTGTCGATGCGCGCGTCAACCCATGAGCCCTCGCGCAACAGCTGCGCAAATAGTTTTAGCTGCCCCACGGTGCGACCACGTTCACCGACAAGCCGTGCTTCCGGCAAACCGGTTTCTTCCATGCACCGCGTAATTAACGCAGGTCCAAGGGCAAGAATCTGCTCCGCGATCGATTCGAGAAAAAGTGCTTTTTGGCTCCCCGTGTTTTGGCGATACTGTTGAAACGCTTTATCGGCCTTTTCAACCGCATTTTGTATTTCAGTAGTTGTAGCTTCGAAAAAATCTGTGGCCAAACTTTCACGTGTCGCGGGATTTTCCGCTCGAAAGGGTTTACCACTTCCAGACCGCTCGCTACCGATAAAATTCTTTCCTGTCAGATTCATATTTCTCTTCAGGCTACTGTATTGATCAATGTACCAATTGGCTCGATTGTTATGCGGATCTCATCGTTTTTCTGCAAAGTAAAATCGCTGGACGGGACAATGCCGGTGCCCGTCATCACAAAGGCGCCAGCAGGAAAACTACACTCACGATAAAGAAACGATACAAGGTCTTCAAACTTCCGAACGATCTGATCGATGGTGACATCACCGCTGAAAACAAGTTTGCCCCTTCTGAAAATTTCGAGATGAATCCCGGTACTTTTGTCTAATGGTTTGTCTGTGACATAAATGCAAGGCCCGAGCGCGGCAGCACCATCGTATGTTTTGGCCTGCGGGAGGTAAAGTGGATTTTCGCCTTCAATACTCCGGGAACTCATATCATTGCCGATGGTATATCCCACGATTTTACCAGAGGTTGTTACTACAAGTGTGAGCTCCGGTTCGGGAACGTCCCAGGCTGAATCGTTACGAATACGTACTTTACCCAGATGGCCAACAACCCGATGTGGTGTTGCTTTGAAAAATATTTCAGGACGTTCCGCCTCGTAAACACGAGCATAAAAATCGCTTCCTCCGGACGATCTTGATTCTTCCTGCCGGCCAACTTTACTTCGATAGTAGGTAACACCGCAAGCCCAGACTTCCTGTTCTCCGATTGGGGCAAGAATTTCTGACTCGATAAGCACATCTGTTTTATTGACTGGTGTAAGACCGGAAACTAACGACTGAAGTTTCTTATAGAGCTGATCATCGTTAATTAAAGAATCCCAATTTCGGTTTTCGGGTGCGTAAAATTTACCGTCATATCCGATAACGATTCCGTTCCTGACCTTATAAAGAAGCATTGATGTTTTTGCGTTAGATTTAAGTTAACATTATTTGAAGAACGGATAACCCTCCGTTGCATATTTTCTCATACCTTCTTCGTTTATGTCGACACCGATGCCAGGCTTTTCAGACAGTGGAATGAATCCTTTATCGACCATAACGCCATCATAGGTTACGATCTCTTTGAACATCGGATCGGTATGAAAATAGATCTGCCATTCCAGAATCATAAAATTAGGTACCGAAGCACACACATGAGCCGAAGCCATTGCTCCAAGGAACGAGGCTACCATGTGCGGAGCGAACGGCACATAATACAGGTTGGCGAGGTTAGCAATGCGCTGCCCCTCTCCTAACCCGCCAGCTTTTTGAAGGTCTGGCATGATGATGTCTACTGCGCTCATCTCAAGCAAACGCCTGAATCCATACGCGAGATATAAATTTTCGCCAGCACAAATCGGTGTTGATGTAGAATCAGCAATCACTTTATAAGCTTCCGGGTTTTCTGCAGGAACGGGTTCTTCAAGCCACATGAGATTGAGATGTTCCAACCGTTTGGCTACCTGCTGGCCGGTGACAGCATCGTATCGACCATGCATATCACAACAGATATCGATGTCCGGACCGACAGCCTCGCGTGCAGCAGTTACCTGGTCAACCATGCGCGTGAGTTCACCAGGGCTTGCTGTCCAATTGTATAAGTCGTACTTCGCAGGATCGTTTCGCTGATCAAGATCAAATTTGATGGCATTGAAACCCATCTTCTTGGCTTCAGTCGCAGCCTTTGCAAAATCTTCGGGCTTGGGAAGGTTGTTTTGATAAAGCGCGGTATCGCAGTACACGCGTATTCTGTCGCGAAACTTTCCTCCAAGCAATTGATATACCGGAACACCGAGTGCCTTACCGGCAATATCCCAGAGTGCGGTTTCGATAGCCGACAGAACTGCGATGTACATTCCCGACTGCGCACCTTCAAAAATTCCCGACTTGCGCAGGTCTTCGAAGAGTCTATGAACATTCAATGGATTTCTTCCTTTGAGGCGTTGCTCCATCATTTTGACAAAATGATACGTGCCCGGGACGGCATCAACTCCTTCACCACATCCATAGATATCCTGATTGGTTTTGATGCGGACAAACAGGCTATGACCATTGCGAATGAATGCGCTTTGGATTTCGGTGATCTTCAGATCGGAAGGTTTTGAATTCATTGGTCTTTTATCAATGGCGCTCTCAAATACCTGCCCAAAGGTTGTTGAAAGTGGAGCAAGGGTAGCAGCCGCCAATGCATTTTCAAAAAATTTACGTCTTGATTGATTCTGTGACATGTTGTGATTTTTTATAAGGGTGATGATTCGTTCTACCAGGTTCGTTGCTTAAGCATTTCCTGGATCTGCTCCTTCGGCACCGGCAGCTTGTTCATATTTGCGTTAAGCCATTGCGAAAAATCTTTTTCAATTTCATCCGACCATCTGTTGTCGATCTGACCCGGAGTGTATTTCTGTTCACGCAAGCGTTGATGACCGAACATATCACGGAGGCGGACAATCTCAGATGTCTTTACAACCTTTTCCGCAAGATGTGGCGGAATGAAGATCACACCGCCATCGCGACCCAACACTACATCACCGGGCATCACGGTTGCCTTGCCGATCCTTGTTGGCGTGTTAATTCCTATGAGTGTTGTATTGAGCTGTCCATTGGGATCGTTGAGGTGATGTGAGGGATGATAGGTTCGGAAAAAAGAAGTGAACGATCCGATCTCTTTCAATCCTTTGATATCGCGGATGGCTCCGTTGTATACAATTCCATTTCCAGTCTTGGCAAAAATCGAGTTACCGAGGTTGTCACCGATGGTTGGGCCATCGATATGGGCTTCGAATTGATCGACAACATAAACATCACGTTTGATGAGCATGTCGATCGGCCATGAGTTTTGCGACTTCACACGCTTATCGCGATTGTGTCCGCGATCATCAATCACGCGATGAATATCGGGGCGACCTGGAACAAAAGTGGCCGTGACCGCTCTTCCTACCAGAACGCTGTCGGGATTAATGGTCTGCCATCCGTCTTCATATTGAAATTTGTAATTCTCATTTCGTAAAACCGCCCATGCTTCTTCAAGCGTGACGAGTTTCATGCGATCCAGAAGCGCATCTGAAACTTTTGGTCGTCCATCCGGGTATCGCTCGCCTTTCCATTCGGGTGTAAGAAAGATCAGCTCTTCTTTTGACAACTGCTGAGCCGTTGTCGCGAAAGAGAAACAAATGCTGATCAACATCAGCCAGATAAATCGTCTGCTGTACATAATACGTTGAATTTATTTTGAATTCTTTTCATACGTGGTTCACGGCTTCTTCTGTATCGAAGGAATTTTCTTCCGGTAACGGTTTACTTCTCCACCAGAGTGCGAGCGAAGAACCCGTGATGTTCATAACCGGGGCGAAGATTGCGGCAGCTAGCCCAACCGTGGCGAGTTTTCCAAGAGCAAGTGCAAGGCTTGAACCCAGTCCTGCATTCTGAAGACCGACTTCGATGGCGATGGTTCGGCAATCTTTTTCACTCATGCGAAGAGCTCGTGCAGACCAGTATCCAAATATGTATCCGCTCATGTTGTGAATCAGAACGGCCAGTATGAGCATCGGGCCAACCACGAGCAGTGAGTCACGTCCGGCTGACGTGATGACAACAATAATAAGCGCGATTCCTGCCATGGAGATGACCGGCATGATCTCATCAAGCCATTTAAATTTCCCATGCAAGAAGAAGTTGAAGATTAACCCTGCTGGAACGGGAATGATAACGATCTTCGTGATGTCCCAAACCATTGTCCAGAAATCGATCTCAACATATTGACCGGCAAGCAGGCTCATAAAAAAAGGAGTAACAAATGGCGCAATGAAAGTTGAGATTGCCGTGAGCGTCACAGACAATGCAAGGTTTGCGCGTGCCAGATAGGTCATCACGTTTGACGCCAGCCCATTGGGGCAACTTCCGATCAGAATAATTCCCGCTGCAATCCCATCGGGGAATTGAAATATTTTTGTAATCATGAATGCGACCATCGGCATGATCAGGTAGTGACACATGACGCCTGCAATCACGCCCTTTGGCATTCTTACTACACGCGCAAAATCTTTCAGACTCAAACCTGTTCCCATGCCGAACATGATGATCCCCAGCAGCGGGACGATCCACGCGGCGATCCAGCGGAACTGCGCGGGGGCGAAGAAGGCGAGCACTGCGAACAGCAGCACCCAGACGGCAAAGG
>CBHROW010000095.1:0-16092 GCA_966080355.1 uncultured Chryseosolibacter sp.
TGGAGCAGCCCCGCCTTGCCCCGGCCCTGGGCCTCTGGACCTGTGTTTCGATTGTTATCGGAGGCATTATCGGCTCCGGAATTTTCATGAAACCAGCAACGATGGCTTCGCAACTAGGGTCTCCGGAGTTACTGTTGCTGGTTTGGGTGATCGCAGGTGTGATCACGTTGTTTGGTGCCTTGAGTAATGCCGAAGTTGCCGCCATGATCCCCGAGACTGGCGGGCAATTCGTTTTCTTCCAAAAGATGTATGGCGATTTCTTTGCTTTTCTTTACGGATGGTCAGCATTCGCAGTTTTCAACAACGCGGGCAATGCGTCAATTGCTTATGTGCTCGGCACGTACACGCAATACTTTATCGACTTGCCCAGATTGGATCACGAACTTGAAAAAAGCATCAGCCTCTTTATTCCTTTCATCGGCAGGATCTACCCGATCGAAAATATCGGGGTGAAAGCGGTGACGATCTTTATCGTACTCGGACTTACACTCATCAATTATCGCAGTACCCGTTCGAGTGGAAAGCTTCAGGTTGTTTTCACAGCTTTGAAAATTCTGGCGATGGTGATCATTGTCGGGAGTCTCGTTTTCTCTTCGCGCGGATCGACCGAAAATCTTTGGAAAGATTCTGCAACCATTTCGCCCGGAGGCTGGAGTTTTGTTGCTGCTCTTGTTGCTGCAATGTCAGGAGCTTTCTGGGGATATGATGGATGGAACAACATTACGTTTGTGGCAGGTGAGATCGAAAACCCGCAACGAAACATTCCCCGCAGTTTGTTGATTGGACTCCTCGTTTGCATTGCCTCCTACGCCTTGATCACCTTGTCTTACACTTATGTTTTGCCCATCGATGCGGTGGCTTCTTCGTCCATGGTTGCATCGGATGCCGCTGTGGCTGTGATGGGTGCGATCGGTGGAGGCGTAATTGCCTTGATGGTGATCATTTCCACTTTCGGTACAACAAACGCGAATATCCTGGCAACAGCTCGCGTGAGTTTCGCCATGGCCCGCGACAAACGGTTTTTCGATTTTGTCGGAAAAGTACACCCGCGATTTCATACGCCCGGCAATGCGTTGCTCATCCAGGGCGTTTGGACATCCATGCTGGTGCTTAGCGGATCGTTCGATATGTTAACCGACATGTTGATCTTCGTCAGCTGGTTTTTCTATGGTATGAGCGCGCTTGGAGTTTTTATTTTGAGAAAGAAAATGCCGGATGCAACACGTCCTTATAAAGTTTGGGGATATCCGGTTGTGCCCGCAATATTTGTAATCGTCACCGCATTTTTCCTGGTGGCAACTCTGGTTAACGATGTTCAGGCGTATCAGGCTGGGAAAACGCCAGTGATCAATTCGCTGCTTGGCGTTCTGCTTGCGGCACTGGGAATTCCGCTGTATTGGTACTTCAAACAAAAACACAATAATCGAGAGCCAATAGTTGATCACCAGTGAGCAATGATCAATAAGGAATAAGGAATATGCAATAAACAATGATCAAAAAACAATAAACAATAAGTCGATCATCAGCGTGAATTTTCGGATTGCTAAGATTCAATTGAAAAATTAGTCCCTGGCTGAACTTCCATTAACGAGTCACAATATCTAATTTCAAGTTCACACATAGCGCGAAGCCGATGGTGCTGTATCAAATACCTAATCTCAAATGCCTATTCCACAATGACTAACTTTCATCGTATTGCAGTGATCGGAGCAACGGGAACGCTGGGCAAACCTGTAGTGAGAGCGCTCGTGAATGCCGGTTTCTCTGTTACAGCCCTGGTGCGTGATCATCGCAAAGCCAAGATCGATCTGCCAGAGGTCGTTCAATTTGTAAGTGGCGATCTGTACAATTTTGCCGATGTGCGCAAACTCTTGGAAGGTCAGGATGCGATCTACATCAATCTCAATCTCAATCAAGGCGAAAAGAAAAACGATCTTCACACGGAGACTGATGGGCTCAAGATCATACTTGATGAAGCTCATCGCGCCAGGGTGAAGCGAATTGCATTTGTCAGCTCGCTGGTAATGAGGTACCAGGGGATGAACGACTTCAACTGGTGGGTGTTCGATCTGAAACGCGAAGCCGTGACCATGATCCAGACCTGTCGGATCCCCTACACGATCTTTTATCCGTCAACGTTCATGGAAAATTTCGAAGGTAACTATCGGAGCGGAAAGGCGATCATGCTGGCTGGTAAATCGAAAGCGAAAATGTGGTACATCGCAGGTGCCGATTTTGGCAAGCAGGTAGCGAAGTCGTTCGAAGTACTACAACAGGAGAATCGAGATTACATCGTGCAGGGACCGGAAGCATTCACAGCTGATGAAGCTGCCCGTGAATATGTATCTCACTACAAAAAAGAGAAGCTCAAGATCTCTAAAGCCCCGCTGTTCATGCTGCAGTTTCTTGGGTTGTTCTCTCAGAAGATCAACTATGGTGCTCACATTGTGGAAGCACTGAACAACTACCCTGAAAAATTCGAATCTGAACGCACCTGGAAAGAACTCGGTAAACCCACGATCAAACTTCAGGAGTTCGCGGCAGGAACAAATTGAGATCGGGTTCCGTGATTTGTGAATCCCAGCGTTCTTTCGGGTTGTGAAATAAAAAACCTTTTTTCACATCCAGGGGCGACTCGAAATTATTTTCATAGATCTTGCCCGTACCCAGGCCTTGCGGAATCGGATTATCATAATTCGCGCTGAACTGTGCAATGGCATTGAGGCCGATACTTGATTCAAGGGATGACGTAAGCCACCAACCCACCTTACGTTCTTCAGCCAGTCGGATCCATTCTTCGCAGCCGGCCAGTCCACCATGAAGCATCGGCTTTAAAACGAGATATTGGGGTTTGATACGATCCAGCATACGGGTCTTGTCATCGGCAGTGAACTTTCCGATCAGCTCCTCATCTAATGCCACGGGTATGGGCGATTTACGGCAGAGCTCTTCCATGGCATCTTGATTCGGCTTGATGGGCTGCTCGATCGAGTGCACCGTAAAACGGGCGAGTTGCTCGAGCTTGTACAGCGCGTCATCGAGCTTGAACGCACCATTCGCATCGACCCGGATCGAAACATCTTCCCTAAAATACCTTTTACGAATGTATTGAAGTACATCGCACTCCCGATCGAAGTCGAGTCCACCGACTTTAAGTTTGATACAATTGAAGCCTTCGGAAACTTTGATGCTGATCTGTCCCATCATAAAATCCATATCGCCCATCCAGATGAGACCGTTGATGGGGATTTCTTTACCACGAAGAAAATCGTTGTCAAAGATCAGGCGTTTGCCACCGTTGCGCAGATCGAGAAGCGCGGTTTCAAATCCGAAAATGATCGAAGGAAGGTGACGCGGGATCAACGAAATGAAATCGACATCGTTTGGATTGGTGTATTGCCTGCGGTTGAAAGAATCGATCAGATCGACCAGCATTTGCTCGTAGTCCGGCAACGCATCAACACTCAGGCCAGGCAACGGTCCGCATTCCCCGATTCCGAACACGGTCGGCTCTGCCTCATCCCGGATACGAATAAACCAGGAGGTCTTATTTCGCATCAGCCCGCGAGACGTTCTCGCCTTGAAGTTGAATTCGAAAACACGGATGAAGTAGCTTGCTTGTAAAGCCATAGCGTAAAGCTAAAAGCTAAAAGCTGAAAGCCGAAAGCCACGACAGCTATATTTTATGGGATCGCTCGCCTCAGCTGCTGATTAGTCAGGCATTAAAATGGAAAATAAGTTTCAAGCCTGTGCCGCGCAAGCGTTGAGCTTTTAGCTTTCGGCTTTCAGCTTATTTTTGCACCATGAGCATCCGCGTCAGCGACTACAACTATCACCTTCCGCAAGATCGAATCGCGTTGCATCCGTTGAGCGAGCGCGATGAATCGAAACTTCTGGTATTCAAAATGGGAAAGATCTTTAATCGCCATTTCACAGATCTGGCAACAGAGCTTCCTCAGGGATCTTTTCTTTTTTTCAACGATACCAAAGTGATCCCTGCGCGGCTGCATTTCAAAAAAGAAAGCGGAGCCGACATTGAGGTATTTTTATTGCGCCCGCATCAACCCAGTACGGTGCTGGCGGAAGTGATGTCATCGCCCGAGAGTTGTACCTGGTTTTGCACCATCGGCAACCTTAAGCGCTGGACGGTCGGAACTGTTTTAAAAAAACAGATTCAGGCAAAGGTGATGTTGACAGCAGAGCTTCTCAATCATGAAACCGGACTTGTAAAATTATCATGGACCAATCGTGTTTCATTTGCCGAGATCGTGACGCTTGCGGGCGCAACGCCTCTTCCACCCTATCTCAAACGCGAGGCGGAAGAAAGTGACAAAGAACGATATCAAACCATCTATTCACATTACGAAGGGGCGGTTGCCGCTCCAACGGCCGGGCTACACTTCACTGACCGGATCTTCCGCGATCTTGAGCAAAAAAAAATCAAGCATGACTTCCTTACGCTCCATGTCAGTGCGGGCACATTTCAACCGATGAAGACGGAATTTGCTGAAGATCACACCATGCATCATGAACAAGTCGTTGTGACCCGTGAAAATATCGAGAATCTTTTGCAGGAAGATCGTTTCATCATTCCCGTGGGCACAACAGCAATGCGAACACTCGAGAGTCTTTATTGGTATGGCGTAAAATTAATGTCGGATGAGAGCGCAGCGTTCGTGATCACACAGGAAGAACCCTATCAAAGTGAACGCGTGCATGAAGCGCGTGTGGTGTTGCAGCAGGTAGCTGATATCATGGACAAGAAAAAACTCACGCAACTGGTGGGTGAGACATCGATATTCATCAGGCCGGGTTATGCATTCAAGGTCTGCAAGGGGCTGATCACAAACTTTCATCAGCCGGGCTCAACGCTTATGCTGTTGGTCGCAGCGTTCATTGGAGAAAATTGGAAGGAGGTTTACAAAGAAGCGTTGGAACGCGAATATCGGTTTCTCAGCTACGGAGACAGCTCGCTGCTCATTCCGGGTGCTGTGGTCTGAAGACTTGAAGTGGTCTGACCACTAAAGCTCAGACCTCGGTCAAAAGAGTATTCTTTTTTAGTCGCCAGACCACGCGAATCAGACCACAGAAGTAGTCGTCAGAGCACGGGAAGTGGTCAGACGACTACTTCAACTCAACTACCTTCACTTCCACCCTTCTGCCTTCTTCTTTGGGTGCTGCCTGCTCTTTAGATGCCCCGTAGCCTTTGGCAACAATGCGTCTGCGAACGATGCCTTTGTGATTGAGGTAGTCGAGAACGGTGATCGCACGCTTATTAGAAAGCTCGCGATTCAGATCTTCGGAACCTTCCGCGGAAGCGAAACCGGAAATTTCGACACCAAGATCTGGATGCTTGTTGAGCACCGCAAGGATATTGTCGAGGTCGGTGTTGTACTGAGCCTTCAATTCGCTCTTTCCCGCATCGAAATAAATTTTAGCTCCCTTGGCCAATGCTGCCGGATCTGCCGTTGACTTTGCTGCAGGCTGTTCTTTTGCCTTCTTAATTTCCTCAGACACGACCATGGTAGGCAATGAAAAGATAGTTTTCCCACCTACATTTTTCTGCTCGAACTTGCTCTCGTCACTTTCATCGTAATAGTACGTCCGGGCTGCTACTTCGATCTTTGAATTCTTCTTTTCATCAAACTCCACAGACTCGATCGGGTCGGTATGATTGAGCAGGCTCACGAGATAGTCGATGCCCTCTTTGTCGCCAGCTGCCATCAGGTCGATCATCATATCATACACATCCACGTTGCCGGTTTGTACAAGCTTGGCTTCATGAGTTTTACGAAGGTCGGCTTTCACATCCTGTTCGGTATCATAAAAAGCGTTCTTCACCTGAACTTCCTGTCCCACAACCACATCAAATTGCTTGATGGTTTTCAGGTTGATCATCTGATATAGCTCATAAAAGTAGTCCTGGTTGGGAACATTGATATTCAAAGTATATGGGAGGAAGCCTTCAGACTCTATCACCATGTCGTAATTTTTCGCTGGTGGGAGGATGATCAGGTAGTTACCCGTTGCAGGGTCCGGATCGTAAACGAAATCGAGCTTCTTGTTAGTTTGATTGTCGATAAGGTAGATCTTGGTAGGCATCGGCTTGCCGGTTTCTGCATTGAGGATCTTACCCTTGATCATGGTGAGTGGAATGTTCGCGGCATCGGCAGGCATGTTCAGGAAGTAAATATCCTGAGATCCCAAGCCCCCTTTGCGATCGGACGAGAAGTATGCCCGCGTTCCGTCAGCGATCAGCGTAAAGTAATTATCATTAGCGGTGGTATTCACCGGGTAACCCATATTCTCCGGCTCGGTCCACTTTTGTGCGACCAGCTTGCTCATGAAAATATCTCGTCCGCCCATGGTATTGTGTCCTTCTGATGTAAAGAACAAGGTCTTTTGATCCGGGTGAATGAAGGGTGCGTCTTCGTTTGCTTTTGAGTTGATGGGAGCACCGAGGTTAACCGGGGAACTCCAGGTGCCATTGGCTTGTTGCGTGGTTCTCCAGATGTCGAGTCCGCCAAGGCCACCGGTGCGATCGCTGGCAAAGTAGATCGTTTTACCATCAGGTGTTATACTCGCGGTAGACTCGAGGAACTTCGGAGTGTTAACAGTAGGTGCGATAATGCTTGGCTTAGACCATGTATCACCCGCTCTGTTGATCATGAATAAGCTGCCAGGATCGGTTGCAGTGCCCATGAAGATGAGCATCTTTTGACCGTCCGGAGATATACCCGCAGTTCCTACGTTCGATTCAGACGCAATAGGGATCACTTTAGGAGCAGACCACGAACCTGCCTGATTGTAAGAAATATAGATCTCCTCAATAAACTTATCACCCGAACGGGTTCTTCCGTCATTCGGCCTCAGCGCAGTGAATGCCATGGCACTCTCGTCAGCTGAAACAACAGGATTATATTCTATGAGCTTAGAGTTAATGACATCACCAAAATTCTGAACGGTGATATTGCGTGGAACCGACATCAAAGCTCCTGCAGTATGACACATGTCGAGCGCTTTATCGGCTTTAGCGACTGCTGCTTTGTCGGCTTTGCTGAGCTCTTTGAACTTCGTAAACAAGCTGACGGCTTTGGCGATATTTTCATCTTTCAGATAAATGTCACCAAAGTCATAATAAAATGTATTTGGAAGATTGGAAGCTTTCTCAGCCGCATATTCCCAGTATTTGACAGCCTTCAACTGCTCGTTTGTGTCGGCTGATTTTGAATAACAGACCCCCGTTTTATAATAGACCATTGGATCTTTTTCACCTGCCTGAATGGCGTCCTCAAAAAGAGGAAGCGCCTGTTCGTACGCCTTGATTCCAAAAAACCGCTCGGCTTCGGAAAGAGCTTTCTTGTTTCCCTGGCCAAAAAGTGAAAAGCAGCCGGTTACAAAAAGTAACATAAGAGAAAAAGTCAGTCTATTCATGTTTCAACAAAGTTTAAACAAACCTACAAAGATTCTGCCGCTTCAACAGTTCGAAAACGCTCATAATCTTACAATTAGGGTCATCATCTGTGATAAAATGCCCTAAAAATGACTGTTTTATTAAAATTATTTCATCTGGAATCGAGGCTGTTATACAAAAACAGGTCAACCGAAACAAGGATGTCATAGGATTTTAACCTAGTTATATCGAATTTTAGGGTGATTAGGCGAATTGTATGAAGGATAGACTGTTACGGTTTCTGGATGTAGAACCAGATGAAGCAGGCCGTGTGGGCTTACTTTTCATCATGGGGGTGTTTATGGCGGTATTTATCGCTACCTATAGCGTTGCCTCCCAATCCCTGTACCTCCAATTCTTTAATGAAACAACTGAACTTCCGTACGCCCTGTTTTGGTCGGGGGTTTATGGCCTCATTGCAACCGTTCTTTACAACTTCCTTCAGAACCGGATCCCCTTTCCGCTTCTGGGTGTTTTGAGTTTGCTTTATATCACTGGCGCTCTGGGCATTATAGAATTTGGCCAAAGTTATTTTCCAAATGAAAAAGAACGTTACGATTTCGCGTTCACGCAGATCCTTCCAATGTCTTTCCTTATCTATCTCGTGTTCTGGGGTGCATTTGGACGATTGTTTAACCTGCGACAGTCGAAGCGATTGGTGGGAAGCGTGGATATGGGTGCGATGCTCGCGACATTCATTTCCTTCTTTATTATTCCGATCGTTCTTAATTATATCCAGCCACCAGATCTCTATCCGATAGGCTTGATCAGTGTTGCGGCATTCCTTGTTCTTTTTATCTGGCTTGCGATCAGCCAACTCAACAAGATCTTTACCTTCAAGCAGGAGCGTTCTCTTTATTCGAAGTTGAAGATCACCGACTTTATCAAGAACCGTTACATCTTATACATGTCGCTGTTTGTGATCTTCTCAATGTCAGCGATCACGTTCGTTGACTTCTCGTTCTTCAACGTATCTTCTATCTATTTCGAAAGTGCCGAACTTCCAACGTTCATCGCTTACTTCGAAGCAACCATCGTGATCTTCACGTTCCTTTTCGATGTAGGCGCGACTGATCGTGTGAACAAAGAATATGGCATGCGGGTGTCTCTTCTCATCAATCCATTCCTTCTTCTTTTGTTCACGGCCGCGGCACTTTCGCTGGGCCTCATCTTCGGTTACTCGAAAGGCGACCCCTACTTTATGGTTTACTTCATTGGTATTGCTTTGAGTAAGCTCTTTATAAGATCGCTGAAGGAGGCCTTGGACAACCCGACTTTCAAAAACTACCTACTGCCTATCCAGAGCAATATTCGTATCGATGTTCAGACCAAGATCGAAGGTATTGTGACGGCACTCGCGTCAACCGTTGCCGGTGGACTTATCGTTGTACTTACCGAGCTTCATCTGGCTGCACTGATCTACATCACGGTTGCGACTATACCTTTTCTTCTTTTGTGGTACCTATCGGTTAACCGAATGCATCGGAACTACAAGCAAACTTTGCAAGACGCACTGGTAACGAGCAAGGGAAAGAGCGATGTGAAGGTGATCAAAGAATATACGATCAACAGTGTGCTCGAAAAAGAAGTCGCCAGCACCATCGAAGAAAAAGTTATCTATGGACTCAAGCTCATGGAGAAGCTCGAGCCCGCCCTGTTTGAAACTGCGCTGCTGCAACTGATAGACAGTGACAACAGGACCTTGAAAAAATTTGCTGAAGAAAAAATTCAGACCCTGGGAATCGATAAAGACGGCTCCAAGACCGACATTAAATCCCTCGCTCAGCAAGCACTTGGACAGGCAGAAGACAGCGATCTTCTTTCGATCTCTGTCGACAACCTGATGAAATTGAGCAAGTCGATCAAGCAGAACGACCGCATTCTTGCTGCAAAATTGTTGCGCAAGATGGTGGGCCAGCGTACGATCTTCATTTTGCTTGAATTATTGAGGGATGTCGATCCGAAGGTTCGGTTCGAAGCTCTGCTCACCGCTCGTAAAACGAAGAGACAGGAAGCATGGCCTGTGCTGATCGAGATGCTCTCTTCGCCAACATTTGGCCATCATGCAGCTGCGGCACTCAAGGAAGCCGGAGAGATTGTGCTGCCGACATTGGATGCAGCGTTTCATAAGTCCGGACAAACGGACCTCGTTATGCTCAGGCTTGTGCAGATCATGGGCCGCATTGGTGGCGAGGAATCTTTGAAGCTGTTGTGGAAGAAAGCGGATTTCCCGGACAAGCGTATTGTGCGCCAGATTCTTTATTCACTTCGCTACATCAACTACCAGGCTACTGGCCGTGAAGCACGCGAAGTGCTGGATCTTCTGGATGCAGAGATCAGTAAGGCGATCTGGAATATGGCCGCAGTCACCGAGTTGCCCGACAACGACTTCTTCAAGTATCTGCGCGAAGCCCTACAGGAGGAAGTACAGCAGAACTTTGACCAGATCTACATCCTACTCTCGATTATTTATGATCCTCAGTCCGTTCAGCTGGTAAGGGACAACATAGAATCGGGAGATCCGGACAACCTCGCGTTTGCTATGGAACTTCTCGAACTCTTCGTAGTTCAGGAACAGAAACCAAAGCTGTTCCCGCTGCTCGATGACAGCTCGACCGAAGACAAGCTCAAGCAACTGCAGTTGTTCTTCCCCCGTGAAAGCTATAACCCCATCCAGGTTATCAACTACATCCTCAATCGCGATTTCAATCAAAACAATCGCTGGACAAAGGTCTGTGCCATTCACGCAGCTGCCTATCTGCCCGAATTCCGCATCAGTCGCGGTTTGATTGCGCAGGTGTTCAACTCCGATCGTTTGTTGCAGGAGACGGCTGCCTGGGTAATTCATAACAAAGATCCGAAAGCTTACCCTACGATCCGCGAGCGTCTTCCTGTACGTGACAAAAAATTCATCGATTCATCGATCGAGAATAACCAACTGCTGGAAGGTCTTGACGATGGTTTTTTCTTGGGAATTGAAATGGTTATGTTCCTGAAGACCTTGCCTGTGTTCCAGAATATACATGGAACATTGCTGAGTGACCTCAGCGACAAGATCGTTCCGATTGAACTTGCGCAGGGAGAAAAAGTGAAATTTATCCATGACGATCAAAACAGCCCGATCTTCATCATCGCGCATGGTGAGGTGAAGCTGAAAAACAACGACTCCGTGCTCGTGTCTTTGAGACGAGGGAGCGTTTATGGCGATCTGTTCCAGGATGGGCCTGCGCCAGTAGCCAATACGTTGGAGGCTTCTGAAAGAACCGTGATCTTCCGGATAAACCTTGTAGACTTCTATTTCGTTATGGCAAACCATCACGACCTCGTACAAGGTCTGATCAAAAATATTACCGAACACAAACTCCAGTACTCACAATATTCTCAACCTTAACCTAACCGCCCATGGGATTTGACATTGACGTATTGATTGCATTTGCCGAGAAGGATAATGAGGCACCGAAGAATGAGCTCGGTTGGGTTTCTCACTTCAAGCGGTTTTTGGAACTGATGTTGAACCAGGTCTTGTCTGAGCGCGCCAACGTGATGCTCAAAGCAGAGTTCGACAGCATCACCTCTCCGAAATTGCAAAATGTAGGTGTGATGGTCACCGTGCTATCGAAAGATTTCATTGAATCTGGCACTTGCCTCGACCATGTTGAGTCATTTGTAAAAGGTATCGAAAACTCCAAGAAAACGCGCAACCGCATTTTCAAAGTCTTCAAAACTCCGCTTTCCGCACAGGAACAACCTCCACGCCTCCGCGATCTTATCGGTTATGAAATGTACCAGTTGGATTCAGACTCGGGAGAAGTACGCGAGTACACTGACTACTTCAGCACAGAAGCGGAACGTCAGTACTGGATGAAAATGGTAGACCTCGCCTACGACATCTATGATACCTTGACACAACTCAAGGATGATTCGAGCAAGGCAGAGGTGAAAAACATTTACAAACGCAAAACAATCTACCTCGCGGAAACCGGGCACGATCTGTCTGTTCAGCGCAACATCATCAAACGGGAGCTTCAACGTCACGGGTACGTGGTGCTTCCGAACCAAACACTGCCGGGAACTTTTAGCGATCTTGAAAAAATTGTGCAACGCGACCTTGGCGAAAGCAACCTGTCGATACACCTCATTGGAAGCGCTTACGGTGAAATTCCCGCTGGCTCCGATCGTTCGATTGTCGACATTCAAAATAAGCTTGCCGCAGAAAAAAGCCTCCGTGCAAAAGATCAGGGCGATGATTTTACCCGCCTCATCTGGATCTCGCCCGTGCTGAACAACGCGAGTGAGAGACAAAAAGGATTTATCGAAAACATCAAGCGCGATGTGGAAGCTCAGGAAGGCGCTGAGATCTTGCAAACACCGCTTGAAGATTTCAAAAACATCATGCGTGAAGAGCTCGTGGAATCCTCTGACCGGAAAGGACCGGAAGAATTGGGTGGAAGATCGGTATATCTCATGCATGATCGCGTTGATATTGCCGATGTGAAGCCGATCCGCGAGGTGCTTGAAAAATCCGGATTCCGCGTACTGATACCTGAATTCGAAGGTGAGCTTCTCGAGGTGAGGAAAAAACACATCGATAACCTTCGGGCATTCGATGCCGCTATTATTTACAAAGGAAAAGTAAACGAACAATGGGTGCGCATGAAAGCACTGGACCTCCTGAAGGCCCCGGGGTTCGGACGCAAGAAACCCATTATCGGGAAAGCAATACTTACAGCGCCAGGATCAACGCTCAACGTTGAAAGTTTTAAAAGCCAAAACCTGCGTGTGATCGAAAGCGATCCGCAGCGTTCGGCTGAATCTGTAAAATCTTTTATTCAAGAATTCAACACCTAAGCCATGAGCCAGATTATCGACCAGCAGGTTTCAACGGCTAACCCCTTCCCGGGTTTAAGACCATTCAAGATTGAAGAAAGTCATTTGTTTTTCGGCCGCGAAGGACAAAGCGATGAAGTTCTTCTCAAACTATCAAAGAGCAGATTTGTCGGTGTAATCGGTCCTTCCGGTTCCGGTAAATCCTCATTCATCTATTGCGGTGTGATGCCGATCCTCTACGGAGGGTTCCTCACTGATTCCAGCCCCGACTGGGAAGTTGTGGTAACGCGTCCTGGTGCGGGTCCGATCGACAACCTCGCTGAATCACTGTTGAAAAACAATCCCGAATATATCGGTGCCGATCCGGAAGAACGGAAAATCAAACGCACGATCTTCTCCACATTGTTGCGAAGCAGCTCGCTTGGACTTGTCGAAGCTATCGAGCAAGGGCGCAAAAAGAAAGATGTGAACTACCTGGTTCTGGTCGACCAGTTTGAAGAATTGTTCCGTTTCAAAGACAGTCATGATGCAAACTCGGTAAACGAAACGCTGGCGTTTGTCAATTTGCTCATTGAAGCAATAAATTATCCCGACTCTCCGATCTACGTGGCGATCACCATGCGCTCCGATTTTATCGGAGATTGCGCGCAGTTTCCTGATCTCACTCGAAAAATCAATGACAGTCACTACCTGATCCCTCAAATGACCCGCGATCAGAAACGCAGGGCCATTGAAGGACCGGTTGCCGTGGGTGGTGCGAAGATCACGCCTCGCCTCACGCAGCAATTGTTAAATGACCTTGGCGACAATCCGGATCAGCTTCCCATTCTCCAGCACGCTTTGATGCGTACGTGGAGTTATTGGGGAAAGTATAAAGATTATGAGGATGAGCCAGTCGATCTCAAACATTACGAGGCAATTGGTACAATGGCGGAAGCACTCTCCATGCACGCCAACGAAGCATACGATGAATTGACCGAAGACCAGAAACGGATTTGCGAGATCTTGTTCAAAGCAATCACGGAAAAACGCGGTGAGAACTTCGGTATACGAAGACCGACAAAATTGCAGGAGATCGCTGCGATTGCCGATGTAGCTGAAGACGAGGTTTCAGGCGTAATTGAAAAATTCCGCGAGCCTGGACGTTCCCTGCTCACACCTGCATTCGGAACCGCGCTTACAGGCAAAGCGATTGTCGATATCTCTCACGAAAGTTTGATGCGCATTTGGGTGCGTTTGAAAAACTGGGTTGACGATGAAGCGGACGCGGTTCAGATGTATACGCGTTTGGCAGAAGCCGCATCGATGTACCAGGTGGGCAAAGCAGGTCTGTGGAGACCACCGGATCTTCAACTCGCGCTCAACTGGCAGGTAAAACATAAACCTACGCTGGTTTGGGGACAACGCTACCATCCTGCATTCGAGCGTACCATGATCTTCCTCGAGTATTCGAAGAAAGAGTGGGAAACCGAGCAACGGATCAAAGAACTTGAACAGAAGCGCAAACTTCAGCGCGCACGTATCGTGGCGTTGGTGCTTGCCTCTGCAACTATTATCTCGCTCATCTTCCTTGTATTTGCATTTGTGCAGAAGGCCGCGGCCGATGCTGCGAAAGTTGAAGCCCAGCAAAATGAACAGAAGGCAACGGCTAACGCTATAGAAGCACAAAAACAACAGAAGCGTGCTGAGGCTGAGAAGAAGGAAGCAGATCGACAGAAGAATATTGCCGAACAGCAAACAATTCTCGCGCAACAGAAAGAAGCAGAAGCTCGCGCTCAAAAAGAAATTGCTGACCAACAGCGAGAGCTGGCCGTGAAGAACGAGCTCAAGGCAAAAGACGAGGAGAAAAAAGCCAACATCGCCCGCGATAATGCCGAAAAGAGCGCTAAAGAAGCCCGGGAACAGCGTGCAATAGCCCAGCAAAAGCAATACATCGCAACAGCAAAGGCCATGGCGTTGAAGTCGGTCGAAATCCCGGATCGCGAACTCCAGGCACTGCTGGCGCAGCAAGCTTACAATTTCAACCACAGCCATGACGGATATGTGTACGATGACGCGATCTATAACGGCTTGCACGAAGCACTCGAGAGCTATGACGACCCATTGACACTCAACCTGAAAGGCCATGACAACGGATCATGCCGGTCGCTTATCATTCACAATCCGACTAAGAAATTATTCTCAGGTGGAAGTGATGGCCGGATCCTGCGCTGGACTTACACCGGAAAGAAATGGGAAATGGAAGAGCTCGTTGGAAAGCGCACCAACTACCAGGTTTATTCATTGGGCATCAGTCCTGATGGAACTAAACTTGCTGCTGCGGGTATCGCCTTTGGTGATGTCACTCAAAACTACATGGAGCTGTACGACCTACAGAACATCTCCGCACCACCAAAGATCATCCGTGGTTTCTCTTATGAGATCGACAACGTGAATTTTACCCCAGATGGAAAAGGACTATATGCACGCGACAACTCGGGTAAGAGCATTCGTTACTCCGACCTGACATCAGCGAAAGAAGTGATCTCGAGTACTGAAAAGATCAATCATGTTGATTACAGTCCGAATATGCAGTGGATTGCCGGTGCTGGAAACGATGGCAATGTTTACCTGTGGGATACGAAGAACAACTATGCTTCAAAAGTTTTCTACAAAAATGTTGGCATCAACGGAAAGCCGAGCTCGGTGAGTGCAGTAGGATTTACAAACGATGGCACCCGACTCGTGATTGGAGATGTTGAAGGAATTGTGAAGATCATCAACCTGTCAACCGGTACGGTGGTTAACGGTGGAAATTTGACAGGTCACGTTTCAGGCATTGAGCAGATTGTATTCAATCACTCCGGCTCTTTCATGGCAACGGCCAGCAACGACAAGACCGTACGTTTGTGGAACCTGAAAGATCTCCGTAAGCAACCGATGGTGTTGAGTGGCCACGCTGACTGGGTTCGCACCGCAGTCTTCTCTGCCGATGATGAGCAATTGCTTGCGGGTATGCATAGTAACGCTGAAAAAGTTGAAGAAACCATACACGCATGGCCTACAAAAATTGAAACCATGTCCGGCTTGCTTTGCAACTACCTGAAGCGCAATCTCACCGAGAGCGAATGGGAAACCTACGTTGATGTAGAGTTGAAGTACGAAAAAACATGTTCTGGAGTGTCGGATAAATAAAATTTCTGCCCATGATTAGAATTCTATCGATCGCCATCCTCCTTGCGACCACTGGCCTGGGTGTGCTGGCTCAAAACTGTACGCAAACCCTCCGAACAGCACGCTCAACTTATGAGCAAGGTCGCCTTCATGAGATCCCTTCGATCCTCGAAGGCTGTTTGAAAAGTGGAGGCTTTACACAACCCCAGAAAGTTGAGGCTTACAGAATACTTGTTTTGTCGTACATCTACTTGGAAGAGCCTCAGAAGGCAGATGAAGCGATGCTCGAACTGTTGAACACCGACCACTTCTTCCGCGTGAATCCGACTTCAGATCCGGTGGAGTTTCAATCTCTGTACAAAAAATTCAGAACTGCACCGGTGTTCAGCTATGGCGTCAAAGTAGGCATGAATTCAAATACGGAGAACGTTACCAAGAACTACTATATGTTCGGGCCTGCACAGGGCCAGGGTAAGTACAAAGCAAATCTTGGCTTTCATTTCGGATTGCTTTTTGAAAAAGCGCTGAGCAAAAAGGTTATTCTTAATCCGGAAGTGTACTATTCAACAATTTCATACCTGTATTCAAACGGGACTCTTTCTTCTACTGATCCCGCAAATGATAAGTCGAGTGACGACATGGCCTACACGATCGACCAC
>CBHROW010000096.1:0-15924 GCA_966080355.1 uncultured Chryseosolibacter sp.
TCCGGCCGATCGAGTCCACCTTGTCGGGGAGGGAATTTAATCGCGAGTAATAGCGAAGGCTGTCGCGATTGCCATTGACGAACTGTTCAACTTTGGCTTGAATAAGATCTTTCGGAGGTTTGTTCCTGTTCGGCACTTTGAAGTTCTCATATACCGCAAAGCCTTCTGAATCGAGGTTGTGTTCATACAGCGATCGGAAGAAATGCATCAACGACCCTTCGAATGCTTTGTTTCTCGCATTGGCAATTCGCTTTTCCTGAAACTTGTTTTTTGGTTTGATCTCTTCAAACAACGGAATGCCGAGCACGTACTGCATTCCATTTCGATTGTTCTTTTCAAATTGCTGCAGGTAGTAGGTGATCCGATATCCCAATGCTTTGTTCTCTATGATCAGGGGATTTTTGCTGTGCGCGTAGAATCCTTCGTTGGGATCGTAAAAGAAAATAAGATCGCGGGGATTGAGGATTTTACACTGTCGCGCATTTTGAGTCCGACCCAAAAAGATCTCTGTAAATACTTCATAGTTTATTTTCCAACCGCTCGTGTCGGCCTGGACCGTGACCTCATCGAGTTCCGTGGTTTTTTTTGAGATGCGGACGGGAACATCAATGCTACCCTTTACAACAACATGGACGCTGGATGGTTCATAACCCACCGATGAGATAATGAGGTCGAACTCGCCTGCAGGGACTTTAGCAATTCGGAAGATCCCGTTTTCATTCGCGGTTGCCCCGAGGCTTGTGCTGCCTAGAAAACCGCTGGCAATTGGAACCGGAGCGCCCGTTTAATCGTCCATGATCTTCCCGTAAATAAATTTTTGTTGCGCTGAGACCTGACACGACAGCAAAAAAAGAAATACACGCATATATTATTATAGAGTGTGCGCATTTTAGCTCATTCGAATATGCTGTACAATACCGCTGATATATTTTCGGGTAAGTCACCATCTGACACAGCCTGTCAATGGAACGCGATAATTTTAAGCTATGAAAAAGGAAGACTGGATAAGATTGTTGCTTAACGCAGAAACTGCACAAAGATCAACCTTACTTCTTGTGGCCGATTCGCAGGAAAGTTTCGATAATCTTTTTCTGCTGATGTTCAATAATTCGATGCCACTGGCGATAAAGGCTGCGGATGCCCTCATTGTGATCTCTGAGCATCGTCCTGAATTGCTGAATGCACACAAAGCTCAATTGCTGGAAGTGTTAACGCAAACCAGGTTTAGTTTTCTGAAATGGCATGCCGCACATCTGACGGTTCGTCTCGATCTCGACTCGAAGGAAGAAGGGGAGGTTTGGAGAAGACTTACCTATTGGAGTTTGAACCGTAACGAGAGCAAATTGGTACGCGCAAATTCCCTGCAATCGCTTTTTGTGATGTCGCGCAGATCACCGGTTTTAAGAGAAGAATACAACCGGACGTTGTCGATGATGTCGCGTGAACCGATCCCTTCGCTGCAAACGCGGATCAAAAAATTGAAGGCCATGGAACACATGCAATAGGACCAATCTTGAGGTGTTTCATGAACCTCTTTTTCGCGGCACCGACAATACCTTGGCACTCTTTGTATCGCGCACTTTGTCTACAATCTTTCCTTTTGATTTTGCCAGGGTGCGTCCCCAGAGGGCGATTTCTTCCAGCATCGGAATCATCGTCTTTCCAAACTCTGTCAACTCGTATTCTACACGCGGTGGCACTTCGGGATGCACCTTGCGTTTTACTACTCCATCAGTCTCCAGGTCTTTGAGCTGAAGGCTGAGCATTTTTTCGGTGATGTTCGGGATGAGTTTCCTCAACTCACTGAAGCGTTTTTTATTTTTTCGCAGATACCAAAGCACAACGGTTTTCCATTTGCCTCCGATGTAATGCATGGTGATGTCCATGGCGCAGTGAAATTCGCGCCCATTCATGATCACCACTTTTTCTTTATTATCTATTACCATAAGGATCACGATTGGGTCTGAGCTGGATCAGGTCGAAAAAAAACGAAGAAATTATTTTCAATAAACCCACTTAATCCCAACAAATTTCCATTTCTGTCAAAAACGATAGTGAGCGTCAATGCTGACAGTTATTGAAAATACTTCAGCGCCATCTTACATTTGAATACTATCAAAACGATAGTAAATGATAAAAGTAAATGTAACTAAAAAAATAAAAGCTATGAACATCGCTGTATTTGGAACGGGCGTGGTGGGGCAGCTCATCGCAGAAAAACTTTCGTCTCTCGGGCATTCCGTTACTGTTGGAACCAGAAACGTGAGTGAGTCGACAAGCCGCGCTGCGAAAGATAATTTTGGACGACCCGCGTTTGGAGAGTGGTTGAGGGCGCAACCGAAGATCAAGGTAGCCTCTTATGCAGATGCGGCCGCAGGAGCGGAATTCATCGTGAATGCAACGAGTGGCCATGGCGCGTTACCTGCTATTGAGCTCGCTGAAAAGAAAAACCTCGCTGGAAAAGTCATGCTCGATATTTCCAATCCCCTCGATTTTTCCAAAGGCGCGCCACCGAGTCTTTTTGTTTGCAATACCGATTCGCTCGGAGAGCAAATTCAGCGCGCGAATCCTGAATTGAAAGTTGTGAAAGGCCTCAACACCATGACAGCTTATATTATGGTGAATCCCGGATTGCTCAAGGAAGATCACCACGTATTCTTGAGCGGCAACGATGCGGAGGCCAAAAACAAAGTGAAGTCGGTGTTGAAAGAAATGGGATGGAAGGAATCGAGCATCATCGATGTTGGCGACATCACTACTGCACGAGGCACCGAGCAACTGCTTCCAATCTGGATCCGCTTGTGGGGCGCGCTGAAAACTCCGATGTTCAATTTCAAGATTGTCGTCTGATCACGTCTCCGAAGAGGTTTTACGAACAAACTGTCTGACAACTAAAAACTACGCTGCCTACATGCTCTTCTACTATATCATCTTCGCAGGCCTTTGGTCTTTCGTGAACGGATTGCTCCACGATATCTTCGTATTGCGCGAAGGCAGACCTTATGATCGCGATCTGATCCGCCTGCTCATCGATGGCCATATCCTTATCTTTTCGGGAATCATATACTTTTTATGTGCATCAGCGATTGGCAAGGGCGTCCCGGTAGCTTTTTGGATCGCGATGTTTGACTCACTGTTTCTCCTGGGTTATTGCGCGTTGATCTTCAAGATACTTCCCTCATTCGGTACGATCGCGGTCAATGGGCTTGCGTTTGGTTGGCTTGCCTTTGCGATCGCAGCAACCTGGTGATTGAGGTGACCAATGAACAGTGAGTTTCGCACGCCATCCTAACCGAATGGTGACAAATCGGTTACAACTACACGCTCGAATCGACAACATTGGAGCCTCCATAAAACAAAACTACCCATCTTTAGTACCGGATTCCTAGCCGCGACATTCGCCCTGCCCATACTTTTGTCACCAATTGTTGCCGCCCCACGGCAAAATTCACCTGAACCTTCTACCGACCGTTGTGGCTGACCAGTTGTTATGCTGGCAGCACTCTACTTTTTGAAAAAGCTAACGAAGATGAAAACTTTCTTAAGGTTCATTGGGATAAGTATTGCCGTAGCCGCGTGTCTGGAGCGAATTGAGTCCATCGATGACCAACTGGCCACGCTCAAGCTTGAAACACTGCCAGCGGTTGTGCATCCTTCTGACAATCGACTATCGGAAACAAAAGCGATTCTTGGACGATTTCTGTTCAATGATCCGATCCTCTCCGGAGAGAAAGACATCGCGTGCGTCACTTGTCATCTTCCCGCCTCGGGTTATGCAGATGATCTTGATTTGTCGATTGGAGTGGGTGGAACAGGGCGCGGGGTAAACCGCGTTGCTAATTCAAGCCGGCAGATACCCCGACTGGGCAGGAATTCTCCCACAATAGTGAATTCTGCTTATAATGGACTCATCGCTGCCGAGCAAAACTATGATCCGTTGCGAGCACCGATGTTTTGGGACGGACGAAAGAAAGGCCTGGAGTCGCAATGCGTGGGTCCACCGACTGTGTTTAATATTATGCGTGGTAACGGCTATGCGGCAGCCGAGACCTATGACAGCATCATTGCCCGCCTGAAAAAAATTCCGGAATACGAAGTGCTTTTCACGCAGGCGTTCGGGCCGAATGCAATCACGAAAGACAATATTGGAAAAGCGATTGCCGCTTTTGAGCGGACGATCACGAGCACCAACAGCGCTTATGACAGATATGTGAAAGGTGATCATGCTGCGCTGACTGACGATCAAAAGCTCGGACTTCAACTTTTCTATGGCAAAGCAAATTGTGCAGCGTGTCATTCCGGACCGATGTTCTCCGATTACAATTACTATAACCTCGGCATCCCGGACAATGATAAGCTACCTGACCCTGACAAAGGTGCTGGAAATAAATTTTTGTTTCGCACACCCACACTGCGCAATGTCAGCTTAACGGCACCTTACATGCACAATGGCGTACTCCCCACTTTGACTGATGTGGTGAACTTTTATAGTGCGGCTCGGCCAGCAAATCCGGGGAGCGGTGAGATCTCTGCCAAGGTGCAGCCACTGGACCTTCACGAAAACGAGATCGCTGCAATCGTTGCCTTTCTTCATGCCTTAACGGATGACTCTTACGACAAGGAAATAGCCGAACGCGTTCCAAGCGGACTAAAACCTGGAGGGAACTGACGATGAGGACACAGGCCCTGTTGAGTTTTTGTGCTTTGTTAGCCATTCGCTGCACATCGCAAGTAGAATCGATTTCACCTTGCGAGGTTTCGCAGGATACCGTGCGTTACTTCTCTCATGTGTATCCGATTATCGACAGGACGTGTAGTATACCAACTTGTCATGTGGAAAAATTCGCGCACGGCAATTTTAAGGATGCTGAACAAGTAAAAAAGGCGGCAGCCAGCGGAAAGCTGGAGTTCATGATCAACACGAGGCAAATGCCTCCTGCCATCACACCGGGGCCGGCAATTCTAACAGACTGTGAAATAACAACAATTCGAGCATGGATAAAAAATGGAAGTTCCGTGGATTGATCGCGGTTTCAACAATCACTGTTCCACTCATCGCTTTTTTTTTATTGATGGGTGCCCCTGCCTGTTCCCAGGTCTATAGCGGTCAGAAGGGTAAGGTGAAGCTTCGTGGTGATGCGCCACAGGAAATTATTACAGCCGAGAGTGCCACGCTTGTCGGTAAGCTCGATGCAGCCTCGAAGCGATTCAATTTCAAGCAACCCTTGAACAGTTTTTCATTTTCGCAGGGCGATCTTCAGAAAAAGCACGCGGAGGAGAGTTACTTCGAAGTGAGATCATTTCCCAGCGCTACGTTTGCCGGTGAAATCATCAACGACATCAGCTTCGAAAAAAATGGAGCACATAATGTCACAGTCAAAGGAAAATTCTCCCTGCATGGCGTTGAGCGCGATCTTAAAGTGCCCGCGGTGATCACCGTTGACGATGATGGAATGACCATCGCTGCAAAGTTCTCCGTCTATCTGTCGGACTATAACATCAAGATACCCCGACTTGTGTCATTGAAAGTTTCGCAAGAATTCACGGTAGACCTCTCGCTGAAAATGAATAAAACAAATCTGTAGTCATGATATCTCCTTTCCCCCCAAGGACCACACTCAAATTGCTGCTGGCTTTGTGCTCGATGATCAACGTGGCATTCGCGCAGTCCGATCCACTTTCGCTCGACAATGAGGAGACTGAAAGCACTCCGATCAAGGAAGCTTTCAACGGTAGCTACGTCATCAACAATCAGTCTTCGAATGTGCTGGAGCGAGGCCGTTTGAATGTACTCATTCTCCACCGGTTCGGAAACGTCAGCGATGGCGCGTTCAATGCATTCGGGCTCGATTATGCCAGCATGAGAATGGGTTTTGAATATGGGATCAGTGATAAGCTCACGGCAGCTTTAGGTAGAACTTCCGCGGGAAAGAATTATGACGCCCACCTTAAGTATCGCTTTACAACACAGCGGTCGGAGGGAGCCGGAACATTTCCGGTGAGCATCGTTGCATTTTCAAGCATTGCGTTCTCCGCAGCTGAATGGCATCGGCAAAATACCATTCATGAAAACGATCAGCTGATCAATCAACTTGTTTATACCACTGAACTCATCGTTAGTCGCCAGTTTTCAGAACGGCTGGCCCTGGAAGTTATCCCTGCAATCGTTCATCGAAACTCAGTGAATGCTTTCATGGGCGCGAACGATATCTACGCAGTCAGCGCAGCAGGAAGGCTGAAGGTGACGGACCGCATACATGTTACTGCCGACTACAGCTACGTTGCTCCAAACAAAGAAGGAACACTGGTAAATCCTTTTGGTGCCGGAATTGACATTGTTACCGGTGGTCATACTTTTCATGTTTATGTTACCAATTCTGCGGGAATGATTGAAAAGGAATTTCTGACCGCTACACAAGGGACAGTTCACCACGGTGACCTCAGGATCGGCTTTACCCTGAGTCGCGCATTCATGCTCAAGCCGAAAATATCGGGTGGAAAACTGAAATGATCTGTATTTACGATGAATCTAAAGAATAGAAATTTTATCCGGATCACGATCGCTTTTCTTACCTGCCTCGTGCTGTTGGTGGGCTACGTGGTCGTCAGGCTGGAACGACTCAATAACACGCAATCATACTTCGACAATATCGAAGAGGCACTGCAGGATCCGGAGAAGGCCAGGGTCCTTATTATCCGCAATCAGGATATTGACTCGTTGCCTTCAACCCTCGGGCTTTTGACGGACCTCAAGGTCCTTAATCTTTCTAACAATCATTTACGAAAATTACCCGGTTGCATCGGCAAGCTTCAAAGCCTGGAAGAGCTGATCTGCGAAAACAATCAGCTGACAGCAATACCTTCTTCTATCAGAAACCTGAAAAAACTAAAATTGATCAACCTGAGTAACAACGAGCTCGCGATGGTGCCTCCTCAACTATCGGAGCTTGACTCATTGGAGCATCTTTGCCTGGCATCCAACAGGATTGAAAAAGCAGATATCGGTTTGTTGCGGAACTTAAAAGACATCGATCTTTCCGAAAATAAAATTGTTCAATTATTGTATTCTGCCGAGCCATTCGCAGCAGTAACAAAACTGGACCTGTACAACAACAAGATTTCCACCGTTCCGGAAATATTGTTCATGCTCGAGCGCCTTGACGAATTGATCCTGTCAGGCAACCCACTTGATCCGAGATCGGATGCGCTTTATCGGAAGTTCCTCGAAGTGAAAACAACAGGCCACTGAGCCTACACGTATGAAAATCAACTTGTTCAACACGGTCCACTCAAGGATGACGATTGCTTTCCTGGCGTTGATCGGGATCATTCTTGTATCAGAACTCGCGGCATACTATCGGATTAAGGCAATGCCCAACATTCTTGCGATCAATTCCATCCGGCAGGATCTCACCAAACTTCAAAAGGATGAAGTATCACTGAAGGTCTTTGCCACTGAATTCATTCTACGGGAGAAAAACAACATCAATTTTTTCAGCAGAGGTGAAAGTAACGTCTTGAGCAGTTACAAAAAATCGTTCGCGCAGGTACGACAAGATCTGCAGAGTATCGAGCGGAAAACACGACAAGCGGGCCTGGATAACGCAGCGGAAATTGCATCTTTCGAACGGGCGTTGATCATCTACGATACGCTGTTTCGAACGATGGTCGCAGGAATCAAAGCACGCGGTTACGGCAAGTTTGGTATCATTGGTGAATTCGATAACGCCATCATGGATCTGGTGCGCCATGATTTCGGTGCCGACAATGTTGCCATACTAAACCTGCAATTGTACGTAAAAGAGTATTTGCTGTCTGGCAATAAAGGCGCTACCAACGATGTTTCCAGCGAGATCTATAATTTTTCAACAGTGATTGAAAAATACGTGAAAGACGAGCAGGTGGAATCGGTCATCAATTCACTTTCCAATTACGAAAATTCCTTCACCAAGCTTCTGCAAGCCGATGAGCAGCTGGGTACGTACAATGGAGGCGGACTCGCCCGGCAACTGATGGTTGCCACCGAGGCCATTGACCGTACCGTTCAGTTGAGTGAAACGCAAGCAAGATTGAATCGCACGTACACATCCGTTTCCTCGCAGATCTATCTGAGCATCATGGTGGTGACCGGAGCAGCTATGCTTTTTGCCCTCGCGATTTCCTGGTGGCTCAACAGAACTATCGTTAAACCCCTTCGTGTGATCCGAAATGTGATCGGCAATCTTGGCATCGGAGAAATCCCGACAAAATTAAATCCAATCCGGCTGCGCGACCTGAATGAAATGGTGACCGCATTGAACAATTTGATCGAAAGCATGAAGGAGCGCCATGAATTTGCGGACCATATAGGTCGAGGAAATTTCACGGCAACCTTCAAAAGCCTGAGCGAAAAAGACGCGCTTGGGAAAGCGCTGCTCAATATGCGCGACAGCTTGTATCAATTCGATGTTGAGAACCGTCAAAGAACATGGATTGCCCAGGGTATAGCGCAGTTTGCTGACATTTTCAGAAACAATCATGAGCATTTCGAACGAACCGGAAGCCGGATTTTTATCACACGGCTTGTCGAGCACCTGAACGTTCAGCTTGCCGGAGTATATCTCATCAGGCCGGACGATGATGAGGGCGACTATCTGGAGCTTATTTCATGCTATGGGTTTGAAAAAGAGAAGATCTCTGATCGAAAGATCGGTCTCGGACAGGGGTTGCTCGGACAATCTGTGATCTCCAGGGAAAGCGTTTATCTTTCACCTGTTCCAAAAGACTATTATGCGAGGATCTCGTCAGGCCTAGGCCAAAGTACGCCAACCGCACTGCTGATCACACCGCTCAAGCACAACGATATCGTCATCGGAGCAATTGAAGTAGCGAGCCTGAATCCCATCGTGGAATATCAGCGAATGTTTGTCGAGAAGATTTCCGAGAATGTCGCCTCTTATCTTTCTTCCATGAAAACGAAAAAGAGCAAGCGATTCGTGATCTCCTCCCAGAAGGATACCAGGGAAACGAACGATGATCAGGATGCAATTTCCGCTTGACGGTTATAGCCCCGTGCTTGAAGAGGTTTTATCGAACGGATGCTTATCTTCCGGCTTCTCCTGCTTGGGTTTATTCTCTGCGCTCAGTTGTTTTTGCGATTGATGGATAGAGTACAGGGAAAGCAGCACGCTGATCAACCCCAGGATGATGCTGACACCGGTCGCACGATTTGCAGTGGTGATGCTGCGTTCTCCGGTAAGTAAGCTTCGGTTGGCATAGGTGATAGTCTCTCGGTGTTGTAATTCTTTGCGCGTCAGAAAACCATTTCGCACCAGCACGACAATGCCCTGGCTGATCACAATTTCCTTGAAATAAAAACCCATGAGCACTTCAACTACTTTGTGCTCTGTAATTGACATTCGTAAAGATTGCGGAATGTGCATAGATGCTTTTTCTTCTGGATGTGCAAAATCGTAAAGGAAGACAAGGCCTTTTCCTTGGAGATAATCCAGCAGAAAGATCAATTTGATTATGCGCTCTGTAGTGCGGGCCGCTTCAGATGACAAGTCAACTTTTGGGATCCAAACATTGATGGAGCTATCGTAATAAGCGAACTTCTGGACATTGAAACAAATCCAACCTTCCTGTGTTTCTTTACCGATCGCTATTCCCTGATCCGGAAAAAGATCGGTGAACATTGATCGGAAGCTGGTTGGGATATTATTTTCCTTGTTTCCCTGCAGGTACCGGATTATCTCCTTCTCAAAGTCATCAAATTCTCGCATAAGCTCCTGGCATTTTTCAAAACCTCCATATTGGTTCACATGCATAAACGCGAATTTTCACGGAAGTTTTTGATGCAAAACCAACTTGATACGCGATTACCACTTTTTGGCAATGAATTACCAGCCTGCTAATTGAGATTGCTGAGCGAATCATTCGCAGACGCCACGGATTCTTTCGACTGCAGGTATTCCGAAGGGGCGACTCCAAAGTGTTTCTTGAATGACTTTGAGAAATAAGAATGATCTTCGAACCCAACCAGCATGCTGATCTGGGAAACGGAGTCCGCTTTCGACAGAAGCAACGCTGCGGCCCGCTTTAAACGAATGCTTCGGATCAATTCACTTGGCGGAAAGCCAGTCAGTGCTTTTATCCTGCGGTGCATATTCGTTCGACTCATCCCCAACTCCCTGGCCATTTCTTCTACGCCAAAGGTGGGGTCGGCAATATTGTATTCAACTACGTCCACAGCTTTTTTCAACAGACGCTGATCGATAGAATCGATAACGTCCATATTGCGTGTTGTCAGCGCGTCTTTGAATTTTTCGGAAAGTTCGCGGTGTTCCGTGGTCAGGCGGTCGATTTCGAGATCGAGGATCTGTCGATTTTTGCGCGCCCTGAACTTCTGAAAGTAGTAAATAAAAAAGCAAATGATAATGAGAAGCCCGGCCAGCACAATAAACAGATTGATCCAAAGTTGTTGTATGCGGTTGTCTCGGGCAAGCAGGGCGATGGTATGCTCCTTTTTTTCGGTTTCATACCGCACTTCGAGCTCCGCCATCTTCTTGATCTTTTCTGCGTTGAGCAGGCTGTCCTTCAACTCGTAGAATGACGAAAGATAATAATGGGCATCATTGAATTTACCTGTTTCATTCTTGAGCTGGCCAAGCCACATATAATGAGCGCTCAATGTTTTTCGAATGCCCAGCGCTTTGGCAATTCTCATTCCCTCGAGAAGGTATTTTTCAGCTTCGCTGTATTTTTTCTGCGAAAGCAGCGTGCTTCCGATATTTCCCAACGCCAGCGCTTGCGATCTCCGGTTGTCGGTGTCCTTTGCCACTGCCAATGCTTGAAAATAATACCGCATTCCCTCACCGATCATCTTTCTCCTGATAAAGATGATTCCAATATTGTTGAGTATTTCAGGCATGCGATAGTCCTCTTTCGTCCGCTGCATCAATGAAAGCGCTTGATTGTAGAAGAACATGGCGCTGTCGTATTCGCCTTTATCCCGTGCAATCCCTCCCCGGGCATTCAACACTTTTGTCGCGATCAGCACATTATCAAGTTTTGCATTTATTGCGCCAGCTTTTTTCAAGCTCAACAGGGCTTTATCAAAATCCAGTTCATTGTGATAGATGGTGCCGAGTGTGGCGTAGCTATTGGCGATCAGTTCAGCTCGCTGTGTCTGCTCACCTATTCGCAACGCATCCAGCCCAAGTTCCAGCGCAACATCCGCCTCGCCCTGCATAAGATGATAGATTGCGAGGTTGTTGTCTGCCTCGCCTTCGCCAGCGGGGAAGTTCAATTCGCGGGCGAGAGCCTTCGCCATGGTTGCGTATTCGACAGACTTGGAAGGTTGCCTCTTCAATACCCTCAGACTTAGCCGGTTTAGGAGATTCACACGGATAGAGTCTTGCTCAGTTCTTGCGCGGACCATAGACTCTAAACTATCGAGTGATTGCGCGTGCGAAGAGGCACACATGCAAAGGAACTCGAGCATCAAAAAAATAAACAATCCAGGCTTCTTTTGGACTAGCATGCACAAAATGTTCAAATCAGGGTCGAGGGTCTCATTGCGAGGGGCTTGTTCATTTACACCCGCACATACTTACTAGAAAATTTCAAAGATAATATAAAGGTCCGGCTTCCGTGAAACGAAGAATGCGCATCGGGCTCTATTATTCACAACCATTTTTAGTCGAAACGCGTTCACGCAGATTTTTCAAAACTGTAACTTCTAAGGTGCCATATGTGTACATGTTTACCATGATTTGGCGAGTGGTTACTAACACTCTCGATCCGGTGAACGTAACTTCCGGAAACTTTAGCCCAAAACCCCGCTCGCTGTTTCGTGTTTCCATGCCGTTTGGTCTATGACCTGATGACGCTACCGATTTACGCTGAACGCAAGTTGGTTTTTTAACCACATGAATTTCATACGAAAACTTCGCGCCAGGTCGATCGAATCACAGATCGTGCTCTCCTTTTTTACATTGACCAGTGTGATCATCTTGCTTGAGGCACTCGGCTACTCCTGGACCCGCCAAATGATCGAGATAAACGCCTTGCGCGAGATGTCCTCCAATCTCAAAGAGAATCAGATGCAAATGAAAAGCGCGTCCAACGATTTCATTCTTAGAGAAAAAAACAACGAGGATTTTTTCTCTTCGGGAAAGAGCATATTTCTCGATCGCTACACGCATTTTCTGACTCAACTCAAGAAAAACACCGAGGCAATTAATCGAAGGTCTGCCCGTTTCAGCGACAGCGACAGGTCGGAGCTAAAGCTGCTGGCGTATACCATCCAATTATACGATCACATCTTCGTTCAAATGGCAGACAAAATTAAAGCCCGTGGGTACGAGCAACATGGACTCATTGGTGAATTCGATAAATGCATCGATCATCTTCTGAAATTTGATTTCGGAACGGATAAAGTTGCTGTGCTCAATTTGCAGCTTTTCGTCAAAAACTATTTGTTAACTGGTGATGAAAAAATTATCGATAAGATCTCCGAAGAGATCTACATGTTCACGCTTGCTCTCGAGCAACACATAGCCGATGACGAGGTGGGAGAGGTCTCGCAAATTCTTTTTCGCTACGAGACTGTCTTCAAACAACTCGTTACCATCGACCGCGAGCTCGGTATATACACGGGTCGCGGCCTTCAAAGTGAACTATTCGCCTGTGGTGATCAATTCGATCGCGTGGTGAGCCTCCAGCGGATCAATGCTCGGATCGACAAAGCCTATTCGACAATTTTATGGAAGCTTTATCTCGGCTTTTTTCTCATTGTAAGTGCTGCAATCATCACCGCATTCACCATCAACAAACGACTTTCCAAAACCATTGTCCGGCCGATACAGTCGATGCGATCGATCATTGCAAGTATGAGCCGCGGTGAAGTGCCGAAAACCAAGGTGCAATTCAAAGTTGATGACCTCGACCAAATGGCGAAGGCGCTGAATAATTTAGTCGCAGGCACACTCAACTATCAGGAATTTGCAAATGACATCGGGAGAGGCAACCTCGACACGGCATTCACACCGCTGAGTAACGAGGATATCTTAGGCAGGTCGTTGCTGGTCATGCGAGAGAATCTGAAGGCCATACTCGCTGAACAACGGTCGCAAATGGCTGAGCTGCAGCGTGTGAATGGGGAGTTGGATAATTTCACGTATCACGCCTCCCACGATTTGCGCGCACCACTGTCAACCATTCAGGGGCTGGCATATCTCGGTTTGCATGAAAGTTCCATCGAAGTTGGCAAGTCTTATTTCAAAATGATCCAGGACAGGATTATTCACATGGATTCACTGCTGAAAGACCTTATTTCAATTTCATACAACAACAAAGCGGAAACTACGTTTGAGGAATTCGACTTTGATGATGAGGTGCAGCGTTTACTCAAATCATTGGAATGTCCAGGTCAGAATTTTGATGTCTACCTGAACATTGAGCAAGAGGCACAATTTCTGAGCGACACCGTGCGGGTGCGAACCATCCTGTCAAACCTTCTCTCAAACGCATTTAAATATTTCAATCCCGAAGTTGAAAAGCATTGCATCGAGATCCAGATCAAGGTTAGCGGTGCTGAAGCGGCCATTAAAATAAAAGACAATGGTATCGGAATAGACGAAGCATATCAGGAAAAGATCTACGAGATGTTCTTCAGGGCCACAACCCGCTCAACCGGAACTGGCCTTGGGCTGTATATCGTGAAATCTATGGTCGACAGGCTGAGAGGCAAGATCGAGCTTCAGTCACGTCAATTGAACGGGACGACTTTTATGATAACCATTCCAAATCGGCTGTATCCATGGTCTCGTAACAATGGTGGAGTGGCTGTACCAATCAATGGAGTGCGTTCTGAGCATGCACGACCCAGCTAAGGCCGTTGCTCAATTCGGAGTCATAACCTTGTTGACCTGTGAAACATTCATGAAACAATTGAGAAAAATATGGTCTTCGACCGTGAGGCTAAAATGCCTGATATGCCTCCAGCGCAGTTTTGATATAGTCAGGATTTTCGTTCAAGGTCTTCTATCTTCTCGGCCATCAACGTCTATTGCACCTGCAGTGCGTTGAGCATTTCTCACAGATCACATTAAGTATGTTTTCAAAGATACGACATCGGGCATTCATCATTAAACGGTAAAGCTGAGATAAAAGGAACTACGCAAAGACCAACACCCGAATCAACCGCATCCAAGCTGCTTTTAGCTTTCTGCTTTCAGCTCTTCGTAGTTGCAAACTACCTAGAACAAAAAAAGCCCCGCGGACAGCGAGGCTAAAATGCCTGATACATTTAAGTACCTAAGGCCGGAATCGAACCGGCACACCTTGCGGTACACGATTTTGAGTCGTGCGCGTCTACCAGTTCCGCCACTCAGGCTTGGCTTCGCTAAAGCTTCAAATAGCATGGCATGAACAAGGCTCTGTTTTGCCCGCCCTCAAAGCCCTAGCGAAGGAGGTGCAAATATGGGTAAAGTTTGTTTTTTGCACAACCTGCCGCCCCTTAATTAATTATAGCCGCCTCGATGCTGAAAATTTGCCCGTAATCCAGGCATCAGAATCCTTTCCCGGAAAGTGTTGCAACACTTAAAATATTTCCCGGCCGGGTTATTTTACCTTTGCGGGAAACGTACCGGTCCGCTACTTTACAACATGCCGCAGAAAGATCACTTCGATGTTATTGTTATTGGTGTAGGTTCTATGGGATCGGCAGCATGCGCTTTTCTGGCACAACGGGGCTACAGGGTGCTGGGCCTGGAACAGTTCACCATTCCGCACGATCAGGGCTCTCATGCAGGCCAGAGCCGCATCATCCGCAAAGCATATTTCGAACACCCCGACTATGTGCCCCTTTTGCAGCGCGCCTATCACAACTGGGCGCTGCTGAAACAGGAAACCGGTGCCGACATTTACCATCGCACAGGCATTGTCTATTTCGGGCCTCCCGGCCATGACACCATGAAGGGCATCAAAACGTCATCTGCCCTCTATGACATACCGGTGGAGACGTTGCTGCCAGGGGAGTCCCGAAAGCGATTTCCCCTGTTTCACATTCCCACTGACTTCGAAACGCTCTTTGAACCTGACGCGGGTTTTGTTACACCCGAACGGGCCGTGTTGTTGTACACCGAGCTGGCGCTGAGAAACGGTGCCGTGATCCGCACCAGCGAAAAAGTAAACACCTGGAAGCAGGAGGGAGACCGGGTGACGGTGCACACAGACAAGGGGGCATATACGGGAAGCAGGCTCATCATCACCGCCGGAAGCTGGGCTTCGAAGGTGGTGCCTGCGCCCGGCACCGGACTGAAGGTTACACGTCAGTTGCTGGCCTGGGTGAACCCTGAAGCATGGGATGTTTTTTCGCTGGGAAATTTTCCCTGCTGGTTCATTGAAGATCCGGAGCGTGGAATGTACTACGGTTTTCCGCTGTTGCCGGCAGGTACGTTCGGTGGTCCGATAGGTCTGAAGCTCGCTCACCACAAGCCGGGTGAGACGGTTGACCCTGATCACGTTGACCGAAGTCTGCCTCCGGACGCAGAAGAAAATATCCGTTACATTTTATCAAAGTATCTTCCGGCGGCCAACGGTGCCGTGCTTTCCATCAAAAGCTGCCTGTATACCTATACCAGCGATGAGCATTTTATCATCGATCATTTGCCCGGTTCTTCCAAACGCGTTACCATCGCCTGCGGATTCAGCGGCCATGGATTCAAATTCGTTTCGGTAGTGGGAGAGATCCTCGCAGACCTTGCCACCAAAGGCAAGACAGATCTTCCTGTAGAATTTTTGCAACTGAAGCGCTTCCATTAACGGCCATATCACTACACCGAATATTTTTCAGAGCGCTTGTGAGATCGTTGGTTGAATAAATGCTAATTTCGTTCACCTTAATCCGCACGATCGCTCATGCCTTTCATCGACTTC
>CBHROW010000097.1:0-15916 GCA_966080355.1 uncultured Chryseosolibacter sp.
AATCGAAGAAGCATATTTTCATGTTGGAGATATTTACTATTTCAAACTCCATGAAACCGCTGATGCTGCCGCAACCTACAAAACGATGCTTCAGCGATTTCCGGACAGCAAATTTGAGCCCGAAGTATTATACACGCTTTATCTCATTCATAAAGACTCAGCGCAAGACGAAGCAACCCGCTATGCCGAGTTGCTGAAAACAAAATATCCCCAATCTACTTTTGCGAAGATCCTGATCAACCCTGACTACCTGCAAGAATCAGGACTTGCCGTTGAAAAACAAAAGTCATTTTATAAAAAGGCCTACGAGGATTTTCAGGTAAAAAATTACATCGGTGCAATTAATGCTATAGACGAAGGCACCGCATTGGGCGAAACTGCCTTTAGTCCAAACCTGAAACTCCTGCGCGTACTCATCACGGGTGAAACAGAAGACATCACGAAGTATCAATACGAGCTTGAGAACTTCATCAAGTTGCACGAGGGTGATCCGTTAACGGGTTATGCAAAAAAACTGCTCGAGGCTTCGCGTCAATTCCAAAAGACTGAAGAAAAACGCAAGGGCATTCAATACGTTCAGTCCCTCGAGGAGCCCCATTATTTTGTCATTGTGTATAAACGGGCAGACAAGCTTGATGGTATCGTATCATCGGCATTGGAAGCATTTAACCTGAGCAGCTTTCCAAATGATGGATTCAAGACGACCAACTTGATTCTTAATGACGAGTTTGGCCTGACCTTCGTGCCTGATATTGCCGATAAAGAGGCGGCCATAGATTATTTCAAAACATTCACCGAAAAGCGCCCCTCCATCAAGCAGCTGAGTACTTATAATTTGTATAATTTTGTAATCACAAAAGACAACTTCGATATTTTCTACCGAACAAAGGGGCTTGATGAGTACATCCAATTCTTCGAAAAAAACTACGCAATCGAAAATCAATAACATACTGTTGATCGACAGACCATGGATCCGCAAAACGGTAAAATGGCTGTGGATTCTGTTTTTTGTATTTCTAGCCGGCCTGCCGCTTTATATTATTTCCGTGCAGGAAAATTTTCTCGGTTTGTTCGGGGGAATGCCGAGCCTGAAGAGCATTGAAAATCCGGAAAACGATCTTTCATCCCAATTGTTTTCAGCTGATGGTGTATTGCTGGGAAGCTATTACACATATAATCGCAGTCAGGTCTCTTACGACCAGCTTTCGCCTGATCTGGTCAACACACTTTTGTATTCCGAAGACCATAGATTTTATGAACATTCCGGAATGGATTTCTGGGCATACATTCGTGTTGCCTGGGGAATCCTTACTTTCAACACCGCGGGTGGGGGAAGCACGATTACGCAGCAGCTTGCGAAAAATCTTTATACACAGAATTCGGAGCTTAACCTCGATGGCTCCATTGCCAATCTCGGAAAGTATCCCAAACGTGTTGTTCAGAAAACAAAAGAGTGGATCATCTCAGTAAATCTTGAGAAGAATTTTACGAAAGAAGAAATCATCGCGATGTATTTGAACACCGCTCCCTTCGGTCACAACGCCTATGGCATCAAGGTGGCAGCGAAAACATATTTCGGAAAAGAACCAGATAGCTTGAATGTACAGGAATCGGCTGTGCTTGTCGGCATGCTTCAGGCAATTACGCGTTTCAATCCGGTAAGCAATCCAGAGAATTCATTGCGTAAACGAAACGAAGTGCTCGCGAAGCTTTACAAGCATGGCTATCTCAAAACGCGCCAGGAGTATGATTCCATCAAAGCACTTCCTATTGTATTGCATTATAAAGTTGAAGACCACAACGAAGGCCTTGCAACGTACTTCCGCAACGTATTGCGCAATGATCTCATGGCATGGTGCAAAGAGCACGGCTATGATCTGTGGGAGTCTGGGTTGAAGATTCACACTACCATCGACAGCCGGATGCAGCAATTTGCCGAGGATGCAATGGCCGAAAAAATGGCAACACTTCAAAAAGAATTTGAAGAGCAATGGAAACTTCGCGGAGGGAATCCATGGACTGATCCTGACACGCGACAGGAGATCAAAGGCTACCTTCAGAAAAAAATCAAGAAATCGGAGACTTACAAAGCCCTGGTGGAGCGATATGGCGAAGGCGATGACTCGATCCAAATCATGTTGAACGTGAAGAAACCGATGCGGGTCTTTTCGTGGAAAGGCGAGCGCGACACGCTATTCAGTTCCATGGATTCGTTGCGTTACTATAATTGGTTTCTACAGTCGGGGTTGATGGCCATGGATCCGGAAACGGGTGAAGTTAAAGCATGGGTAGGAGGAATCAATCACAAGTACTTCAAGTACGACCACGTGAAGCAAGGTACGCGTCAGGCCGGCTCAACATTTAAGCCATTCGTCTATGGCAAAGCAATCGAAGAAGGGTATTCACCATGCTTTGAACTCCTCGACATTTCTCCAACAATAAAAGTCTCCGGTGGTACATGGAATCCTAAAAACTCATCAGAGCCATACTATGGAACAGGAAAGTCGCTGACCTTGCGCAGGGCGATGGCGCAATCTGTCAATTCAATTACCGCCCAACTGATCGCAAAGCTCGGGCCGAACAATGTTGTAACCTTTGCACGAAACCTGGGAATCAAAAGTCATCTCGATCCGGTAATGTCGCTCGCATTGGGAACGAGCGATGTAAATCTGTTTGAGATGGTGGCGGCCTATAGCAGTTTTGCTAACCTCGGCATTTACACCGAGCCTTACTACATCACCCGGATCGAAGATAAGAACGGAAACGTGCTCGAAAGCTTTGTTCCGAAAACAAAACAGGCCATGGATGAAAAAACTGCCTTTAAGATGGTCTACATGCTGCGGGGTGGCGTTGAAGAAGAAGGGGGAACTTCTCTCGGCATTAGTCGCGTTCTTAAACTTGACAATGAGATCGGAGGCAAGACCGGCACAACAGATGATGCATCGGACGGCTGGTACATGGGGGTGACGCACAACCTCGTTACGGGCGTGTGGGTTGGAGGTGACGAACGAAGCATCCACTTTCCTACATGGTCATTTGGTTCGGGTTCCAAGACTGCACGGCCGATCTGGGATAGATTCCTTGTCAAAGTATACGAGCACCCCGAAGTAGGATACGGCAAAGGGGCTTTTAAAAGGCCCGCATCCGGACTCGACATGACGTTGGATTGCTCTCAATATATTTCGTCCGATTCAACTGTAGTCGATCCGCAGCAGGACATCTCGCTCGATGACATTGATAACTAAAAGACATGTATGGCCGAACTCAGAGAGGCTATTCAACGATTACCCGATTCGCCCGGGGTTTATAGATTTTACAATACCGACCAGGAACTGATCTATGTCGGCAAGGCGAAGAACATCAAAAAACGAGTTAGCAGTTACTTTTCAAAGAGCACCGGTGTAAACAACAAAACCCTTCGGCTCGTATCAGAAATTCGCGGCATAGAATACACGGTGGCAGATTCAGAGTTCGATGCGCTTCTGCTAGAGAACAACTTCATCAAACAGAGTCAGCCGAAGTATAATATTTTATTAAAGGACGATAAGACCTTCCCATATATCTGCATTATCAACGAACGTTTCCCGCGGATCTTTTATACGCGCAAATACGAGCCAACACAGGGAGAATACTTCGGCCCGTACTCCAGCGTGTCCGCGATGAAGAACGTTCTTGATCTCATTCACAAACTGTACACCATTCGCACGTGCAGTCTTCTTCTGAGCGATGAAAACATCACTGCCGGAAAGTTCAAACCCTGTCTCGAATATCATATCGGCAACTGCAAAGCACCCTGTGTGGGGCTTCAACATGAGCAAGCTTATCTCGAAGAAATTGAGCAAGCGAGAAATATTCTCAAAGGAAACGTCACGATAGTCTATCAGTACTTCCGCAAACACATGCAGGAAGCATCCGCAAATCTGGAATTCGAAAAAGCGCAACGCTACCTCGAGCGGCTCAACACCCTCGAGCGCTTCCAGACGAAATCAATGGTGGTCAATCGCGATCTCACCGATACCGATGTATTGACCATCACAAGTATTCCGGAATATGCTTATGTGAACTATCTGCAGATCAAAGAAGGAGCGATTGTTTATTCGAAGACCGTTGAGATCAAAAAGAAGCTTGAAGAAACTGACGAAGAAATACTCAGTTTTGCCGCACAGGAATTACGCGTAGGAAATAACTCAACAGTATTGAGCAACGTTCCGATCTCATTGCTCGATGAAGAAATCGAAAATATCATTCCGAAGATCGGTGACAAGAAAAAATTGATCACGCTCTCGATCAAAAACGGGCTCGAGCTCAAAAAAGAAAAAGAGATCCTGCGTGAGGGAAAAAAATCCAAGCAGATGGAAGTTCTGTCGATCCTCCAAAAAGATCTTCAGCTACAGTCTCTCCCGCTCGTGATCGAATGTTTTGACAATTCAAATTTCCAGGGAACAACACCCGTTGCTTCGATGGTGCGATTCCTCAATGGAAAGCCCGATAAAAAAAATTATCGCCATTTCAATATCAAAACAGTAGTTGGCCCGGACGATTTCGCTTCCATGAATGAAATTGTCGGAAGGCGGTATAAACGAATTCTCGAAGAAGCGGGAGAGTTGCCAAGCTTGATTCTCATAGACGGAGGTAAAGGACAATTGAATGCCGCCTGTGACGCCCTGAAGTCGATCGAACTGTATGGGAAGATCCCGATCATCGGCATAGCAAAGAGGTTGGAAGAAATTTATTACCCCGAGGATCCTATCCCGCTTCACATCAGCAAAAAATCACCCGGACTCCTTTTACTGCAACAAGTACGGGACGAAGCACACCGGTTCGCCATCACCTTTCATCGGCAAAAGCGAAGCAAGGCGACTATCAAAACGGAGATAGAAGACATCAAGGGCATTGGTAAGAACACTGCTGATAAATTGCTCAGACATTTCAAGTCGGTGAAAAAGATCAAGGAAGCCACGTTTGAAGAACTTGCGGCAGTGGTGGGAAATAAAAAAGCGGAGATTGTGAAAGGGCGATCCAATGAGACAGCGACAGAGTCCTCGCCCACACCTCCGTCATCCTAGGCGAGAGCTCCAAAGGAACACGCAGCATCAAAGGAACTGTAGCACTGCACGCTCGGATTATGCTGATCGCGGCCGCAGATCCTTCGCAACGCGCTCCTCCCAGTCGTGCGAAGCTCAGGAAGACGGGCACCAACTGGCAAAAAAAAAGAGAGGCTTTTGACCTCTCTTTTTTCTTTATGTTTCGATCGAATCAGAACTCCCAAAGGTTGTGTTCTTTTTCCATCATCTTGATCTCTTCCCAAACTCCTGCCCAAACAGCTTCCTGGTAAGGTCTTCCGTTTGCGAGGTAAACATCGAGCAGAGACTCATTGTCTTCGTTCTGAACTTTGTAGATCGGTCCCCAGAAGAAACGCAGCAGGAACGCATCGGCAAAGTTCTTATTTTGAGCAGTATTTTGTCTGTTGAACCAGATCGCCTTCTTAGGGTGTGCTCTAAATAATTTCTCCACGTCTTTATATCTCAACCAACCCAACGACTTATTAAAGCCTGTTTTTGAGTTTTTAGAGCCAGGAACAACGAGCTCGATAGCTTGGATATCATAATACACTCTCGAACGTCTTCTGTCGAAGATCACGTCTTCCATAATATTCAGGTTGCTGGCATCGGTGGCGAGAAAGTTCAATGCCTTACCTTCCTGCGTTACTGCCCAGTTGTCTGTGGCAGTTTCAGGGTTTGCACCTTTGCTATCGCCAAGCGCGCGATAGTTTTTTCCATTGTAGGTCACGATGTCGTCAGTGTAAAAATCCTGTGTCGGATTCCACACCGGATATTCGCTTGACGCTTCCTGTTGAAGGCCTAAAATGAAATCGTCTTTGCTCATCTTGGTGGTCAATGAATCGGACATGTAAACATCCGGCAGCTCGCCCGAGAGAATGGCATCCATCAGCAACTTCGAGATCTCTCCGTTCTTGGAAAAGAACCCCTTGTTTTGCTTTTCCGCCAGATCAATGTTTCTCCACAAACGCACCTTGTAGTGCTGTTCATACAGCGGAATAGGATTGATTGAATTGGGATTATACTGCTCCTCCATCTCCTCCTGGAAGGCCTGATTCACTTCTGTTGACTCTACCTCAGCCTGAGCAAAAGCCAGGGTTGACGCAACCGAGAACAGACCTGCAAAGATTACTTTCATTTTCATTGAGCTAATGAATTACTTAATGTTAACAATGATCACACCGTTAGAACCTTTGATCGGTACTTTCTCTTCGCCATCGGTGAAAGTTTTACGCACTGCGTCTTTCACGTCAAACACGATACGGTATCCTGGTTTCGCCTGGCTGGCCCAAGCACCGAGGTCAGGCGCACCATTTTGCGCGCGCTGATTAGCCACAGCTGCAGGACCGCTACCCATTGTGACTTCCATCATCTTGATCTGGTAACGTGCATCTTTGGGTACTTCTTCCTTGAAGTTTTCGTCTGGCTCAACCTGGATTCTCAGCTGGCGCAATTGAGCGGCCGAGATACCTTGTCTGAGATCAACGGGCGTACTTCCTACCATAGCAACGAAGCGAGGCTCAGGAATATTTTTCACATCGAAAGGTTGTGAGCCGATTGTTGTGCCGTTGTTGCTCACACCGATGCTGATCTTGCGCTGACTTGGAATGATAACCACTTTACCAGGCTTATCGCCTTTGCGTACTTCAGCGCCCTGAGGGGAGAAGCTCGGGTTGTAGTTCGTCCCTAACGCTGGTACCTCGATGGTTACGGTATTGCCGCAGTTCATATACAAAGTTGGTGCGTTACCTGTAGTTACTTTAATGGTCGGTTGAGCAACCATGTATTCAACAGGTTTCGTCAGCGTTTGTTCGGGCAATTTGATTTCGGTGTTGAAGCTCTTTACCGCGAATCCATCCTTGTTATAATTTCCACCTGAAGCGGTGAATTTGATCTTACCCATCTTAATTCCATTCTCTTCGAAGATCTGAAGCTTCTGGCCGTTCATAAACATTTCCGGTTGGAATGATGTAGACGATGCAGAGATGAAAAGGTCAGCTTCGTAAGTCGCACCGGCTGCAACGATAGATTCTTTTGCACGAATCATCGGCACCATCCGGTCAAACTTCACGTCACCTGCGCCTGCAATCTCTTTCAGTTTTTCGAGCGCTTTGGTTTCGTAGTCCAGTATCTCTGTTTGCATCTGAGTCACAGACGTCAAAGCAGCGATAACCGGAGTATTCTCAAACGTAAACGTGAGGAAGTCTTTGTTAGCATGGTCTTCATCCTTTGCAAACACTTCGATCTCCTTTGGAGCTTTTGCCAATTTCGGAAGTTCTTTTTCTGTAAGGCCAGAAAGCTTTCTCAGTTCGGCAACGTAATCATTCAGTAACTTTTCGAAATCCTTTCCTTCCGCCTGAGAGATCATCATCGTAGCTACTTTCGAGCTGTGGTCGTTGATGAGCTTCTCATCGATTTCGGTAGTACCTGAGAGTGACTTCATTTTGGTCTTTAGGGCATCGATCTTCTGCATTGTGGCTTTGGTGAGTTCCCTAACCTTTTTAGAATTATCGAGTGCGCCAACCACTTTCGGGTCTGGGCTTTGACCTTTTTCTTTCACAAGAGCATCCAGACTCAATTGGTTCTTCGATGCAGCTGTTTGCGTCAGCTCATCGAGAGTTTCGTAAATAATCGCGAACTTCTCGAGTACCGCGTTACTTACCTGCAAGGCGAGAAGAGCGGTGAGTACCAAGTACATCATACCGATCATCTTTTGCCTGGGTGTTTCCTTACCGCCTGCCATATTCGTTTAAAATTTGAATATTCGTTTTTAAGAAAATCAATCGACTAATTACTTCGCACTTCCACGCATGGCAGTGAGCATGCTGCCATATACGTTGTTAAGCGCAGTAAGATTGTCTGTAAGTTTGCCAAGTTCCGAAGTGAACTTCGTAGTGTTCTCACCAACTTTTGAAAGTCCGTTCATGGCACCGGTGAGAGACTCATAAAACTTGTTCATGTTTTTCACGTGGCTATCGGCATCCTTCAATTCCATTTCATAAACTGAATTCAGCGCAGCGAGATTCTTCGTTACTTTCTGAACCTGGCTGTGGTATTCGCCAGCATCCTTTGAAGCTTCTGACATAGACGAAACCGCCTTGATTGCTACGTCATATGACTTGTTCATTTCAGAAAGTGACTTCGAAGCAGTCTGCACGTTCTTTGCGTATTCGTTGGTTGCAACGGCTGCATCAGAAAGTGTGTTCATTTTCTTCGCAGATTCAGCGAGGTTATTCAAACCTTTGCCGAGGCTGTCGAGAAGCTCGGGACCGATCTTAGCTTTTTCAAGAGACACGTCCAGTTGTTGTGTCAAAGATGCAGTAGCAGGCTTATTAGAAATGCGCGGAGCTGCAGCAGGTGCTTCATACTCTTCAGCAAGTTCAGGATACACTTTAGACCAGTCCACTTCATTGTGAGGTGGCTCGAAAGCACTCAAGAAAAAGATTCCCGCTTCCACCGAAAGACCAATCATCAACATCTGATCCGCACCTGGCATGTGCAGGATCTTGAACAACGCACCAATAATCACGACTGCAGCACCAATACCGTAAACTTTCGGCATGATAGTTTTGTAGAGGAGCGCGGTAAATCCGCCTTTTTTCTTGCTCATTTTAGTAAGGTTTTAAGTTTATATATTCCTTTTATAAAATACTGTTTTTAAATATAGTCAGTCTTTTTAATTATTAAAATTCCTGACCTGACGAGCGACCGAGGTGAGTTAACGCACAACGGAAGCCGATATATGCACGTGTTGAATCTTTGAATTCGTACGTGCGTGTTCCTGTTTCGAGGTAGTATGCCACATCTTTCCATGACCCACCGCGAACAACTTTCTTCGGAGGAACGCGCGGATTGAATCGCGCACTCTCAGGATTTGTTCTCTCGTCAATGTATTGAGGATTCAGATCCCATACAGTCGGAACCGATGCTGGGTTGAAGTCGTCAAGGCACCACTCTGACACGTTACCTGCCATGTCGAACAAACCGTAGTCGTTCGGGAAATAAGCCTGCACATATGAAGTGTAAGCGAAACCATCATCATAAAAGTTTCCGCGTCCGGGTTTAAAGTTTGCGAGCATACATCCTTTCGAGTTGCGGATGTAAGGGTTACCCCACGGATACTTAGCCATATCTCTTCCACCGCGAGCTGCGTATTCCCATTCCGCTTCTGAAGGAAGTCTGAACTCAGGCATCGGAAAATCGCCCACGCTCTTTCTGTAATCGTTCAGGTATGCCGTTCTCCACTTACCGAAGTAAACGGCCGCATCCCAATCGATGCCCACGACAGGATAATCGTCATAGCCTGGGTGCCAGTAATAATAATCCTGGATAGGATCACCCATGTGATGCGCAAAGTCTTTTACCCAAACTGTGGTGTCAGGATAATACAATTGTCTGAAAGTTTCTGGGTCGATGGTTTCGAAACCTTCGATGGTTCCGTTGTCAACGAGGAAAAAGTTGGTGAACTGACGATACTCGTTGTTGGTGATCTCCGTGTCGTCCATGAAGAACGAACCAATCGTTACTTGCTTGTTGTAGTTGATCTGCGTGGAAGCCGGATCTTCATCGGCCTGACCCATGTGGAACGTTCCAGCCGGAATCGGCACCATTCCATACGGTATTGTCATAACCCATCCTTCTCTGCCGGGAACGCCAACCAGTTCACCCTGGTCGCCTCCTCTTTTGCCACCCAGGCCGAGCAGACCACACGCGCTGGCCACAGCACCTGCGAGGACTATTACGAGTTTATAAGAAACCGATTTATTCATATACAATGTGCTAAGTAAGGATTTCAGACTCGAAAGATAAGGTATTACCTAAATTTTTAAAAATTGCTTACCAAATTCATCAAAATCTCAACAAAACCAAAATCCGGGAATGCTAGTTATGCCTGTATCTTGGCGTCCGGACGACCTTTCTGCCAGTGCCCGGAACGATTGGTAACTGGTAACTTGCCATGAGTTCGTGCGAAAAGTTCTCTTTCGCCTCCCTGTCTTTCACCACAACATCAATTGCATATCCGAATTTCAATGACTTGTCTTTTAAGAAACTATAACCCAACATCACATTGGCGGCCTCCGATTGTCTAAACGAAACTCCGGCCCACATCTTGTCCTTCAGCGTTGCGATTAATCCAAAATCGAAAGAATATTCTTTGAAATCGGTTTTTATAAGGACGGTTGGATTGATTTTAAGGTCAAAGTTCACTTCGTAGAAATACCCCGCGGTGATGTGCATGTGATTCTCCAGGGCATTACGAGCCTGGTTCACGCCAAAATCGAACTGCGCTTTTGTAAGGTGATTCACACCAATGCCTGCGTAGTATTTCTCTGTACGATAAAAGACACCAACGCCAAGGTCAGGTCGGATCTGTGAATCTTTTCCGGACTTATCTTTCAACAACGGATCATCGGGTTGAATTGCCCTGTACATCTCATAATCGATCGACTGCGTATAGGCTCCAACTTTGACACCGAAGCTCAGCTTTGAATCTTTGATGCCGAGGTGATAGGCATACATCGCCTGAACTTCAGAGTTGGTTTGCGGGCCGAGTCGATCGGAGGTGATATACGTACCGAAACCACTTTTGAGTTTGTAGATCGGAGTATTGAAACTGATCATTGAAGTTGATGGCGCTCCCCCGTCACCGAAGCTCGATTGATAGCCCAACCACTGTGCGCGGTGAATTACCGTCACTTGCGTCAATCCATCTACACCAGCGTAAGCCGGAGTGAGGTAGAGATTGTTGAACATATACTGCGTGAATTGAGGATCCTGCTGTGCATGGGCTGACATCAACGCAAAGAGGGACAATAGTGCAGTATAAAAAGTGCGTTTGAGCATTAAGGTGAAAAAATAGGATTTAAAGTAAGCCTTTTTTTCCGAGACTTTCAATGGCGATGTAATTAAAGTGTAATAAAAGTAACACTTTGCTAATCTCCAATGAATGAAGACGTTATTTTATTCCGTTAGCCTTCTTGATGTATAATTCTAACGCACCTGTCATCGAGGGCGCATTGGGCAGAGGCGCCTCAATATCGAGTATCAATCCTGCATCACGAACTGCCTTTGCCGTAGTAGGACCAAACGCAGCGATGCGCGTGTTATTTTGTTTGAATTCGGGGAAATTAACAAACAGAGAATTGATACCTGAAGGACTGAAGAAAGCGAGGATGTCGTAGAAGACTTCTTTCAGATCGGAAAGATCGGCCGCTACGGTGTGATAGATGATCGCTTCCGTGTAGTTGTATCCGTTGTCTTTGAGAAAATCAGGGATGTCGTTCTTGCGAATGTCGGAGCATGGGAACAAATACTTTTCATTCTTGTGCTTCTTGAGGATCTCCAAAAGGTCCTGCGCGGTTTTCAGCCCCGTGAAGATCTTACGTTTGCGGATCACGATGTACTTCTGCAGATAATTTGAAGTCTGTTCTGAGATACAGAAGTATTTCATCTCCGGAGGCATTTCAACCTTCAGCTCCTGGCAGATGTGAAAGAAATGATCGACCGCGTTACGGCTGGTGAAGATGATGGCCGTGTGATTGAGTATCTCGATTTTTTGCTTTCTGAATTCTTTGACCGGAACAGGCTCAACTTGAATGAACGGCCTGAAGTCGATCTTCACGTTAAATTTCTCTGCAAGTTTGAGGTAAGGAGAGTTTGCATCGGTAGGCGCCTCCTGGGTCACCAGGATGCTTTTTACTTTTCGCATCCTGTCAGTAGCAATTTCACTCATATCAGCACGTAAAAACAAAAATTCTATTGGAACAATACCTTAACGGTAACCAGCAACGGTATAATTTCAGTGGCACAAATGTACGAAAATAAATGAAACACAGAGTGCTCCGTTTTTCCATTCAGCTTCATGAAAATCAGAAAAACCCAACCGACCAACGTGACAACAATAAGCGAGAGAAAAATCTCGAAAAAGGTTTCACTTTGTCCACGCAGGATAAAATAAATAAACACAATCACGCTTGCTGCACCAACAACGATCAATAGCAAACGCATCCAATTAAAAAAGTGAACGCGCGCCAGACCTTTCATACCGAAAAGGCGGGTGAGCGAATACACGATGACGATCTTGCCAAAAAAAATGATCAGGATAACCAGTGATAATTTGATCCATTGACCAAACAGAAGGGCGAAAGTATCCGCCTGAAAATAAAGCGGAAGCGCATAACCAGCCGGCAGGTGGTTTGAGATCACGATAAGGTAAAACGCCAGCAGTAAACTCGATAAAATATAGAACTGAAAATTATTGCTGCTTGTCAACCGTGCATTGGATTGAGCGTCATCTGCTTCCCGAACCGAAATGATGCGATCAACAGAGAAATAATCTGAGGCAAGTTTTGGATTAAGACGTGACACGATCAGAAAAATAATAATGATGATCAACCCGCCAAGGATAACAAAATCGCGAAAGTAGGTTGAGGGCTTCGCGGGCGGCAATTTCGATCTCACTTGCGGTTCTTTTTTTGTTAACAAAATCTTCATGTCGCGCGTGTTCAACCCGGGTTGATAAACAGCGACCAGCAATTCGCCCGTTGCATAAATAAGATTGAGACTGTCCAATCTGAATTGTCGGACACCATTGCCTTCACCCGCTAATTTTCCATTCACAAAAATGGACCATGGCCTGCCCGACCGAATGATGAGCGATGAACCTTCGAGATCGTTCGGCACAAGCTTGACGTAAACTGTATTCCCAGAAAAAAATCCAGCGTCCGAATTCACATATTTTCCATTCTCATAGGTCAACCAGGGCACCGGTACAGTTGACTGAGCGAATAACACAATAGGCAGAGTAACGACAAATGTAGCGAGCAGGGATCGGAGCATTTTTGAAAACAGTGCACAAAGCTAATCGAATTGGGTGCATTCAGGAAATGCAAGTAAGTTTGCCTTTCACAATGGCGGGAATTTATATCCATATACCGTTCTGCAAGCAAGCGTGTTACTACTGCGACTTTCATTTCTCCACCCATGTTTCAGAAAAATCGGTTCTTGTTGATTGTTTGATCCGTGAGATCGAGCTGCAACGTCATTATCTTAATGAACCCGTTGAGACGATTTACTTTGGAGGCGGTACTCCCTCGTTGTTAACATCAACTGAAATCAACCGCCTGCTCGACACCGTCAGGAAAAACTTCACTGTTGCTTTGAATCCGGAAATAACGCTTGAGGCTAATCCCGATGACCTTGACTTGATCGGTCTGCAGGCGCTGCGCCAGTTGTCGATCAACCGCCTCAGCATAGGCATTCAATCTTTTCAGAATGACGTCCTTAAATTTCTCAATCGGGCGCATGATTCTTCGCAGGCTATTCAGGTAGTTCACGATGCACGGGCAGCGGGATTTGACAATATCAGCATCGATCTCATTTATTCAATTCCGGGTCAGCCAGAATCTCAATGGTTGCAAAACATAGAACAGGCAGTCAGGCTTCAGCCGGAACATATTTCGAGCTACTCACTTACGATCGAGGACAAAACTGTTTTCGGAAAATGGGCCGCCAAGGGAAAACTGACCCCCGAACCGGACGAGACAGCCGCTCGACAACTCGAGCTGCTGGTCGCGGAACTCCACGATCACGGCTATCGTCAATATGAAGTCTCAAATTTCGCCAGACCCGGATTCGAGTCGAAACACAACAGCAGCTATTGGAAACGAAAGCCGTATCTGGGCATCGGGCCGAGCGCGCATTCGTACAACAAATCATCACGTCAGTTCAATGTTCGAAATAATCAACAATACATTAAGTCGCTTCAGCAAGGCCATATCCCGGCAGAAATCGAAGTGCTCACGCGTGCTGAAAACATCAATGACTATTTGATGACAACGCTGAGAACCAGTTGGGGAACAGATTTGGAATATCTCGCGCACGAACTCGATTACAATTTGCTCACGGTGCATGGGCCATACATCCAACAACTTCAGAAAGAGAATCTTGCTGCGATAGAAGGGAAAAATCTCACGCTGACCGCGAAAGGCAAAATGGTAGCAGACCAGATCGCGTCTGACCTATTTTTTATTTCATGACGCTTCATTCGTACTTACCTTTTTGTAATTTTCGAACCCAACCAACCCCGCCCTATGAAATCCGCTGAGGAAAAGAAGGTCTACATGCTTCTTAAGTCCGTGATCTTCCACTATCACGGGCTCGATGAAGATGAGAAAGTCGACCTCGACAAAACCTCGGAGGAACTTGACGCGAGAGAGGAATATAAGTGGGCGCTCGATTTCATCCAGGAAGATTACATCACGGCTTTCGATCGGGCCCGCGATTATCTGAACAGCATCATCGGTGATTATCCGAAAAACAAGCGCATCGAACTCATTCACATGGTTTGGCAAGCGAACAACCTGAAAGGCTATGTAACGGAGATGGAAGCTACCGCGATGTTAAAGCTTGCCAAGGATTGGAATGTGCAGAAGGAGATGATCGAACTCGTGCTGAAATAGACCCGCGAGAACTTCAAAGATTGTGCGGACTTGAGACGGCTACAAGCTGCGAGCTTCAGGCTGTTCACAGTTAATTTGCAGACCGGTCAGTCTAGTGACTTTTACGCTTCAACGAAAGACCGGGCAGCTCACCGCAGTGGTGCAAAGGCGCAAGGTTTCCAAAGAACCAATTATTGATCAAATGCTCGTCACAGCTCGAAACTCGAAGCTCGTAGCTCGAGGCTATTTCACTGCTACCGCAATCTTCGAATCGGCAGTGCCATAGTAGAGAAACCACTTCCCTTTGAATGGTACCATGCCTTCCAGAAAACATACTTGATTTACCTGACCGGTGACTTCATAAGGCTTATCAGGCCGCATGAACTCTTTCTCGAGGCGATCAATAAGTTTTGTCGGATCAGTTTTATCGTACAATGCCTGACCTGCGCAGTAGGCACCTTTCGCAATCGATTCATCGCCACCAGAATCCAGATTCATACTGTTGTAAATGAGAACGATCCCTTTCTCCTGGATCAAAGCATAGGGACCACTTTCTACCAGGCGACTATCGAATTTTTTTGGTCGCGGTCTCAATACCGGTTTAAGCTGACCATTTTCTTCGACCGGAGTCCAGTGAATCAGGTCATCTGATTTAGCCATAAACAGATCCGTGTCGCCAAAATACATCCAGTACTTTCCGTTGATTTTTTCGGCAACAATTTTTGATCCCTGTTGTTTAGAGACAATTGCTCCTGACTTGCTCCACGTGTCTTTATATTTTCCGTGAAGTACAAGTCCATGTTTGGCCCAGTTGGTGAGGTCAGTCGAGGATGCAACAAGAAGTCGAGCAATTTTACCATCGTATGCCGTGTAGGTCATGATGTAAGTCCCACCGGGCGATTCAACTACCCGGGGATCTTCCACGCCTCCTTCCCACTCATATATTTTGAGTGAATCATCCGATGGATAAAACACGGGTTGAGTTTTTTTGGTGAAGTGAAGCCCATCTTCGCTTATTGCCAACCCGATGCGCGATGTGCCTGCATATTTCCCAATATTGTCTTCAGCGCGGAACAACAAATAAACTTTATCATCGCGAACAACTGCAGCCGGATTGAACACGTCCTTTTCATCCCACCTGATTTGCTTTCTCCACACGGGACATTCAAACGAATTCTCACCTGGCAGGAGAACCGGATTCACGCTGTCGACCTTGACGAAAGGAACGATTGCCCACGAAGAATCGCGCCCGATCTCCTGGTTGGTTGAGTCAACCGGTTTTTTTTCGCAGCTCACGAACAGGAGTGATGAAAAAAAGACATGCGTGATACAAGTCGTAATTCGTTTCATGTTTTGTTATATTTCGAAGTTAAGATAATCATGATTACCACATCTTCGGCAGATTTTTTTCAGAAG
>CBHROW010000098.1:0-15803 GCA_966080355.1 uncultured Chryseosolibacter sp.
CAATTGAATGACGGGTGGTGCGTCTCCTTTCGAAAACTTCAGGCTGTTATTGATGAGATTGGAGAACAGTTGATTCATTTGCACGGGAACGGCTTCGATTGTCGGCAAACCTTGAAAACTGATCACCGCTTTCTTTTGCCTGATGGGTAGCTCGAAATCGACAGTAATGTGTTGAATAACTTCCTGGATCGAAACGGCAGTGAAAAGCGCTTCTTCGCGGGTCAACCTCGAGTACAGCAGCAGACCGTTGATCAACTCATACATTCTGCGTGTCGACTTGTTGATACGCTGAAGGTAAACCCGGGTCTCTTCGCTGAAGTTGTCGCCACTGCGCGTCAGCAATTTGTTTGCATATGTGGCAATCTTCCGAACGGGCTCCTGAAGGTCATGACTGGCCACATACGCGAATTGTTCGAGGTCTGAATTGCTCCGTTCCAGCTCGCGGTTCTTATCGGCAAGCTCGGTATTGGAAATGCGGAGTTGTTCTGCGGTGTTCTGAAGTTCCGTGATGTCATGGCCTATCACCATCACCGCATACACTTCATCACGGTCATCACGAAGCGGAACGTAGTAATTTTGAAAATGCGATTGATCCAGGACCTCTGAGGTGTAACCCAGGTCATAAACAACTTCACCTTTGAAGGCACGCTGGATATCGCGATACATGCCTGAAGACTCTACGGTGGGAAACAGCTCGATGATCTTTTTGCCGCGAATATCAGACTTCGAAATGCGATAACGTTCTTCTGCGCGCTTGTTGATCGAGAGATAGCGAAATTCTTTGTCGATCACCGCGATGATATCGATGGTTGAGTCGAAGAGCGATTCGATGAACTGCGATTGTCTCTTCAGTTCCCTGTTCTGCTCCTGAAGTTGCGCGTTTGCTTCAAGGATCCTTTGCCGAAGCGTGATGTCAGAGGTTTTGTCGCGTACTTTTACGATCACGTGATCGATGTGTGTGCCGATCTGCAATGGGATGAAGTAGGTTTCAAAGTATCGGCCTTTTTTCAACAGCGATTTTGACGTTTCCGAATAAACCGTTTCGCCCTGCAGCGCGCGCTTCACAAGACTCTCGAAATCAGTTTCGCGTAAATGCGGGAAGACATCAAAAACATTTTTACCGAGAATAGCATCTCCGTCTACATCGGTGTACTCTTCCGTTTTTTGATTGAAGAGCACGTAACGAAGTTGCCGGTCGACAACCGAGATCATGCTGATGGTAGAATCGACAACAGCTTCGATGATCTTCTTATTCTGCTCGAGGTCAGCCCGCATGTCATCGAGCAATTGCGTGTCGGCTCGTTGACGAAATGTGATCATGAAACCCTCCAGTGAATTTTCGAATGTAAGGCGTGCTGCAGATCCTTCGAGTGTATGGTAGCGTTCGGATCGGTCTGCCAGCCTGGTCAGAAACTGCGCTTTCGGCTGAACGTAGCTGATGGCATTCAAGGTTGAAAGCAGATTCAATCGGTCGTCCGGGTGAATGTTCTCGAAAAAGTCGGAGCCGGCTTTCAATAGCGAAAAATCTTTCAGCGCCCGATTGACAAAAATGATTTGCCTGTTGGTATCGAGAATAAGAACAAAGTCGTCAAGCAGATCGAGTGCAGCTTCCCCGGAGAAAAACGTTGATCGTTGGGGCACATGAACGGGCTCCGAAGATTTCATCAGGTAGAGGGGTTGAGGTGATAAAGATACACTGAAATTGTCTTTACCTGGGTATGCTTTGATCGGCTATTGCCTGACGGCCAACTTTTGGATCATCGCTTCATTCAGATTATCCGCATATGCCCCGTAAGCGTCAACGAGTGTACCCTTGACACCGCTTTTTGACGATATCGCGAATATAATGGCATTGTCGTCTGTGCTCGACATGCCTTCGAAACGATGAAATTCGTCAACCGTAAAATCTTCCGGATGGATTTTCAGGTCCAGGGCCGCACATGCAACGCACTCGGGACTTAAATTAAAATCTTCGGTATAACCGCGCTTCTTCAGGTCGGCAACAGCCTCAGTCAGCGTATTGTAGCTTTTCATAATTGTCTTTGATGGAATTGTTGTCAGAGCTTAAAGTTATCAAAATCGCGATAGTCTGGGCGGACAAAAAACGCTGATTTTTATCATCATTTAAGTAAAACTTTCTTACCTTCTGTGTGAAAACAGATGTGAGCCCATCCGCAGCTGTGCCAAAGACCTCGGCCGAACCCCGTAGCATGAGTCTGAATCTGCACGAAATAATTGCCGACAAATCGAGGATCGAGATCATTCTGGATTTTCTCCCCTATCCTTTCCTGATTGCCGAGCAGCGTAATGGGATATTCACAAATACGTTTATCAACCGGAGATTCGAGCAGGAGATTGGCTATACGCTCGCTGAGATCCCCGATGCAGACGCGTGGTTCACGCTTGCTTATCCGGATATTCACTATCGCCAGACTGTGATCACAGGCTGGAATTCCAGGCTTGCGACCGCCCGGGAAAATAGCCAGGATGCTGTGATGATGCGCGTAGTGATCCAAACAAAACACGTGGGTGAGCAATGGTACGAAGTTAAAAGTTCAGTATCAGGTCCGTTGCAGCTGGTTGCCTTTGTTTGCATCACAGATGTTGTAGCAAAAGAGCGCGAACTACAGCGATTGGTGGAAACAAAGAACAGAACCCTTTCCATTCTTGCACATGACGTGCGAGGCCCACTGACAAACCTTCATTCGATGACGCAATTTCTTATCGAAGGAAATCTTTCCCGGGATGAATTCGTGAACAAAATCGAGCGCATTCATGAAAAAAGCGGGGAAGTGCTCGACTTTATCGACACGACCTTGAACTGGACAAAAGCCAACTTCAATTCTATTCAGGTCGAGGCGGAACAGGTGAACATTCGCGAATGTGCATGGAAAATTTTCAAGCTCTATGAAAGTTCTTATCACGCCAAGCAAGTAAAGGTATTGGTGAATATCGCGGTAGACACTTACCTGGTAGACAAAGAGATCTTCACCATCGTAGTCAGAAATATTTTTTCAAACGCGGTCAAATTCACTCCATCGAACGGATCGATAAATATTCAGACACAGCTCCGTGGATCGAAGCTGCGCGTGTCTGTTAAAGATTCCGGAATTGGAATGACACCGGGTATGATTGACAAGATATACCAGGAGAATTATACATCGACACCGGGCACGAATGAAGAAAAAGGGCTTGGTCTCGGCCTGAAGCTATGCCGCCACCTGATTCATAAACTCGGTGGTACACTTGAGATCAAAAGTGAGCCCGGGTTGGGAACAGAAGTGGTTGTGGTGATTTGAGATAAGGCGAAGGGCTTGAAAGCTGAAAGCTAAAAGCAGAAAGTAGGGACAAGTAGAAAGTAGAAGTTAAGGGCTCGTGCTTCGTGTAAAAGGCTGTCCTAATAAAAGCGAAGCGTGCAGCCGAGGTCGTGAACGCTCGATTCTCCAAATCTTAAGTCCAAAATTACTAGTGTCCGGGAAAGCCCACCAGAACTTCCAACATCATCACTTCTATTAAATCTTTTGTCGCTCCGGGGCCGCTTGGCCACTGATATGCTTCATCCGGCCTTAACCCTGGCCGCACATTCCACTTCCAGACCAAGGCCAGGCTTAGGTCCTCCTGAAGCATACCGGAAAATAGAAATGCAAAATGCAGATGAGGGCTCTTTTCACAAATGCCCCAAAAGGTCGTAGTGTAAACCAAATTCGAAGATTTCTTTCGATTTCTAAAATTTCTCCAGACACTACTGATACAAAATCTTAATCTTAAAAATTTTTGTCAGTCCTTAAAAGGATTCTCCTTCTTATCGGTCGCTACGACAAACCTCAATGCAGCAATGATCATTTTGTTTTGAGTGGCATCGGTGAAGATCTGATCACCGTGACCCATATTCATATATACCATGCGGTATTTTGTGTGGGTCCATACTACCGGAGTGTCGCCATCGCGGATGATGTCTTTGAGTCCGAACGGATAGTTATCGGGAGAAAGTGAAGCAAGGACTTTAACCGCCTTGTTTTCGCGGGGACTTGGCTTCCATTGGTACCACTCACCGATAGGCGCAATGTAGGTGTCGGGAAGACCTTTTGTTACCGGGTGGGCTCTATCTTCGATGACAACTTTTGCGGGCATCGGTGGCCAGTTATTATTATAGAACACCGCCCCGCCAAGAAACTGCACGAACCAAGGCCATTGTGTGTCTTTGTCATTATAACCCGCCACGTGAAAACCGAGCCAGCCTCCACCGTTCTCCATGTAACGCATAAAAGCATCGCGCTGCTGTTGCGTATGCGCAAAATCATTGAGCCAGATCACAATCGAATATCCTTTCAGTTTTTCATCGTTGAGATCGTTCATGTTGCTGGTCGTATCGAACACGAAGCCATTGCCTTTGGTGAGATCGCGGAAGAATTTGAACGCGTCTCGCGAAAAATCAGTGTGGTCCTTTTCCACTTTATTGGAATAGAAGGCAAGGGCCTTGAACCTTGGAAATTGCGCGTGCCCGTAGTTTGCAAAACATATAGCGATGAGCGCCAGACAAAGATTTTTTTTCATAAGCGTATTTGTGTGTTGCGTAAGTTATTGTTTTTCTGTCAGCTTGGGTTAGGATAGAAATGAATGTTGTGCGGGAAAAAATCGCGCGCAAATACTGAAAAGACGTATCTTAGAAAAAATACCGATATGAGGTTCTTCCGTCCGCTATTGATCACATTCTTCATCGCGCTTCTCCCCTCGATAAGTTACAGCCAGCAAGATGCCGAGGTAAGGGAAGTTCAAGCCGTTACAGTCAAACTTTTCGAATGCTTTTCATCTGCGGATGCACAAGCCCTTCAAAAATATGTGACGCGTGATGTTCAGATCTATGAACAAGGCGTGATATTCACCCTTGATACTTTGATCAACTATTTCAAGCGTCCGAGGCCGGGTGATTTCGCACGCAAGAATTCATTGAACTTTATCCAAACAGAAGTGAGAAACAACGTGGCATACGTGGGCTACTACAACACGGCTCAGATCCATGCCAATGGAAAAGATCGTGAGGTACGGTGGCTTGAAAGCGCAGTTTTGGAAAAGCATGACGCGGAGTGGAAAATCAAATTACTCCACTCCACGCGCCTGGAGCCTCTTAAAACAAAATGACCGGACAGGCCGGCCATTTTTTATTTTCCTGACTTAAGAAATCGATTTATAACTCAATCACATTGGTCATATTGAAGTTGGTGATCGCTTTCTCATCTTTATTGTCGGTAACCGTAAAGATAATGTCATTGTAATCTTGATCGCTGTCTGTTGAAGTGAGAATGTCTTCGAACGCGAGTACAAGATCACCCAGCTGAGCATCCTTGAAAAGCACATGCTGCTGTTCACTATTGGGGTTGAATTCGATGTTCGTATAGAAAGTTTCACGGTCATAATTGATAGTTCCGCTATCCCAACCATTGATGATGAGGAAAAACCCGATCACCGTTCCTGCTGGAAACTTTCCCTCACCGATCTGAAGGCGATCACCCTGGCGAAGAACGCGTTCTGTTACATGTGGGAACAAAACATGCTTTTCGAGACTGTTCGGTGACGTGGGTTTTGCACCCGAAGAATAACTATACCAGCCGAAGGTGTTTGGATAGCTGGCACCTTCACTGATGAAAGTGACATAGACTTCAGACTCGTTGGTAAGAATAATTTCTTTTGCGGCAGTTCCATCAAATAATTGAGGCTTCGCAGCCTTCACACTTTTATGGTCCGGAAATTCGGCCATGATATTTTGGAAAATTTCCAGGCGAGGACCTGTAGCCTCGATCTCATCAGGTCTTTCTTTCACTTTTCCCCCATTCGAGCACGATACCAATGCAACGGAGACGGCTAGACACAACGCGTTCAACACAAACTTTTTCATAATCGTATTTTCAATCAGGCATATGCTAATAAACCGAATGCCACCACGATTTTGTAGAACTGGAATTGCCGTTTTCATGTAAATTTCATCGGCTGCTTGCTGATTCCCCGGGTAATGCCGATCGGACTATTTCATTTTTTCCACAACCTGCCGCTTTCACTTTACGTAAACACCATTACCTAATTGTCCGGCCTCCTGAGAAGCGCATCCCTCTGCTTCAACCCAACCATGGATTCTCAAACTGAACGCATAGATCATTCCCAACCCTGGGACGACATTGTTTTTGAAAACAGAAATAAGGAGTACGGGGCTTACCCGTTACGGAAAGGTTATAACCGCAACGTTTTTATCGGATTGGGCATCACCTTCCTCGTTATTATATTCATCTTGTCACTTCCCATGTTGTCGCGACTGTTGGCAAGCGGCAGTTCAGAAGAAAAAACCACTCCGCGAAAACTCGTCTATTCAGAGTTATCCGCGCCACCGCCAATCGATAAGCCCAAACCACCTCCACCGCAAATCGCACTTCCGAAACTTCAAAAAGTGATCAAGTTTGTTCCGCCAAAAGTTGTGAAGGAAGAAGTGGCGGAAGAAATTCCAACCATCCAGGAGATCAAGCAGAATGAAGTATCGTCAGTGGCTGTAGAGGGTGCCACTGATGTTGTTTTTGACGAACCCGTAGAAGAAGTGGTAGACAATGGCAGTGACGAGATCTTTACGGTCGTTGAACAGCAACCTGAATTCGAAGGTGGCTTTGAAGCGCTGACTGCTTTCCTGGTCAAGAATATGCGTTATCCATCAAGTGCTCGCAAAATGGGCGTAGAAGGAACGGTTCATGTGAGTTTTTTGGTAAGCAAAACCGGAACGATCAGCGAAGTCAAAGTCCTTCGTGGCATCATGGCTGAGTGCGACAAAGAGGCGATCCGGGTTGTTGAATCGATGCCCGCCTGGAAACCCGGCAAACAAAACGGGCATAATGTTCACGTCAGGCTTGTGATGCCATTGAAATTCAGACTTAATTAATTTTTCCGCATGATCATTTTGCGATTCTTTCCCGCCTCAAAATTTTCCGGAAGTTCATTGACGGGTACTATATAAAGAGCAGGGACTCGCTTTTTTTATTTTAATCGATCTTTGCCTGTCTTTAATACATTCCTCATACGGTCGGCTAAAAATTTCGAAGCAGCATTGATATTCCTGTAATGCTGAACCAGCAACAACTTACCGTTTAGGCGTTCCCTTCGTCTTCCGCATCCGCAATTCAACAACCGATAAATTAAGCCGACAGATCTGTTCGTGCGCATTGGCGCTTCGCATTTTCTTCGTGTAATTGATTACTTACAGGTGAAGTCAATCCAAAATCTCTCAAAAAAATACTCATCCTCTATCCTCCACCTTTGTGATGCGATCAAGGAATAACTCCCACGATCGAAGTTCGATTTGAAAACCCGCATCTAAGCTGCACAAAATTGAAGATGACATGGAGAGATTGAAATCGATTTTGTTTTTTGTGCTTGCAATCACGCTCGCTTCAGCTGAGCATGTAAGCGCGCAACAAGTATTTAAAACTACCCCGACTTCTACGATCGCCTTTTACCAGTATCTGCCATCGGATTACAATTCAAACTCAAACAAATATCCGGTTGTGATCTTTCTTCACGGAATTGGCGAGCGAGGGCCGAATACAACCGACATTGCGACACTTGAGGCAAACATCTATAAGGTTGCCAAGCTGGGCCCGCCAATGTATGTGAAGAATGGAACACAGTTTCCGTTCATTCTTATTTCACCACAGCTGAAAAGCAACTACGGAACATGGCCCTCGAGTTACGTGATGGAAGTGATCAACTACGTGAAGACGTATTTGAGAATTGATGAAAAACGCATCTATATCACCGGCTTGAGCCTCGGTGGTGGCGGAACCTGGGTAACGGTCCAAGATCATGCGGATCTGTTTGCAGCAACGGCACCGGTATGCGGTGGCTACAACAGTCCATCGAAGGCTCCGAACATCGCCAGGGAAAACCTTCCGGTATGGGGATTCCATGGTGATAAGGATACTGTCGTTCCGATGTCTAAAACGGTAAACATGATCAATGCGATCAATGCATGCACACCGAAACCAAGTCCGCTGGCGAAGCTTACTATTTATACCGGGGTGGCGCACAACGCATGGTCCTATGCTTATCGCACCGATCACTCGATGCATAATCCCAATGTTTACGAATGGATGCTGTCTTACAAGAACACCATTAATAAAGGAAATCGTATTCCAACCACATCCGCTGGCTCTGATATGACGAAAGCTTTGACATCGGGAACAAGCACAACGATCACTGGCAGTGCGACCGACTCGGACGGCACAATTGCGAAATACATCTGGACAAAGATCTCGGGCCCTTCGGCCACCCTGAGCTACACAACAACGAAGTCATTAAAGGTATCGGCATTGAAGAAAGGCGTATACGTGTTCAAGTTGCAGGCTACCGACAACTCGGGCAATACCGATTCAGACTACATGAAGCTTATCATCAATTAAAAACCAAATCTTCGAATTCATATGAAAAAAATTCAATTCTTACTGGCGCGCGCAAAGAATGTGTTTGTTGCCGCAGCGATGATCGTGGTCCTTGCTCAATGCACAGATGAAGAGGAGCTGGTTCAACCGTCTCAGCCGGCATCGGAGGCAGCGACTTCGGCAACTGCCGCAGAAGAGGTGGGCAGCCTTTCGGTGCAGGGTGTCTATACAGAGATTCGGCCCAGTGTCAATTGCGCCACCTGTACTTTTGTTGTCGACAAAAATGCAACTGCGGTCGATGGCAAGGAGCTTGGTCTGAAGCCAGGAAGCGTGATCTGTCTTCAAACCGGAGTTCGTTATTCATCAATCGATTTTGTGAACATGGAAGGGAGTTCGGATAGCCCGATCGTGATCGGCTACTGCAATAATTAAGAGCGAAATGCCTATCTGAAGATAAGTACCGGCCTAGCTGGTACTTTTTTCATTTGCGGGAGGCGATAATTTGGAATCGCCCGGTGATTTCATTCTCAGGGGGCTATAGCGGAGCAGTTGAATGATCTCCTCGTACAAAAAAAAATTTGTTTCGTTGTTGAGCACAAGCGATGACTCCGGTGCCTTGTTGAAGGTATATGTGATCAGGTCATAGGCATGTTCATAAAAAACACGGTTGATCTTACGTCCGCAGATCACATTCATTACAGCCTCGCGATCGAGCACGGTTTCAATGGCATCGATGCGCGCAATCGCTTCACCATCTTCTACCGTGATATTGGTAAAGTTTGTCATCCGGATCCAATCCAAAAGCTCCCATACGGTTGAGTGCAGGTCGCTCTTGGCGTGGAATGATTTGTATTTATCGTTCCGGATGAAAAAGTAGTTGTCACGCTTGATCAATTCGTACGACTGGAACGTGTTAAAGTGGTGGATCGTCATTCGCAGTAGCCCCGGGATAATGTTCTCGTTCGTGACGATAAAAATATGCAAAAGATGTCGGGTCACAGTTATCTTTTATGAGTAGTGAGATACACGAAGCGGCTGGCATAATTTTTTTATGACGCTCGACCCTCGGTATCACATGTCTGTCGAAAGATTTCAGGACACCGACCTGGAAATTTCCTTTAAAATATTTTTGAGCTGGTCAAAATCATATTCCTTGGGAAAATGTACGATGCCGTCTGCCGAAAACTTACGCAGATCATCTTCAGCCCCATAGAGCATAAAGGGAGTTTTCGCGAACCGGTGACTGAACCGTATTTGCTCAACAAATGAGTCGCCATCAGATTCGTGTGAAGTCAGATCAAGCACGATGATATCGGGTGTAAACTTGCCGGAGAGTATCAGTTTGAACGCCCTTTGCTGGTCAATGATCGCCACCACCACCACGTCCGGAAGAATTTCGTGGAACGCTTCGGCAAATGCCTGATGATCGTCCATATCATCCGAGATCAATAAACACGTTCTGACGCTCATGGCAGGTTTAAGAATACAGAAAGAGTACGGGCAAAAAAAATCGTACCAGCTGTAATCGCGTTTCGCGGCACAAATTTTTTTTTCCAGCCTTGAATTATCGTTGACTTTAATTATGAAATCAGAGAAGGCATTTAAGAACATGCTCGCAGCTATTGGTTTGAGACTTCAGGAACTGAGAATCAAAAAAGGGTTTCCAACCGCCAAAGCATTCACTGAAAAATATCGTTTGCCGGAAATACAATACTGGCGAATGGAGAATGGCAAGGCGAACATCACGCTGAAATCACTTCACAAGATCCTGAGCATTCATAATGTTCCCCTTCAGGACTTTTTCTGTCTCATTGTGGACGAGAAGCTGGCAGCATAAAGATTAGCCATTCGTTTTAAACTCCGGCCAGCCATCGGAGATCGGTTCAGTACGGTTCATGACGGGTAACTGCACGCAACGCGATATGCTTGCATGAAGCTTATTTCTTAAATTCGATCATGCAGGCTATTCTCGGTGTTATCTTTCACTTCATTGGTGGATTCGCTTCCGGCAGTTTTTATTTACCCTTCAAAAAAGTCAGATCGTGGTCGTGGGAATCTTACTGGATTGTTGGAGGACTATTTTCGTGGCTGATCGTTCCACCGGTAGCTGCGTTCCTGACCGTTCCCGGATTTGCTCAGATCATTGCTGCAGCAAGCTCATCGACCATCGCCTGGACTTACACCATGGGCGTGCTATGGGGGATCGGAGGGCTCACATATGGCCTGGGTATTCGCTATCTCGGAATGTCATTGGGAAACTCCGTTATTCTCGGGTACTGTGCAGCGTTCGGTTCACTCATTCCGCCTGTGTTTTATAATTACTTTCCAGCCCAGGGTAAAACTTCAATTTCGCTCATGTGGGCATCACCCGGTGGCAAACTTGTTTTACTCGGTGTTGTTGTGTGCCTTGCCGGAATCGCGATCTGTGGCCTGGCAGGCATGATGAAAGAAAAGGAGCTCGGGGAAGAACAAAAGAAAAAAAGTATAGCCGAATTCAGTCTCACCAGGGGCCTGATCGTGGCAACTATCTCCGGCATTCTCAGCGCATGTTTCAACTTCGGGATCGAGGCAGGCAAACCGATGGCCAATGAAGCTGTCAGACTCGGGTTCAATCCACTTTTTCAAAATAACGTCACTTATGTTGTACTTCTCTGGGGCGGTCTTACCACAAATTTTGTTTGGTGCATGTTGCTGAACCTGAAGAACAGATCGTTCGGTGACTATGTTAATCAGCAAACACCACTTCTGCATAATTACTTTTTTTCAGCGCTCGCGGGAACGACCTGGTTCCTGCAATTCTTTTTCTATGGAATGGGTGAAAGCAAACTCGGCAATGGTGCAAGCTCCTGGATCCTTCATATGGCCTTCATCATTTTGATCTCGAATATGTGGGGCGTTTTGTTGAAGGAGTGGAGAGGTGTGACGATTAAAACAAAAACGATTATCACACTCGGTATATTAACCATTCTCGCCTCGGTTGTGCTGGTAGGTTATGGAAATTCATGATCCGATAATAAAGATTTGTTGATATGGGTATTCAGTCAAAAATAAATTTCAAACACGTCAGCTATTTGTGGGAAGAAAGCGAGGCTGCAGCATGTCAGGGCGATGAGGTTGCGCTCCTGCTCTACCGGTCGAATTTACTCGGAGCCGATCTCCGGTTGACGAACTATGGGGGCGGCAATACTTCCTGCAAAGCGATGGCGAAAGATCCGCTCACAGGCACAATGACGGAGGTGATGTGGGTGAAAGGTTCCGGTGGTGATATCGGCACGTTGAAACGGAGTGGGCTTGCTGCGCTGTATGTCGATCGCCTTCGAAGCCTTACCACGATCTATCGAGGCCTGGCCCATGAAGATGAAATGGTCGCGCTTTTCAATCATTGTATCTACGATCTGAATTCGAAAGCTCCATCGATCGATACTCCCTTACATGCCTTCCTTCCCTTCAGGCACATCGATCACTTGCACCCGGATGCAGCCATCGCGATTGCCGCATCCAAAGACGGAAAACAGATAACGCAGGAGTTGTTCAACGGCAAGGTGGGTTGGGTCGAATGGCAGAGACCTGGCTTCGATCTGGGACTCAAGTTGAAAAAATGCCTTGATGACAACCCGGGAATCCGCGGAATCATGCTCGGCTCTCATGGACTTTTCACCTGGGGCGATACGGCCTATGAAAGTTATGTGAATACGCTCGAGGTTGTCGAACGGTGCGCGGAATTCATTGAAGACAACTACGGCAAAAAAAGACCTGTGTTTGGAGGAGCAAAGATTCAAAGCTTGAAAAAAAACGAACGTGTGAGTCAGGCTTCCCTGATCGCGCCTGTTCTGCGTGGATTTGCTTCGAGCCAAAACCGGATGATCGGTCATTTTACGGATGATGATCGCGTTCTCGAATTCATCAATAGCAACGATCTTACCAGGCTTGCCCCGATGGGAACCAGTTGCCCGGATCATTTTTTAAGAACGAAGATCAGTCCGATGGTGCTCGCGCTCAAACCTGACGAAGATCTTTCAGATGTCGGATCGCTAAAAGAAAAACTGAAACCGGGATTTGAAGCTTATCGCAAAATGTATTCGGATTACTATGCGAGCTGCAAGCACCCGAATAGTCCTGCGATGCGCGATCCGAACCCGGTTGTCATCCTGTATCCGGGCGTTGGCATGTTCACCTTCGCGAAAGACAAGCAAACTGCGCGCGTGGCGGCTGAATTCTATATCAACGCCATCAACGTAATGAAAGGCGCTGAAGCAATTTCATCCTACACATCGTTGCCCAGACAGGAAGCATTCGATATCGAGTACTGGCTGCTGGAAGAAGCAAAACTTCAACGTATGCCCAAGGCAAAACCTTTGACCGGAAAAATTGCGATGGTCACGGGAAGCGCTGGCGGCATAGGGAAAGCGATTGCGAAAAAATTTGCGGAAGAAGGCGCATGCGTTGTCATATGCGATAACGACAGCGCCAGGCTGGCCGGGGCTGAGGCTGACTTTCTGAAAACGTTTGGAAAAGATATTTACACAACGGCATTGTGCGATGTTACCCGCAAAGCCGATATTGATGAAAGTGTCAAAGTAGCTTCACTCGCGTTCGGTGGGCTAGACATTGTTGTCAATAATGCAGGTATTTCGATTTCAAAACCTTTGCTTGAGCATTCGGAAAAAGATTGGGATCTTTTGTATGATATTTTAGTGAAAGGACAATTCCTGATGACGCAAGCTGCGGTGAACATCATGCGAAAACAGCAACTGGGTGGCGATGTGATCAATATCGTTAGCAAAAACGCGCTGGTCTCGGGTCCGAATAACGCGGGTTATGGCTCAGCAAAGGCTGCACAGCTGCACCTCAGCAGATTGAATGCAGCGGAACTTGGTGCTGATAGAATTCGTGTTAATGTCGTAAACCCTGACGCTGTGATTGCCGACAGCAAGATCTGGGCAGGAGCATGGGCAGAGGGACGCGCGAAAGCGTATGGCGTTACTGTTGAGGAGCTTCCCTCCTATTATGCAAAACGAACTTTATTGAACGAGATCATTTTGCCTGACGATATTGCTAACGCATGTTTTGCATTTGTGGGTGGGCTTTTGAATAAATCCACGGGTAACGCGCTGAATGTCGATGGTGGGATTGCGATGTCTTTTGTACGTTGAGTTATGAAGATTGAAAAACAGAGGATCGAAGAACACAATGCCAGGATGCTGAACGAACATCAGCAGCGATTTGCTTTTTCCGCTTCAGGTGTATCGAATATTGATTCGATCATTCAAAAATTGATCGCGTTTCAAATTGCGATTCCAAGCTGGGCATTGGGAACAGGAGGCACGCGCTTCGGCAGATTCACTGGCGGTGGTGAGCCCCGCAGCCTTGAAGAGAAAATCGAAGATGTTGGATCGCTTCACCAGCTGAACAGAAATAGCGGCTCCATTTCGCTGCACATTCCCTGGGATATTCCGAAAGATAGCAGGGCGATCAAACTCCTGGCAGCACAATACGACCTTCGGTTCGATGCGGTCAACTCAAATACATTTCAGGATCAACCCGGCCAGAAATTGAGTTACAAATTCGGTTCGATGCAGCATGTAGACAAGAATGTCAGGAAACAGGCTATCGATCACAATATCGAAGTTATTCAACATGGCATCGCGCTCGGCTCGACAGCACTAACGGTATGGCTATCTGACGGCTCTTCATTTCCCGGCCAGCTCAACTTCAGACGCGCCTTTGAAAATACATTCGAGAGCCTCCATGAGGTGTACGCTGCTCTTCCCTCAGACTGGAAAATGTTCGTGGAGTACAAAGCTTACGAACCGAACTTCTATTCAACCACAGTTGGCGATTGGGGACAGTCTCTTCTTTATGCCAATAAACTCGGCCCCAAAGCATACACGCTTGTAGACCTTGGCCATCACCTTCCGAATGCAAACATTGAACAGATCGTTGCGCTGCTCCTTATGGAAGGTAAACTGGGAGGCTTTCATTTCAACGATTCAAAATATGGTGATGACGATCTCACCGTTGGCAGCATCAAGCCGTACCAGCTGTTCCTGATATTCAATGAACTGATCGATGGCATGAACGAACGCCAGATGAATCATGCAACGGATCTTGCGTGGATGATCGATGCCTCCCATAATGTTAAGGACCCACTGGAAGATTTGCTCCAGTCAGTGGAAGCCATTATGATCAGTTATGCCCAGGCATTATTGATCGATCGCGAGTCGTTGCGGAATGCCCAGCAAAACAATGACGTGACACTGGCGCAGGAAATCCTGCAGCATGCTTTTAGAACGGATGTGCGTCCTATCGTGGCGGAAGCAAGGCGAAGAAATGGTGGTGCCATCGCTCCCCTTCAACTTTTTCGGACGCTCAAAGTTCGCGATGAACTTATCCGTAAACGCGGAAACATAACCGTTAGCACCGGATTGTAATGACTCCGCCTCCCGCCATTCTGATTTTCGATATCGGTAAAACGAACAAGAAGATCCTGGTCTTCGATGTTCACTACCGTGTGCTGCTCGAAGAAACTCATCAGCTTGAAGAGACTACCGATGAAGATGGTTTTCCGTGTGAGGATATCATGGCATTACAGCAGTGGCTGCATGCATCATTCCTGCGTATTGTATCCGGTCCGCATTTCGATATCCGGGCGGTGAATTTCAGCGGTTATGGTGCAAGCTTCGTTCTCGTCAATGAAAAACTTGAACCCGTCCTTCCACTTTACAACTACCTCAAACCATTTCCCAAAGAACTCTCAGAGACATTTGAAAGTGTCTATGGCAACGTTTCAACAACAACTGCATCACCTGCACTCGGTCACCTTAACTCCGGCATGCAATTATTGCGGATCCGGAGAAATTTGCCTCAGCAATTCTCAAATTGTACCTGGGCACTGCACTTGCCACAATTTCTTAGCATGGTGATAACACGCAAGCCCGTCAGCGAAATAACGAGTGTTGGATGTCATACCGCACTCTGGGATTTTACAAAAGCTGCCTATCACCATTGGGTCAAACAAGAGGAGATCGAAGAAAAATTACCACCAATAAAAAAGGCGACAGAGGTTGTCGATATTACAGTTAACGGGAGAAAGATCAAGGCAGGAATTGGATTGCACGACAGCTCGTCTGCCCTCATTCCCTATTTGTTGCAGTTTGATAAACCGCTTGTACTGATCTCTACGGGCACCTGGTCTATCTCGCTCAACCCGTTCAACCACTTGCCTCTGACTGAAGAGGAGTTGAATCAGGATTGCCTTTGTTACCTGACGTATGACGGAAAGCCGGTCAAAGCTTCTCGATTGTTTCTTGGGCACGACCATGATGAAGAGCTTCGAAAAATCACCGAACATTTTCATACCGGCATTCAATCAGTTCAGCAGGTTCCTGTTCC
>CBHROW010000099.1:0-15779 GCA_966080355.1 uncultured Chryseosolibacter sp.
TAGATGGTCGTTTGATTTCATCATTCTTCTTAATGGTGCGATCTCTTTTTCAGCGCTTCGAAGAGCGAAACGCAGAAAGAAGATCAATCGCCAGTTGTCGGCTACCAATTCGGAGCTCGGCAGATTGAACGAAGTAAAAGACATGCTCTTTTCCGTGATCAGCCACGATCTGCGCAGCCCTATCGCAAATTTGAGATCGACCCTTGATCTGTTGAAAAATGGAAATTTAAGCCCGGAAGAATTAGCGAGCCTCACGGAGCGACTCGAGACACAACTCGAAGTGTCAGGTGGTGCGTTGGAAAATATTTTGCAATGGGCTAAAGCGCAGTTGAACGACATGGCCGTCAAGCCAACGACAGTTCACCTCTCAGCACTGGTTGACAGTATTCTTACTCAACTCAGCTTCGATATATTAAACAAAAACATCAAGGCGGATAATCAAATTGAAGACGATGTGGTGGTCTGCGTGGATAAAGATCAGCTGGAAGTTGTCATCCGCAACCTGATAACGAATGCGATCAAGTTCACTGGCCTGGGAGGAAACATTTGGATATCAGTGCAAAAGGAAGCTGGATTTGTAAAGCTGGTTATCCGCGACAGTGGCATGGGCATGACTTCACTTCAACTGGAAAATCTTTTCAAACCCGATCGCCAGGCTTCAACGGAAGGCACAAACAAGGAAAGAGGTACAGGTATTGGCCTGATCATCGCGCGAGAGATGGTCCTGGCAAATGGTGGCGATATCTGGGTGGAAAGTGAGCCGGGTAAGGGCAGCACGTTTTATGTCACAATATTGTCTGCGAAAGAAGGTTCATAACAACATTGCTCAAAGTATTTCAGCCATTGCAGATCAAATGAAAGCATGAGATATCAGGTCTACGTTGTGGAGCTTAAAAAGAAGGTCTTTACCGAGAACAGAAAATTCAGGGAAGCCAATCCTCAATTCAACGGGGTGCTGCAGTGTCTCTACGTAGGTATGACGAGCAAAACTCCACAGGAAAGATTTCTTCAACACCGAACCGGATACGTCAATAAAAAAGGTCACAAGTTGTCAGCGAACATTGTGCAGAAATATGGAATGTATTTGCGATCGAGCCTCTACGAACATCTCAATCTAAAACCCATGACAAGAGCGGAAGCACTGGCGATGGAAGAAAAGCTCGCGTGGGACCTGAGAAGGAAAGGGTATGCCGTGTGGTTTAACTGATGTGTCACTTGCGATGCGTCACCAGGGAGTTCGTCAAATCCCCGTTTCTCTGGTCGAGGACGATCAATGCTGCCCGAATCGTGCAGATCAGAATTGAAAACATGAAAATTCTTTAAAAATTCAAAGCAATTAGCTTGGCGTGAATTTAGCATCTGTCGCTATTCGGTAGGAATTCGATCGCTTAAGTACAGCATGGAAAGTTGAAGAAAGATATTTCGTTTCATGGCGGTCTTTGGGTAAGTGTGACAAACAAGGTAAAAATTGGAGGCAGCAATTGCAATGGAGATCATCGGCAATCGAACGTAGTTGAGATTTTGTGAATTGTTGTGAAAGGCGGTCTTACTACTCGCGTGAGCGGCAGAAGCGGCACCCCGCACCCCGATGGCTTGTGACGGGGCTTGCGCGCATCGGGGGAGGAGTACAGCGGATGACGCGACCCCGATAGCGTGGCTTGTGCGATGGCGATCGGGGGCACGCCCAAGGATTCCAAACTCCGAATAGCAAATTCCAACGAGCAAAAAAAACAGAGATGTTAGCTTTGAAATATCGCGTCACATTTGCAACGTGAAGAGCGTACCATCCAAAAGTTTGAAAGCAACGAATCCAAATGGCCGCGTGTAATATAGTTTAGACAAACGCTTTCCGTTTTGAACGCTGTATTCGTAGTCGTTCTTAAATATTTGTCCGCGTAGTGTTATTGACTCATAATAGTTCGTTTTGCTCTCCACTGCGGCTATGAGCTCATTCATCCACCTGATCTGATCGTTTCTGGCGGGAATATAAGCTGTGTTGAGGGATGAGATCAGCTCGCTTGAAGTAGACTTGAGCGTTGGAAAGTAGCCACAATCATCCAGGGCAGGAGGTATTGTTCTCAGATCGGTGCGAACTGAGTCTATCGATTTGAGGTGCACCGCCTGATATGCGTATATATCAAACCTGGGCTTACCACACGTGCCGGAGCGACTGTCAGAGTATTCTCCATCAACTATTTTAATGACCTGAAACTTCTCAATGGAAGCATCCGATGCGTAGGTGAGGATGTCGTTCTCTTCGAATGCGTATTTCTTGGATGAATTCAGACGATGATGTACATCCGGTCCGATCTCTGAACAAGAGACTACTCCAATAACCAGAAGCCAACTTGTTACTTTTGCCACTTTGTCTTTCATAAATGTCGCGTCAAGATTTTTCGTCACTGTCGTCCTGGACGTGAAGGATGTGAAGGAGCCGATGAATGATCGGAGCAAAGATAATGGCTGTTATGCTTAGAAAAGCGATGCCGCTGTAGAGTGCATAGAAGGAGGAGAATAATTTTGCTGCGTTGGACGTCATTTCAACGACAGGTCCCATGCCGGTGAGGATCATGCAAGCCATGTGAAAGCTGTCTATCCAGCTGAGCGATGCGACCTGGTGATAACCCAGTGCTCCGATGACAACAGAGATTGCAATCAGCATCAAAGCAAAAACGCTATACCGTCCGAGGCGGATAATAAAACGCCCGACTGGAACAACTTTCTGTTTGCGATGCTCAAGTTTAATGTTCATGAATTGAATGCCGTTTTTCGTGCGACTCGGTTTCTCCAGGTCCAGCAATGTTAAAAACGATTTGTTATTCCCGGAAGCATCGGATTAAGAGGGTACCCTTCAATGTACCGCCCAAGCATTCAGCTTTCGGCTTTCAGCTCACCGCAGAATTCGCGTTGATTTTCGATTTCAAACGCAATAAAGAAATCACCTCACTACTTCACTGATCAAAATCATCGGAGCAGCATTCGTGTAATTCGGGAAGTCCGCCCTGATGGCATCTCGATTGGGTGCAATGGCTGTCTGGTATTCTGCGAGATTCTTCACATAAAATGTTCCGATCGCCATGTAGGCCATGGGTTGGTTTGGGATTCCGCTGGCAAGGCCTTTTTCGATGGTGTACTTTACCAAATTAGAACCCAGATAACCTGCCACCATGGGCATGTGCTTGGTTTCATAATACTCCATGTTGAATGTCTTGCCTTCTCCGGCAGGGTACATGATGGATATTTTGATGAGACCTTTTTCAGCAGCCGAATTGGTTTGAGATTGACCAAATGTTGTGAGGCTGGCCACGAGAAGTAAAAGCGAAATGAAGAGTCTGAATTTCATTTTTAATTTTTTTTTAAACTGTGGAATTTGAAAAGATTATATCAAATGTCAGAAGAAAAGATATTTGAACAAAGTCAGATACTGACGGATTTGTTGCCGATGAGGCTTTAGCGCCTTTTGGCAGTGGGCATACCCAGGAAGAAATTCCAAATTTCAAAATTCCCAAAATACAAATCCGAGGTAGCCGCCTGCTTTCAGCTTTCACCTCCGGCCCTTTCTCTCCACAGGAGTCCTGCGGACCTAGAGGAGAAGGGTGACTGTATTTAAGAATTTTATCTGTCCCGCCATTAATCAGAAATCAGAAACTAAAAATCAGAAATTAGATCCCGAGGCTACCGAGAACAAACCCGGACGGCAGTAATTGCTCGATATCCGTCAACTCCAAAAGAGTGCCCTGAATTTTTATCTTTGCACGCTTGTTATACGCAAAGCATCTATGAAGAAAATCGGATTTTTATCGTTCGGGCATTGGGCTGATCGCCAGGGTTATCAGACACGCACGGCAAGCGATACGTTGCTGCAGTCGATCGAGCTGGCTGTGGCTGCGGAAGAAATGGGATTGGATGGCGCGTATTTCCGCGTGCATCATTTTGCGGCTCAGCTCGGGTCGCCATTTCCTTTGCTGTCGGCTATCGGTGCGAAGACAAAAAAGATCGAGATCGGAACTGGCGTGATCGATATGCGCTATGAGAATCCACTGTACATGATTGAAGATGCCGGAGCTGCTGATCTCATCTCGGGTGGAAGGTTGCAGCTCGGCATCAGCAGAGGTTCGCCAGAGCAGGTGATCGATGGCTGGCGTTATTTCGGTTATGAGCCTGCAGAAGGCGAGACTGACGCTGACATGGGCCGAAAGAAAGCGCTAGAGTTTCTCGACAAGCTGCGCGGTGTTGGGTTTGCAACCCCTAATCCGTTTCCGATGTTCCCGAATCCTCCGGGTCTGTTGCGACTCGAACCTCATTCTCCCGGATTGCGCGAGAGGATCTGGTGGGGTGCTGCATCGAATGCAACTGCGGTGTGGGCAGCTGAGAACGGAATGCACTTGCAAAGCTCAACGCTGAAGTACGATGAAAGTGGCAAACCTTTTCATGTACAGCAAGCGGAGCAGATCAGGTTATACAAAGAAGCGTGGAAGAAGGCAGGGCATACGCGCGAGCCAAGGGTTTCCGTGAGTCGTTCGATCTTTGCGTTGATAAATGATGATGACAGGTATCTCTTCGGGCAGGAGAGAAGCCGCGTTGATCAGATCGGATACATTGAAAGCGACAAGCGTGCAATTTTCGGAAGGAGCTACGCTGCTGAACCAGATCAACTGGTTAGAGAGTTGGCTGCTGACGAAGCGATCCGCGAAGCAGATACACTGCTATTGACAATACCGAATACGCTCGGTGTTGAATACAATGTTCACGTGTTGTCTTCTATTTTGAAGTATGTTGCGCCCGGCTTGGGTTGGCGATAGGAGTAAAGCGAAGTTTTTATCGTTACTTGCTTATTGGAACCTTTTTAAGTATTTATAGACTCTCAATACTTTACTTGCGCGGGGAAATTTTTTCCAAGTCAGCGTAATCCCGGAACGTCTGGGTTATTGGCACGTCTTTTTTATGCGGACATTTCTTATCTTTTTTGAACCGACACGAAAGGTTTTGCTTGTATTATCCATCCGAAAATCTATTTTTATTACCTCTCCAATTGCGTGTTAACCTTTACCAGTAAGACCACTAGCTGATGAGATCGAAAAAAACAGAGACGGAACTCGTTCAATTGAAGCTTCAAAGGAGTGAAGAGCGGTATCACAAAATGATTGACGAAGTTTCTGACTACGCCATAATCATGTTGAGTCCTGAAGGAGTTATTGAAGATTGGAATAAAGGAGCTGAAAAGATCAAAGGATATAGTGCGGAGGAGATTGTCGGGAAAAATTTCCGGGTTTTTTACACCGAAGAGGATCAGAAAAATAATTTGCCAGACCGATTGCTGGAAGAGGCTCGTAGAACCGGACGCGCTGTGCACGAAGGCTGGCGAATGCAAAAGGGCGGCACTCGATTCTGGGGCAGCGTTATAATTACCGCGTTGCACGATGACTCCAACAATGTTATTGGTTTCTCTAAAATAACCAGAGACCTCACGGAACGAAAGCATGCCGAGGACAAGCTGCGGGAAAACGCAGAGCGGTTGGAAAAAGCAAACTATGAGCTAGACGCGCTGAACGAAGAACTCGCAGCCAGCGAAGAACAACTTGTGCAAGCAAATGCCGAGTTGAAACGCAAGGCAGAAAACTTAGAGCAGGCGAATCACGAGCTCGCGGCATTAAATGAAGAACTTACCGCCAGTGAAGAACAACTCATGGAGGCTAATGCCGAATTGAGACGTAACGCGGAAAACCTGGAACAAGCAAATCATGAGCTCGCGGCATTGAACGAAGAGCTCACGGCCAGCGAAGAACAACTCATGGAGGCTAATGCCGAATTGAAACGCAACGCAGAGATCCTGGAAAAAATGAATTCCGAACTGGAAGAATTCAATGAGGAACTCACGGCCAGTGAAGAACAACTCACGCAAGCCAACGACAGCCTGAGGCGCAGTGAGGAGAGATATCACAAGATGGTTACTGAAGTTTCAGACTATGCTATCATCCTTTTAAGCCCGGAAGGAATGATCGAAAACTGGAACAAAGGCGCGGAAAAGATAAAAGGATATTCTGCTTCAGAAATTGTCGGCAGGAGCTTTAGTACTTTTTACACACCAGATGATCAAAAAAGAGGTTTACCTGGAAAACTGCTGGATCAGGCAAGGAAAACAGGTCGTGCCACGCACGAAGGCTGGAGAGTAAAGAAAAACGGAAGCAAGTTCTGGGGCTATGTAGTGATTACCACCTTGCATGACGATCGGAACAATGTGATCGGATTTACAAAAGTGACCCGTGATCTTACCGAACGAAAACTTGCAGAAGACAAGTTGCAGGAAAATGCCGAGCGGCTTGAGCAGCAAAACTTGGAGCTGGAGCGTATGAACCAGGAACTAGCTTCCTTCGCGTATGTCTCGAGTCATGATCTGCAAGAACCGCTTCGTAAAATCAAAATGTTTATCACGCGCATTTCCCAGGTCGAAACGAATTTATCGGAAAGCGGCCAGAATTACTTTTCAAGAATAGAGCACGCTGCCAATCGGATGCAGAGCCTTATCGAGGATCTGCTCACCTATGCGCGAACAGACACCGATCAGCAAAAAATTGAAAAAACAGATCTGAACGTCATTTTAAGCGAAGTGAAATCGGATCTGCGGGAAAAGATCGAGGAGAGACATGCCGAGATCAAGTCGGCTAAGCTTCCGGTCATTGATGCGGTTGCTTTTCAATTCAATCAGTTGCTCACGAACTTGATCGGTAATTCGCTGAAATTTTCTAAAGATGGCGCTTCTCCGAAAATTGAAATCAGGGCTGAAATTATTAACGGAAACGAGATACCTCATCATCATCAACCGGCAGATAAAAAGTTCCATCACATCATATTCACCGACAATGGAATTGGTTTCGAGCCGCGGTACAACGAGAAAGTATTTGAAGTTTTTCAGCGACTTCATGGACATGGTGAATATTCCGGCACCGGCATCGGCCTGGCCATCTGCAAAAAAATTATTGCAAACCACGGAGGTTTTATCAGAGCAGAAGGGAAACCAGGTGTTGGCGCTGAGTTTCATATCTATCTTCCCGAACATGGTCAATCCTAGCACAGTGCTTTTGGCATTTGCCTGCAAGTTGAACCAGGCCCTGCGAAGCGCATTCGGGTTGTATGGTCAAATTTTACAATCGTTTACATTCTTTTTACAAACCACCAACGAAAACTGAGCACATAGACTTATAGGTTTGTTGAATTCCTCCTCAAAACAAGAAATGAACAGGCCAATAAGCTTATATGTTTTGCTGACATTTGTTTTTTGCACTTGCGCTAAAGAACCAAACAACGCTGAACTACTATCTCAGAAAGACGCCAGCAGGGTAAAAGCAACACCGCCCTCTTCGGCTTCTCCGCCCGACCCGGTTAATGAGCTTGCAGACGCTTTATCAGGGATCAACCCGGGTATCCTGGTGAGCCAGATCATCAGAAGCATTTTTCAGGATTCAAGAGGGAATTTGTGGTTTGGCACACTTGGCGAGGGCATCGTTCGATATGACGGCCGAACCCTAAAATATTTCGGCAAAGGCGAGATCCTTCGTAATGATAAAGGAGATGAGGATGATGGAATCAGTGTGCATGCGATCGCTGAAGACAAGAATGGCAATGTATGGTTTGGGACGGATCATGGCGCTATCAAGTATGACGGGAATACATTTGTGCGTTATTCTGAAAAAAATGGCCTGACCAATATCAAAGTGGGCCGAAAAAGTATTCTCGTAGATAACTCCGGTAATATTTGGGTGGGCACTGAGGGCGGTGTGTTTCGATACGATCCGTCAGCCGATGACACGGGCGGCAAATGCTTTTCACAATTTCATTTGCTCGCACCGGTGAGTGTTAAAGACATTATGGAAGATAGAGACGGCAACATTTGGTTCGCGACACAAAACAACGGAGTGTTCCGTTATGATGGAGCGCAAATTAAAAATATCATCGGCAAATCGGGCCTGGGCGATAACTATGCAGGAGGAATGGTCCAAGACAACGCAGGAAATTTTTGGTTTACGATGAAGAATGGTATTTGCCGTTATGATGGAGGAACGTTTGCCTACTTCACAACCAAAGATGGATTGGGTGGAAGTGAAGTTTGGGGAATTTACATGGAGAAGTCCGGTGTCATTTGGATCACGGCCCGCGGAAGCACTACAAGATATTGCCCGTCAATTCTTTCTTCAAACGCAAAGGCATTTACGGTATTCACGGAAGAAGATGGGCTTAACTGCTGCGTCCAAAGTATGTATCAGGACCGGTCGGGAAACATGTGGTTCGGCACCGGACAAGGACTTTACAGATTTGATGGCAAACGCTTTTACCAGGTTAAAAAGAATGGCCCGTGGTAATGAGCCGGTACGGCAAAATTCTGCGTATTACTTTGCCGGTGACATAATGTTTAAAAAAAGTAAGCACAGTTCATGGATTGCAGATAATGCTGTTCAGTCAAGTGTTTGAGAAATCACCTGTTCAAGATGAAACTTATATTCGCATACGCCTTTTTGGCGCTCACTCTTTGTGGTACTATCAAGGGACAAAGCAAAGTTGAACCGTCACAAGATGGTAGTAAGCCAGAAATCAAAGTTCTGAGCACTCCCAACGCACCCACTGGCACTGCTCGCATCATCGAGCAAGATAAGAACGGCAATATTTGGATCGCTGCCTTTGATGGCGTCTTTAAATACGATGGACAATCATTCAGCAATATTGCAGGACATCTGACTTCATATCGGTTTTTTTCCGTTTTGGAAGATAGGCGTGGAAATTTATGGTTCGGTTCTATGGGCGCGGGTGTATATAGGTATGATGGCAGTAGTTTTCAAAATTTCACATCGAGGGAAGGACTTGTGAACAATGAGATTGGTTGTATTTATGAAGACAAAGCGGGCAACATTTGGTTCGGTGCCAACGGGGGAGTGAGTTGTTATGATGGCGAATCGTTTCGGAATTACGTGATGAAAGATGATTCTATGATCGAGGAAAGAACAGGGAAATCTGTTCCCGATTTTACGCGTCCTTCAAACGAAGTCAATTCTATCATGGGAGACAAAACAGGCAAAATTTGGTTTGCTACGAGGGGCAGCACCTTCGTTTATGACGGAAGGGTGTTTAGCGTTTTCGCCCATAACGGTAGCTCCAATGTTCGCTGTATCATCGAAGACAGTAAAGGAAATGTCTGGCTTGGCGGTAATGGACTTTGGCGTTATGACGGCCGCACGTGTACCAGTTTTTCGAATAATCCGGTTGTGTTTATCTGCGAGGATAGAACTGGAAACATCTGGACGAGTTCACAAGTGCGAGGTACCTGGACACTTTTATGCTACGATGGAGAATCATTGTCTAACGAAAAGCCAACGGTCATCGAAATGGCCTCGCACGCGGTTATCTGGTCAATTTTCCAGGCTAACGATGGGAGTATTTGGTATGGCGCTGTTGGCGTGCATCGCTATGATGGAAACACCATTATCCACTTCAAAAGCAAAGACGCTAAATATTAATAGTAAGTCAACGCTCAGTCTTGGCTGCAACTATCCTTTCCGTACGTAAACGGATTTGAGCGCCATAGCACCAAAGCCCTCTATTTTACAATCGATGTTGTGGTCTCCGTTCGCGAGTTTTATGTTTTTCACTTTGGTACCTGCTTTGATAGGCTTGGGTGCACCCTTAACAGGTAGATCTTTGATCAGCACAACGGTATCGCCATCCTGCAACACATTGCCATTCGCGTCTTTTACCAATAATGAATCTGTCTCCTCAGAAACGGTTACCGCTTCTGTACTTTCTTCAGGGCTCCATTCATGGCCGCACTCGGGGCACATCATGGACGTACCGGTGGGATATCCATAGGGAGATTTGCATTTCGGGCACTCGGATGATTCGGACATGGTAAAATTTTGGTAAAGATAGCAAAGTGATCTCTCTTCTCACACCCACGTCTCATTCAATTCGAAGAAATGTTACAGCGATTATTTTCGATACGCTATGTCATTTATTGTAGCCCGGGGTGTTGCACTTGCGCGTAAAATGGTAGCAAAAATTGCCTGACAATTGCTAAACAACACTCAGAATCCCGAATGAATTTTGAGCGTTGGGTTAAAGGATCATTGGCTTGTACTTCGCGTTCCCTCTCTTGAATACTTTTTTACTCTATTTACTTAGCAAATATAAAACAAATTGTATTATTTCTATATTTGCTAACTAAATATCCGCTAAAATGAAACAATATCCCCTCGGAGAATTTGAAGAACTGGTATTACTCATGGTAGCTGCGCAACATAATGAAGCCTATGGTGTTTCGATCATCGAAGCACTGGAGGAGGAGATGGGCCGCAAGATAAACATGAGCGCGGTGCACGTTGCGCTGCGGAGGATGGAAGACAAAGGGCTGGTGAAGTCGAGAGTAGGAGGCATTACAGAAGACCGCGGTGGAAGGCGCAAAAAATTTTATGTGATCACTGCGCTGGGAAAGCGGTCAATCGATGCACAGTATGAGTTAAGGAACAACATTTACAAACGCATCCCTAAAATCTCTTTTAGCTGATGAAGCCTCCTGAAAAAGCTATCGCCTTCCTTCGCTGGTTCTGCCGCGAAGATTGCATTGACGAAATTGAGGGAGATCTCACCGAGCGATTCGCCAAGGCATGCAAAATGTCTGCGCGAAAAGCAAGGTGGCAATTTGTGTTTGCCGTAATGCTCTATTTCAGGCCGGAGTTCATCAAGTCGTTTGGAAATTCATATCAACCAAATTTTTTCGGTATGTATAAGAATCATTTTACGATCGCTTGGCGAAATCTTCTTCGCAATAAAGGATATTCGTTGATCAATATTGGTGGACTTACTGTTGGTGTTATTGCCTGTTTGGTGATAACGTTGTACATCGCGAATGAGACCTCCTACGACAGGCATTTTAAAGATGCCGATCGCATCTATCGTGTGAACACGGAGATCATGTTCAATGGAAGTTATTATAACCTGGCAAGTACACCACCCGCGGCCGTGCACGTGTTTGAGGACGAATTCCCGGAGGTGGAGGTTGCCATGCACTTCAGCCAGTGGCCATGGCGCTGGGTGAAACACAACACGGAACGTTTCAAGGAACCGTACATGGCATATGCCAGCAACGGCATTTTTAAAGTTTTCTCTTTGCCTTTGCTTGAAGGCAACGTGGCGAATGCCCTAATCGAGCCGAACACCCTGATCATCAGTAAAACCAAGGCAGAGAAATATTTTCCGGGTCGCCATGGTTACGGGCAAACGTTGATCATTGATGATGTGAACTATAAGGTCACAGGCGTTTTTAATGACTTCCCCGAGACCACACATTTCAAACTCGATTTTATTTTATCATCTGAAGGACACTGGAATATCAGAGATGATAGCTGGCTGTCGAACAATTTTAACACTTATGTACTGTTGCGGAAAGGAGCCCATGCGAAGGACCTTGAAGCGAAGTTGCCAGCGCTTGTTGATAAATATTTTGGTCCACAGGCGAATGCGATGTTCGGGAAAGAGTTGAAGCTGAATGACCCTGAAGGCATCGGTGACCGGGTGGCGTATTCATTGACTCCATTAACGGATATTCACCTTCATTCTCATCGCGAAATGGAAATGAGTGCGAATGGCGACATCTCATACGTGTATCTTTTCGGTACCGTGGCGCTATTCATCTTAGTGATCGCGTGTATCAATTTTATGAATCTTTCAACCGCACGGTCTGCTAACCGCGCTAAGGAGATTGGCGTTCGCAAAGCACTCGGCTCAATTCACGCTCATTTGATCGGCCAGTTTTTAACCGAGTCGGTGTTGCTCAGCATGTGTTCATTTGCGTTGGCCTTGGGGCTCGCGTACCTGATTCTGCCATCCTTCAACACGTTGGCGGAGCTATCGCTGAAAATCCCATTGACACAGCCGATGTTCATTCTGCTATTTGTGGTCTCATCCATTATCGTTGGGATCTTCGCGGGATTGTACCCTTCGTTTTTCTTATCCGCTTTCAAACCGCTTGAGGTGTTGAAAGGGAAAACGCTCTTGGGTACCCGTGGCAAGAGCATCCGCAGCACGCTTGTAGTATTTCAATTCACGATTTCGATTTTCCTGGTGACAGGAACAATGGTAGTGCAGAAACAAATTTCTTTCATTCAAAATAAAAACCTGGGTTATGACCGCGAACAGGTGCTCATTGTACATAACACGGAAACGCTAGGTACAAAACAGCGCGCCTTCAGAAATGAGTTGGTGAAGAATACTATGGTTACTAACGCATCGGTTTCAGGTTTTATTCCCATCTCTGGTTGGGCCAGATCCGACAGAGCGTTTTGGACAGGTGGCGCAAATCCATCAGCGGAATCTCACATTTCGATGCAATCGTGGAGTGTAGACTACGATTACCTCGGCACCTTCGGAATGGAAATTAAGCAAGGACGTAACTTCTCCGAAGATTTTCCATCGGATTCGAGTGGCGTTATCATCAACGAAGCTGCAGTCAAACATTTCGGCTTCAAAGATCCGATAGGTGAGAAAATCGAGACCTTTAGCTTCAATGATCCCATCAACGAAAATAAATTCATATCGCTCACCGTGATCGGAGTTGTGAAGGATTTTCATTATGAATCGTTGAAGCAGCGTATTGCTCCGCTGTGTCTTTATCTTGGTGAAAGTAACTGGAGCATACCTGTGAGGTTCAAAGCGGAAAAGACAGACGACTTTGTTGCCTTTGTGGAAAAAACCTGGAAGACTTTTAATTCGGGAACTCCGTTCGAATATACTTTCCTCGACCAGGCATTTGGTAAAATGTATGATTCCGAAAAACGGACAGGAAAGGTGTTTGTGGTTTTTGCAACGCTCGCGATTGTTCTTGCTAGTTTAGGGTTGTTCGCGCTCACCGCCTTCACAGCGGAACAACGTACGAAGGAGATCGGGATCCGCAAAGTTTTGGGAGCTTCCGTGTCGGGAGTTGTCTACCTGCTCTCGAAAGATTTCGCGAAACTAATCGCTATTGCGTTTGCATTGTCCGCGCCTCTCGAGTGGTTTGCGGTAGACTGGTGGTTAAAGGATTATGTTTATAAAGTGAACGTAGGCATTGTTCTATACTTATCGGCTGGCCTATTTGCATTTCTAATTGCATGGCTGACGATGAGTTGGCAATCGGTGAAAGCCGCAAAGGCCAATCCGGTTGAGACTTTAAGAAGCGAGTGAAAAATTGGCCTTGAAATCAAAATTGCTTTAGAAATTCCGTTATGCGATCGCTGAGCAGTTTGTTATCGGTGGCAATATTCTCGTGCGTTCTGCCCTCATAGATAAAAAGCTCAAGAGAATCAGTCATTCCTATTTTAGTCATTGCCGTTTTTAACTCTTCTCCCTGCGAGACAGGTACAACCGCATCGTTGGCACCTAAATGAAGTTGTGCTTTAGGAAGCAGTTCTGCGAAGTATACGGGTGAACTGGCGATCATTTTCAATCGTGCCGATTCCAATGAATGATGATTCTCCACAAGATCATTGAGAAACTGACATTGATATGTCTTGTCATTTTCATGTGATGAGGTTAACTCCAATAGGTTCACTGGCCCCGCAATGCCGAGAGCCCCCCTTATTCTTTTATCCCGCTCGGCAGCGAGTAACGCTACGGTCGCGCCCCTGCTGCCTCCTCTTACAGTAGTTCGATGCACATCGGCTGTCACCTCGGTATGTTCAATGACATTGAGAAAAGCGATGATGTCGTCAGCTGCGCCATCGAAAGCATCGCAGTGTTCGCCCTCCGAGACAGGAGAAGTGTACTCAATATTGTTGATCGTAATACTCAACGATTGACCTCTCAGCGCAGGAAAGGCAAAGACAAAAGGATCACCGTTGACATTGTCAAGCACCAGGTTGATTGAGTTCACATCGTTGTCGATGCCAAATCCTCCCACAAAAATTCTAACGGGAAGGCTAGTGCTTCCGGCAGGAATAACCAATGCACCGTATTCTTTATGCCCATCGACAGTAAATGATACGATTTTCAGCGTCACATTGGCGTTCGCTATTTTATTTTCCTGTTCTACATGATAGCCCTTCACGGATAGGTCTCTTGAACTCCACGCTGACCGGACAGCATCCAGCTCGCTTTGCGTAGGGTCCGAAAACAAATCGTTTCGATCATATCCATCAAGAAAGTCATCCTCCCTGCAGTGCGTGCAGAGCAGTGCAACCAGGAAGATAGCGATATGAGTAACGTGTTTCCGGTTGGGCGTAATAGTTAGCATACCCAATGATTATTTAAGAAGGCAAAAAGTTCTAAGGCACCTTCTTTTTTTTGCGCGGGGTTTGAATGAGTGATGGAATCAAGACATGAAAGGGGGGAGCACCTCAATCGCTGGCGAACAGAACATCGTTTATCGGGATCTTGTTCTAACGCAAGAGCCCGGATGTAGTGTTTCGTGCTTAGCGCAGATTCATTTAGTTATCGTTGCGCTTTTTGTTCGAGGAGCGATTCTTTAAAGCAAGCGAATGGGTACATGTTGCCCGGTTGGCATGATTCTTTTCCTAACTGCAGATTAGACTTAGCGGAGAGTTCCCGTTGCAGATTTTCCCCACTATTAATTCGCAAACTATTGACTGAAGCTTATTTAAATAACACAGATGCGAAAGCGCATTCTTCTGATCTCGAAGATCTTTTAAATGCGGTCCCTGCTTTGGTCGCCAGGATGGACTGCAATCTTCATCTGATCTATGGTAATGACAAATTTTTAAAATGGTTTCCCTTTCAAAGCGGTAAGGAAAACCTGTTTCACATGGTTGTTGGCGATCAGGTTTTTGATCAGATCCAACGACATCTGGGCAACGTATTGGTGGGGCTGCCTGCTAACTTCATCGTCTCTTTTTCGCACGGGCTTGAACAGCGGTATTTGGATGTTACCCTGACGCCACAACTCGATGCCCATCATGGCGTATCATCAATCATTTTTCATGGTACTGATGTCACCGATAGAATGAAGGATCAGCGTACCCTTCAGGACTATTTTGAGAATGCTACCATTGGTCTTCATTGGGTGAACGCAGAGGGAATAATAACCTGGGTGAATCCGGCTGAGCTAAAGATGCTCGGTTATGAGCAGCACGAATACAAAGGCCAGCACATTTCAAAATTCCACAAGAGTAAAGCTTGCATTGACCACATCCTTGCAACGCTGTCGAAAGGAGAGGTCCTCAAAAACTTTGAGGCAGAAATGGTGTGTAAAGACGGGAGCTCACGATTTGTGTCGATTAACTCAAGTGTCCTTTGGGAAGGACGCAGGTTCGTTCATACAAGGTGCTTTACGGTTGACGTGACAGCGCAGAAACTTGCCGCTGAAGCTGCCCGGGAAAGCGAACAACGTTTCAAAATTATCGCTGACTTGGTACCACTTGTACTTTGGGCAACCGATGAAAATGGAATGTGTACTTTTCTGAATGGGCGGTGGAATGAACTGACTGGCAAACTGATCGAAGAAGGCACTGGCAATCAGTGGCTGAATCATCTTCACCCCGATGATCAGGACAATATTCGCACGTCTTGGGATAAGTCCGTGTCGAAACGGATCGTTTTCGAAGCGAAGTTCAGACTTCGCAATGCGCAAAGTGGCTACACGGTTTGTTATGCGCACGCTATTCCCCGGTGGGACGCCAGCGATAGCTTCATGGGATATATTGGCATTATACAAGATTTTTCAAATCAGGAACATATCACAGCATCTCTCGAACGCATGGTCCTTGACAGGACTAACGATCTGCGGCTCAAGAACAACGAATTGA
>CBHROW010000100.1:0-15722 GCA_966080355.1 uncultured Chryseosolibacter sp.
TTGTCTTGGTAATCCCGATCTGTGACGGTACAAAACACATCGCTCCATCTGAAGTGCCCTGAAGTGAGATGCCGGCCGGAAGACTTGCACCATCTATCTCTATACTTCCGTTAACCGTCAGCAGGTCGAACTGATCATTCAACTGATCGATGAATGCTTGCCGGTTGCCGCTGCATTGCTCTTCAACAGTAATGCGCTGTTCAAACGTAAACGTGCAGTCATCAACTGAAAGCGTTACCGGTCGTGAGGGATCAACCCAAACACTTCCTGGTCCACACGATTGCAATGAATACTCGTCCTGGCTTTCTGCAGGAAACGGAATCGCAGATTGAAAATTCCAGCACCCGCCAAGCGGATGAGCCAGTAAAAATGACTCGAGATGATTTTCTAAAAGTTCTTTCGTCAAACCGGGAACAGGAGCAAGTCCGCTCATCTGGCTTCCTGTTGGACACGGATTTTCAAGGGTGATCTCAACGGCTCCTGCCATCCACATGCTCATCGTGGCAATCTCTTCGGCCGTACCTACCTGAACCACGGTCCCGGTCGACTCATCGGATACCAGCGACAACTGACATCCTTCCTTACAGCCAACCACCATCTTCTGCGCCATGCAGTGAAGCTGCTCGAATGTAAAATCGTAGTCGCCATCCACTTCCGGTTCTATTTGAACCTGATACCCTGCTGACTGAAGCTCTCTGATGATCTCGATCAGCATGTCGTTATAACGCGCCTGGCAGAGGCTCTGGCACTGATTCTCTACTGCGCTCTTCACTTCAACGATGCATGCCAGCCGCTCTTCTTCACTGGCAAGCTGATCGCACCCGGAACCGATGGAGCTTTCCAGATCGCTCACGTCTATGCTCGTGCCTTGAGAATAAATGCAATCCGCAAGCGCTGCCCATGGCCGACTTCCTCCTTCTTCCTCATCCTGTCCCCATGGCGATGATGAATCAAAGCCCATCACCGTATGACAGAGCGGCTCCGAACTTCCATCATAATAAAAATAATGGTGCGCATCCAGCAGGTAGTCTTCTTCTTCATCGCTGAACCCAACGTAGCGTGTGCCCACCCTGTCCATGAACATTTTCAACAGATCAAAATGCGTATTGAGCAGCTTACCGCCTTCGTCAGTGCTCAATATCAATCCCGAATCACCCAGCTTGTCCAGGTTGTCCACAAGCACAGTCCATTCCTGCCACAACCGCGCGCAGTCATACCCATCCAGTATCATCTCGTTCATCAGCGTGTTGAGCCAATCCGGATGTGAACTGGCAAACACAGCAGGTACAAGTGATCCACCGGTGAGGCCATTGAAAAAATATCCGTGGTACTCATCGGCTAGCCCTGGCCATCGTTCCATCAAATACGATTGAAAATCAGGCAGACCTTCATCGCATGGATTGCTACAGATCTGAACAGGGATCTTCAATGCATCGCACATCGAAGCCGGCTTCAACGTGATGAACTCCGGATAGTTGCCTGCATCATCTTTGCTTACTCCGCCTAAAAAATTATATAGCCCGGTCAGGTTGTTATTATTGAGATAGTTTTCAATTTGCTGAAGCTGCTCATCTCCTGCGAGCTCTTCCTGCAATCGATCGCGAACTTCTCCCTGGTGGTGTTCGACATAAGTATTGTGAACTATCCCGCTTGCGCCTTCTTGTTTAGTGTCGGCATACTTGCCATTGGCGCTCAGTGTGCGCACTACCTGGTACTGACCCTGACTTAAACCAACATGGAACGTCTTTTTCACCGGCTCTCCGCCTTGGACAAGTGGGTTGTAGGTAAATGATTCGCGGTGAACTGTCTCACCTTCCTCGTTGAGAATTTCCACCTTCCCGGTCAGGTCAACCCCATGGCTATACGCAATCGATCCGCAAGTAAATCCAAATTGCTCCGGGGCTAGCTCGTAATGAAACGTCACCTCCTGCTGCGCTGGCATTGAAAAAAATGGCCTCACCGACACACGATTGTAACCCGACCTCTCTTCTTCTGTCGAGAGCATCTTATCGCTGTGCACAGTAAGCTCCGAGGAGCCCGGCAACGGATCCAACGCGCCTGCGCCTTGGCCCGTTCCTGCTATGGCTGTCGACAGCAATTGCCCCGTGAGCGCGTCTATCAATTGTACATTAGTCACTCCGTTGCCGTCTACTGCGATCACTTTATTCACGCTTTCCACGTTGGGTGCTTCCTGCCCAAATAATCGATTCAGCTCCAACTGCGTAGCCTGAACATAATAATATCTTGTACTATGCCCACTCCCGATCCGGTACGGTGTGCCGGCCAGCGCGGATTCTTTCACCCGGCCAAGTTCATCCTGCGTCACTTCCCGGAACGGATAACCATTATTATAAAATGTAGCTGCTTCGCCCAATGCATTTTCCGGATTGTTACGATTCCCTTCCCTGTCGAATTGATCCGGCCCATACGAGGAGCCGTCTGACGAGGTAAGCATGCCAGGGATATATCCGCTCATTGCAGTGACCTCGGTCGGAAGCGTAGTGATCGATGCCTGACCTGCTGCGTTGTAAACCTGTTGACTGGCAACTATCTTATCCTGACCATCTCCGTGAATATACCGCTGCGTTTGCACGGGTTCCAGAAGATCGCTGGCGTAGGTTACTGACTCCAGCGTGGAGCTTTGTAGATAAACTTTGCGATATTGTCTGTTCAGCTCTTCATCGGGGTCTTCAAAATAAAATCCTCCTGCGGCCACCGCTTCCTCTCCGCTGATCTCTTCTCCCTCATTGACAGTCACACCTGCCCATGACGAAACATTCATCGTATGATCGTCATCACCGAGTGCGCGTACTCGCCAGATATAATACCCGCTCCCTTCAGATAACGCTACCTTCACACTTGATCCTTCCGAAACCAAAAAATCTCCGCTCTTCTTCCATTCCACTTTTCCTGTTACTTCATGCACATCATCGCTTTCCTGCGTGTTGTAGATCCGTTGCACTTCTACCTGGTAGCTCTTCACCAGCTGGCATGATGAGGTCCAGCTCAGGATCGCTTGCCGGCCTTCAACTGTGGCTGGCAATGCCAGAAGCTCAACCCCTGTGACATCGTAACTAAGGTCTTCTTCGATGCTGTACCGCGCTTGAATATCCCCTTCTGTTCCTTTTAAACTTGTCGAGATAATCTCTACCTGATAGTGCGAGAACTGATCGTACGCTTCGCTGATATCGCCAATGAAAACTGCATGCAGATGCGAGTGGTCAAGCTTCAGTATCACTGGTGAAAAAAGCTCTGTCGCTGTCGACCCTGCTATCGCGCTCACACCATTCACCTTAATTGTCACTTCAAACATAAAATCTTCTGATGCAAATGCCGCATCCTGTGAGAGCTCCAATCTCAAACGTGAGCTCCGCTGGTCAACAGGTACGCAATCATATGGTCCCCCGAACGTGCGCGGATATAATTGAACTGTTTGATGCAGGTTGAGCTGGGTGTAGTCGGTCGTGATCTGGGACGTGATTTTAAAATCCTGATTTGACGTCTGTGAATAAAGGTCAATAGCACAAATGGAAAAGGCATTCAATAGTAGCGCTGCACAACTTGCGCGTTTGGAGATAAGATTAGTCATTGGCTTAATATTCGGCTGTTGATGAAAATAATAATGGGTAATTGGCAGGTAGAATGTTTTCTCATGATATGTTTTACCTTGTGCTCCCTTTCATATGGGAACGCTGCTCCTCGAGTGGTTTCAAACCTTCGGCAGTTTCAACACTTTTTCTCAGCAATGTTCCATCAGGACTGTAGGTGTATTGCAGTGAATAGCCTGAATTATCGAACACAGCACTGGGTCTGAAGAATTCGTCATATACAATCCCTGTTATTGACGTGTCGAATGATTTTACAAAGATGTCATCAATCCAAAGATTACCACCAGCGATTTGAGTCATCAGAATTTTGGAGAACAGCGGTTGCCCGGCCATCACGTTGGATGATAGTATTGAAGGGGTAAGAACAGCTTCGATCAATCGCCACGACCCTGCATTAGATTTTACTTCGAAATCTATTTTTACGCCATTCGGTAGCACCAATGCGATCTTATTTTCAAGCTGCAGGTCGGTAGTATTGACCCACGCACGAACCAAAACGCCCTGTTCTAATTGCGACTCCTCTGCTTTTCCCTCGGCACCGTTCCATGAGAGAGAAAGCTCAGTGACCCCGGCAGGCGCAAACAAATGAAGCGAATACTTTCCGGTGTGCGATATGCCATCATCGAGCGCAGCATTTATTCCCGAAATTTCGAAAGGACTAAATGGAGTAATATACTCGGATGCGTCTTCGTCATAGACTACATGAAATCGCTCAAAGCTTTCAAAAAATACGGTGCCCGAAGTTGCGTTGGTTGCTACGAGGAAAGGTTGATTATTCGCAGCGTATGATTTTTGAATGCTTTTGATCCCCAGTGCGTTTTCAGATTCGAGTGGTGCCCCGCTTTGTGCATATTGGTCAATAGCATTTGTCTTTATCCATCCATTTGCTGCATTCGCTCCAGGTAGATCAAAGTTGAACCGATTGAGTGTGAAAGTTCCTGCCGTGTAGTTACGTTCACCTGCCGCCAGTGCATTACCTGCAACTACATCGTCCGTAATGAAAACGTGGTTACTCTCGGGGCGAAGGTAACGCATACCCGATTGAAATGGGTTTGTTACAACTGGCAACGCCTGATTCGGCTTTACGTTGACATCACGTGTGAAAACCTGAGCTGATGCGCTGAGAATTCCTGATTGGGTCTGTTTGCTTGTTTCATCAAAACATAACCGAAAACATGTAATGCGTCTTTGACAATCTTCCTGCCCTGGCATATAATAGGTCAGATAACCCTCCGCATCAAATTGAAAGAGCATACCCTTTGGCACGACTAGTGCAACATCAACCGCGCTGGCGTCAGCGCTGCACTCCACGTCAAAGTCATCTGATGTGGTAAGGCTGATCGACAGGCCGGACATGGAAAAACAATTTCCGCCATAATTTATCTTGAGTCCTGCCGGCCACTGGGCTGCTCCGAAGTTGGTTGTCTTGTTACCTTTTTGTGCTGCCTCGGTCAGCATCTCTGCAAGTTGGTGAGCCGCGGCCAGTTTCTCCGATTCTTCAACGCTTGCAATTTTTCCATAATGCGTTACCACCCCTGCTGATGCTGTTAGCGTATTAGAATTTCCACTGCGAATTACGAACGCGCTCAATACACTGGACTGTCCGTCCGGTATGTTGATGTAGGCATTTCCACTCACTCCCTGGTAAGGATGAAGTTTGATAGCGCCATTTACCGTTTCATCACCGAGAACGTAAATTTCGGTAGCACCCGCAGCTTGCAATTTCAAAATATCACCAGGACATATTTTCGAACTGCTATTCAATAAACATGGAGGCAAGTCGTTGTCGTCATCATTCTTAAGTGTTAAACTGTAGTCACCGTTGTCTTTTGTGAGAGTGACATTATCATACATCCATTTTAAGTTAAAGCGTTCATTGTCCGACTTCGACCGCATGCTTTTGTAGATGGTATGAGCGGGAATGTTTTCGGTGGTGATGGAGCCATCATGAACTTCAGGCATGCCCGCATGTTGCATCCCATCATAGGAATCGTACGTACGTTGAATTGCTGGTAACCCTGTACGCGGATCAAACGCAACGTTTTCCATACGTTTCGCTACTCCATCCGTCACGGATGTCACAGACTTTTGCAACAATTCTCGTGTGTTGATGGTGGTCGTGGTGAACATGCTGAACTTCTCCTTTGCGATCTGCAGGTAGCCTCCGGGAACCGGAAAAGGTATGTAGATGAAAGGAGCCATGAATCCAAAAGTAAAATCGAAAGTTGCTCCGGCATTCAGGTATTCTTTTGACGATTGCCGACCGAACGATACAGTTTCAGATGTTAATCCAAAATCAGTCGATTCGATAGTGCCTTCATCGGAGACAACAGGCACAAGACCCATATAATATTCGAAAGATGTAGATGTTAGCTCGAGGTCAGTTTGATCATCATTCCAAATGCCTTTATAAGATCTTGAATAAACCGGTAAACCAGCTGCCTCGATGTTGTTTGATGTAAATCCCTGCACACACCATTGATTGAAATCCGAGTAAAATCCGAGTGTGAGGACAGGTGGAACCTGGTGAAGCTTTTTCTGCATGTCAGTGTGACTCACGGAACTCGGAAAGTCGCGATGCGTATAATATCGACTTACGCTGTACGATTGATGTTCAGTACTTAAATTGATGGCGGTAACATGGCTGTGATAAATTGTTGGAGCAGGTAGGGCCAAACCCAATAGTGGTCCAAGTCGTCTTGTTTTCCCGTAGCCGGAAAAAACTTTCAGGTTGAGCGGATCAGAATACATCGCAGGCAAATCATTTTCCAAATCGATCAACTTCACCAAGGCATTGTCATTTCCGAATTCATTTGATGCAACTCCAGAGCTTATGGTAGAGCCATCAGTTTCCTTTGCGGTGTATCTATACTCACTTCCGTACAATCGAGCTGTACCAGGTTCAGGGCCGCGCCCATATGTCAATAGTCTTTTTACGCGAACACCTCCTCCAAGCTTCCGCGTGAACACGGGCAACTGCACATAAGACTTTTCTGGGTTGAATTGTCGACAGTAATCACTGACAAAGCTTGTAACCACGTTAAGCTTGTTTTGGAGTTGATGAAGCGTTGCGACCGCATATTCATTGAAAGTATTTTCATCAGGATCTGCACCAAGACCAAAGGCGGAGGCATAACAATCATTTCCCTGGCCCTGAATGATCGCTCCACCGAGCTCGAGTTGCACCATGTCCGTGCAAACTGATCGCGGACTATTCGAGTTGGGCGCCAGAACGAGGAAAACTCCAGCATCGTCAAGACCAACTTCCTGAATTTGCATGAAACCCTCTACCCACTCGGCATCACAAGAATTCAGGTTCGGTTGACTATCAGTCAGAAGCGAATAGAGTAATTTATATGGAACGAGCTGATTATTTTCAACGATCTGATGCTGCAAAAAATCTCGGTATGCCTGAAGTTCACCAGGCGAAATATTCAGCTCGGCCGCGTTAATATAGAATTTGAAATCATTGGTGCTCGGGAGCAACGGAACATGTGACCGGGCGCGTTGGTCTTGTGTGAAAGTAAAATCGCGTTGCTCGTACTGCGCAATTATTTCAGCGCCAGAAGGAAGCTTCACCATTTTCAACTTCCATGCAGCCGGATCGAATTGATCAGATGGTGATTGATCGATCCACGATTCCCCAGCCAGATGCCTTTCATGGCCGTTGGCTTGATAATTTCCCCAAGGATCGATGTTGTATGGAGAATATGGCGGTGCCTGTTCGAGGATATTGCCATAACTCACGACATCGTGGAACTTCTCGCGGATATGCGTTTCGAAATGTTCTTCATCAGGATATTGATATTCAAGCTGAGTTGCCTGAACGAGATACTCTCGCACACCGGCAGGTTCTTTCCAATATTTTTTCAGCATGTAGTCACCCGGTCTTGAACCATTTTCATATTCGAAATAAACTGTTTCGAGCAACGTTGTTGATCCATCGGGATTTTTTTGCGCGAGCTCGATCCGGTCAAGACGGTGATAGGCTTTGCGTCCCTGCGTTGGCTCAGCAGCAAACCAGGTCAATTCGTCTGCGATAGAATTTTCGATCGCTTCATAACGAGGTGCGTCCGAGGTGAAGAAGGTCGCTACATGTGTGGCAGTCTCGATCTTATGGAGATAGGCAACCTCAATCACGCCCGAGGTGAAGCTCGCCATATCATCGCGCTTGGTGCTCAGCCTGCCAGGTTGAAAATAGAACCCTCTTTCCGGAAAGCGATAGCGGTAATCCTCCGGAGTGGTGTAGTGAAATCTTGCAAGGGCGCCAGGGTCATCCAAGGTATAACCATCGCCAGTGAGGTCTACATAATCCGGACCCATCATTCCTGTGAGCAGAAACGTGGTGGCATGCGGTGTCGACATCTCGTGTCCTGAAATAACGAGCTGCTGGTCATCGCGGAATTCTGAGTCGAAAACATTCTTGGTGATAAAAGGTGCAACTGTGCTTTCAACGCTTCCGCCAGGAAAAGCATTGACGGACAGATCTAATTCGTTCTTCGAATACAAGGGATGGTGAAATCCATACGTGACGCCATCTACATTGGTCACTTCTATTCCAGCAATTGCACTTGGATTTTTTGCCTGTCGATCTAGAAGGTTTTCCAGCTCCTGATCAACCATGGCGGGCGCATACGGCAATGATTCACCTGATATCAGCGGAAGCGTAAGTTCTGTATAGTCACTGTTTGTGAAAACACGGATGTTAGCACTGCGTGTAGGCTGGCCGTTGTTTGCAGCGTTCGCAGCAATGGCGTCCGGTAATTTTATTTCGTAGTCATTTCCACCTTTCGATTGCAACGATGCGCGGAGTGGCTGATAAATTTCATTGCTCAATGATGTGCGCCCGGCATCGCTGTGAAACCGGTAGAAAATCCCTGATGAGCTTGTGATGTTGAGTTGAGCCACATTTACAAACGGAGCAAATTGAGAATCGGATAATCCAACATCTTCGAGGGGCCCATCGGTTTGCTTAACATGACCGCCACCTCCCTGCACACCTAAGCCAAAGTTGAGACCCACATGAACATCCGCACCTACATTAATGACATCGACCTTACTCTGTGTTTTGTTGGGGCCGAAAACTATATGTTGCGGACTGTACCCACGGAATGATCCGCTTATTCCATGTCCCGCGACATTAAAGACATCGGCACCAGAAACAACTTGCGGAAGGAATTTCGTTTCGGGTCCTATAAAGGAATTGGGCTCGTTGGTGTCCAGATTATAATCCATCAAGTGCGTTACTGGGTCAAGAGCCTGATCCAAATGATTATATCCGAATATATGAAAGGTTTTGCTCTCCACGTTTTGTTGCTTGGTCCAGTTAACATTTACCGAGTTGTCAATACCAACGGGAACAGGAGCAGCGTCCGTCTGAATCTGCACGCTGCCTGAAATCGACTTGCCGGTGTAGCTTGTGAGTTGAGGGAAGTATCCAAAATGAAGGCGGTCGATGTTGTGAAACATGTTTGCCGATTTCGAATTGTAGTAGCCGGCAGCCGGGGCGGTACGTGCGGCCCAGCGTGCTGCACCTGACAATACGTTACCATTTTCACTCGGAGCACTGGATCTGTTTGCAGCAAAAAGGGCTGAGGCCGATTGCAAAAGAAAAGCGGGATCAAACCGCACTGAATATTGTTTGGCTCCATTGTCGCTCGCCATGCCGAGTCCCAACCCGACCAGCGAGAAGTTCAATCCGTAACCTGTTCCGAATCCGGTGTAGGAGTTGTATGAGATGTATGGATGGAATCCCCAGCCCGTGCTAAATACTTCCATACCGGTTCCGATTCCAGTTGTAACGGTGTAGTTAGGATATGCTTTGCTCCACATTTTGTAAGCATCTCCGCGAGCGTCATCGTAAAATCCATTCGCGGATCTGGTGACAGAGCCGGGGTTCAAGGTCCATCCCTGACCCACCCACGAAGTCTGATTGTTATCTGAGCTGTAGCTGATCGAAATCGGGAAGCCCCCATTTGGTCCAGGAACGGTCATGAGCGTAGTGTTAAAGGAAAGACTGCCGGTCACCTCATCAACCGATGCGCCTGGCGATCTGACGGGCGAAAAATTTGAAAACTCAGGTTGTGGAGGTGCGTTTTGTGCGAAGTTCTGAATGCCAGCGAGGGTGAAGATCAGCGCGCCCAACGCGGATCGGAGTTTGACAAAGTATCCTAACATGCAACGGCTTGTTTTATTTGTTACACAAACAAAACACGCATGCTATCAAACTGGATTTTTCCGGGATTTACAAAACGTCAGCAATCGGCAAAGTCTAGTATACAATTGGTCAATTACACAATAACTGTCATCGACACAAAACGGGTGTTTAGTGCCTCAAATATGATTTCCGGGGTGATGAATAATGAAAAAATATCAACTGAACGACATCTTCTTTAGCGCATCTAATCGCTCTAACAATGGTGGATGAGAGTAGTGGAAGAAGACATACCATGGATGCGGATACAGGTTGCTAAGTGAATCGACCGATAAACGTTTCAGCGCCTCCATCAGTGCGGGTCCGCTGTAAGTTTCGCGTGCGTAGGCATCGGCCTCGAATTCATTTTTACGGCTGTACATGCTCATTAACAATCCTGTTACGCCTGAGATGGGCGCAAACAAAATGGTGAACGCGATAAGATTCAGGTGAATGGACTGCTGACTTCCCCCAAGCGCGAGTGACAAATCGGAATTGTATACCATTAACGAAAGCACAAACAACATAAAAAATATCTGCACGATCGATAATACAAATCCCCACACAATGTGTCGTTTTTTAAAATGTCCTACTTCGTGCGCAAGCACTGCAACAAGTTCTTCTATTGAATGACGTTGGATCAATGTATCATATAAAACGATCTTCTTTCGCTTTCCGATCCCGGAGAAAAATGCGTTCGCTTTGTTCGATCGTTTGGAACCATCGATAACAAAAACATTGTCGAGGGGAAATTTTACTTTTTGTGCGAATTCTTCGATCGCACGTTTCAATTCTCCATCGGGTAAAGGTGTAAGTTTGTTGAACAAAGGAAGGATCAGGCTTGTGTAAAACATATTCATGATCAAAATAAACAGTGATGCCACGATGGCAAACCAGATCCAGAACGAAGGACCCATGGCACGAATGAGATAGATCAGTAGTGCGAGCAATGGCGCACCGATCAATGCTCCCAGCAGGTACCCTTTGATCTTGTCGAAAATAAAAGTCTTCCCCGTTGTCTTGTTGAATCCGTATTTCTCTTCAATGACAAAAACGGAATACAACTGAAACGGAATACCTATCCAGTCAGAGGCCAGAGCCAGCACTGCGAAGAAGACGAGCGCCAGTAAAATTTCATTATGAATGCTCTCGCGGAGCAGGCCATCGAGCCAACCAAAACCGCCCATCACCAACATCAATATCGATACAATGAAACTGAGCGCGGAAGTCAAAAATGAAAAATTAGTGAGCTCGCGGTGATAGGCAAGCGATTTTTCATACTTCGTCCGGTCGTAAAATGAAGCAATGTCGGCAGGGATATCGGTACGTTGGCTGCGGAGGTTGAGGTATTCGAGCAACTGGCTGAAAAGGTAGCTGATCGTTGAGATGGCGAGAATGAAATAAAGAATAGTCTGGGGTGTCATGCCGGCAAAAATAGAGAAGCAGAAAGCAAAAAGCTAAAAGCAGAAAGCCGGAGACGTTAAATTATCAAGGGAGTGGCTGAGGTGACTCCAAGCCAACAAATCTAGTCTCAAGTGTTAATAGATCCAATGCGCTTACGCTCAACGCCACTTCCAGCCGGTTACAAGGCTTCCTAGCGTTTGAAGAGCTTGTTGCCCATTACTGCGTTCACGACCTCGTCTTTCAACGTTCGGCTGATCGGAATTCTGGCGCTGCCAATGAGCAATTCATTACCGTCAATTGCTTTGATATGTGGCAACGAAACAATAAATGACTTGTGCACCTTTAGAAATTGATCCTTCGGCAGTTGGTGCTCCAGTCCAGACATGGTCAAATACGTAATAAGCTTGCGAGTCGGTGTATGAATGATCGCATAATTTTGAAGGCCTTCGATGTACAGCACCTCGCTGAACAACACCTTTTCGAATTTGCTGTCGCTCTTTACAAAAAAATGGTCGGAGCCCTTCTCTGCATGGTGTCCCGACTTCTTCAGATTGTGAACTTCAAAGGCTTTCTGCGCAGCTTTCATGAAACGTTCAAACGTAATGGGCTTCATCAGGTAATCAACTACGTCAAGCGCGTATCCTTCAACCGCATACTCCGAATAAGCCGTGGTAAAAATTACCATTGGTGGATTTTTCAGTGACTTCAGAAAGTCGATGCCGGTGAGCTTGGGCATTTGAATGTCGAGAAAGATAAGGTCGACTTGCTGCTGACTCAGGATGGTTGACGCTCGCATCGCGTTTTCGCATTGACCGGCCAGCTGAAGAAAATCGACTTCCGATACGTACTCCGCCAGCCCTTTTCTCGCTACGGGCTCATCGTCAACGATCAAGCATTGAAGTTTCATGATTTCGGAGTTTTAGTTGATACTCAATTTCAATATCACTTCGAAGGACTCAGGTTTATTTTCCAGGTCAAGTGAATGGCGACCGGGATATAACAACTCGAGTCTTCGTCTCACATTTCGTAGCCCTATGCCATGGCCCTCTTTAGAGCTGCTGAATGCAGAATCTTTCGTGTTGAATACGTCCATCACAAACAGCCCCTCGGTCTTCTTAAGCATAATCCTGATCGTATTGCCGTTTGGAACATGTGAAACGTGCTTGAATGCGTTCTCAATGAAAGGGATCAACAACAACGGAGCGATCAAAAATCCTGTGATATTTTCCTCTTCGAACGTAATCGAATAATTGTCGTCTTTCCTATGACGTTGCAAGTCGACATAATTTTTCAGGTACATCACTTCTTTTTCCACGGGAACTTCGTGGCCGTTGCATTCATAAAGCTGATATCGCAACATTTCTGAAAATGCGCTGAGGGTTTCACGCGCGGTGGAGTTGTGCCTGTCGATTTGAAAATATATCGTGTTGATCGAATTGAACAAGAAGTGTGGATTGATCTGTGCCTTCAGATAGTCGAGTTCCGTGTTTAATTTTTCCACCTCGATCTTGCGTATGTGCTCCCGTTGTGCGTACCACTCCCGGCTCAACTGAAGTGCCACGCTGAAAGCCATATAGAAAACAGCAATCGACAAGTTGTAAAATGAATTATCGGGCATGCCTTTGCGGAATGGCCCGCCCATCGCTTCATATAGATAATTGTCGTGCAGGTTTTTTATCAACACATAAAATCCCAGTTCGGAGGCTAACAATAATATATAGAGCAGCCACATCTTGCGCTGAGCCAGCTTGGGGATCAAGACAAAAAGGTTGATGTAGATGATGATCGCCAGCAGCGCATTTCTAACCAGAATTTCTAAGAGGAACTGGCCCGGTCCGGCCTTCGGAATCAGATGCACGCGCGTGAACATGTGGAAGCTTATCGTAGCAACCCAAAAGATCACGTGGTCAATCCTGTATTTCCAAAACTTTTCCATCATCTAAAATAACGGTTTTTAGACCGCGAAAGCCACGTTAAAATTCACATTTCGTCAAGCAAGGGTACCCGTTTGTCACAACACCATCACTTTCGTTGAACAATTGCGTAGATAGAAGAAAGTCGTTGTTATGAATCAAGCGATCATCGCCCTCATCCTTATAACGCTCACTCAAGTCGCATGCAGTCAAAATGAAAAGCGGGTTGATGGGAGATGCGAAGGCTGCGAAGCTGTATTTGAATACGGGAGCAAGAAATTGTCGCCAGTAGATACACTTCCAGACTTCAGCGAGTCCGGGCCAAAAATGGAGATCAGCGGTACGATCTTCAAGCATGATGGCAAAACTCCGGCCCGTGATGTCATCCTATACATTTATCACACCGATCAAAAAGGAGAATACTCGCAACGTGGAAATGAGAAAGACTGGGGAAAACGACATGGATACATTCGCGGTTGGATCAAAACGAATGCGGACGGGAAATATAAATTTTACACACTTCGTCCTGCAGCCTATCCGGGGCGTGAAAATCCGGAACACATTCATCCCGTGATCAAAGAACCGGGTTATACTCCCTATTGGATCGATGAATATCTTTTTGATGACGATCCCATCCTCACTGTGAAAGAGCGAAACAGGCAGGAACATCGTGGAGGAAACGGAATTGTGACGGTCACGCGCGACAAAACCGGAATGCAGATCGTGAAGCACGACATCGTGTTGGGCAGGAATGTGCCAGGATATTGAAATGCATTAAGCTTCGAGCCACGAGCGTTGATCGGTCAGTTAATCTAAATTTTTTTGCTGACAATCAATCGGAAGCTAAGAAGTTGATCCCGAACACGCGACTCGAGCCCGAAGCCGACAGAAATCATGAAAATGAAAAATACACTGACGATATTCTGCATCACCCTTTTTTGCTCCACCACCTCCTTCTCCCATCCGGGTGTAGGAATCGTGATGGACAGCAAGGGAAATATCTACTACACGGACCTCAAACAGGTCTGGAAGATCGATACACGAGGAAACAGTTCGATTGCCGTGCCCCATGTTCACACCCATGAACTCTACCTTGACAAAAACGATAATTTGTTTGGAGAGCACTTATGGTATGAAGGTGAAGCAACAGACAAGTGGGGGCATTATGTGTGGAAACGTGATCGGGCCGGAAAGATTGAGAAGGTGATATCGGACCAGGAAGGCTTTCTCACCAACTACAGTTTCGTGCGAGATGATGAACATATGTTTTGGGCCGACCGTACTTCTGACTGTCAAAAAATTATCGGGAAGTCAAATGGCCATCAGGCGGTCCATAGTCCAGCATGCTTTAAAGACATTCGGTGGATGACGACATCACCACGCGGAAACATCTATCTTATCGATAAAACCGACATCAAAAAAATAGCACCGGATGGAACTGTCGAAATTCTTGCCAGCCAGATCGCGGAGCGTAAGCTCACCCAATTCACGGTGAACGACAATCATCTCGCCATGGGTTTATGGATCGACAAGCAAGAGAACGTTTACGTTGCGATTTACGGTGGACGTATGGTGAAGAAGATTACACTTGATAAAAAAATTTCAGTTGTAGCCGAAACACCGATGCGATGGTCGCCAACGGGCGGGCTGGTGGCCCCGAATGGCGATTATTGGTTACTCGAATGTTCTCCGCTGAACGAAGTGCGCGTTGAGCGGATATTCCCTGGAGGCGCGAGAGTGGTCTATCAGCCGTAAACAGTTTCTAAGGCCATCGCTCGGAAAAAACTGCGAGCTTTGAGCAAGCAACTTGTCGCCCAATTGCGTAGCTACTTCTTCAGCAGCGTCCGATCAAACAACTTCAGTACTCGCTTGTACTCATCGGTCCAACTGCTGGGTTCTACGAAGCCATGATCTTCCACAGGATAAACTGCGAGCTCCCAATTGTCTTTCTCCAATTCGATCAGGCGCTGGGACAAACGTACAACATCCTGGAAGTGAACATTTACATCCACCATGCCATGGCAGATCAGAAGATTTCCCTTCAATCCGTCAGCATAATAGATCGGTGAGCTTTTCGCGTAAGCAACGCTGTCCATAACCGGTGTGTTGAGAATGTTGGAGGTATAGCCGTGATTATAGTGTGCCCAATCTGTTACGGGACGTAACGCAGCACCGGAAGCGAAAACGTCAGGGGTTGTGAACAGGGCCATGAGTGTGATGAATCCGCCATAGGAGCCTCCGTAGATGCCGATGCGCTTAGCGTCTACGTTGTAATTGTCAACAAGGTATTTGGCTCCATCAACGTTATCGGTAAGGTCTTTTCCACCCATGAATTCATAGAGGCCTGTACGCCAGTCGCGACCATAACCGGCACTGGCCCGGTAGTCGAGATCGAGCACCGTATAGCCGCGATCAGCAAGCAAATTATGGAACATGTATTCACGGAAGTAGCTGCTCCACCACTTGTGTGCGTTCTGCAGGTAGCCGGCACCGTGCACGAAGATCACTGCAGCGCCATTGGCGTTTTTAGGTTTGAACACACGGGCATAGACATCGGCATTATCGCGTGCGTTGAATGTGACAAGTTCGGGGTCGCGCCATGCA
>CBHROW010000101.1:0-15560 GCA_966080355.1 uncultured Chryseosolibacter sp.
AGGGACGGACAAGAGCCAGCTTTCAGCTTGTAGCTTTTGGCTTTCAGCTCTCTTTTTGCAATCGTTATCATAAAATTTCGCTTACCGAAACCGTTTCAAGCTCTGCTTTCAAGGCATTTTCAGAGGGAATTGCCGTTCACTTTTATGCAAACGTTATTTCAAAAAATAAAACAGGTTTCCTTACAACTTTCAACCGTGCGTAACCTCTTGCCGTACATTTGTACAGTAACAAAAACAAAAACCATCATGAAAACAAAATCTCTTTTCTTCGCAGCGCTTGTGTTCGTTAGCTCTGTTGCTTTGGCCGCTGGAAAGGACGAGCCACGTAAGACCGGTATGGCGATCGTACAGGTAAAAGGATCTGAAGTGTACAAAGTTATCTATAAAGGTGAAACCACCGGAAAAGTAAAGATGAACATCTACAACTCAGATGCGAAAGTAATTTTGTCACAGACTTTCAACGGTGTTGACGGATTCATCGTACCCGTGAACTTCTCAGGACTCAACGCAGGTGAATATACTATCGAGCTGGTTGATGCAACGGGCAAGAAGGTTGAAAAGGTTGCTTATGGCAAAACTAAAGCCGGCAACATCATTCACGTAAGCAAGATCATTAACGAAGCTGGTAAGTTCCTCCTTTCTGTAGCGAACGCAGAAGCTGGTCAGCAGATCCATGTTAAAATTTACGATGCGAACAATAACCTGATCCACAACCAAACAAAGTCGATCAGCGATGACTTCGCCATAGTTTACAAGCTTGATGCTGCATCTACAGCCTACACTTTCGAAGTAACTGACAATGCAGGAACGACAAAGACCGTAAGATTCTAATTAAGGGTAGATTGATTGAAAATGAAAGCCGTCCTCAGGGATGGCTTTTTTATTTGTGGTCTGACAACTTCTAGGCGTCTGACCATTAAATACTGACATTGAATAAGGAATAAGGACTTCGACTTTCTGCTTTCGGTTCAATTGCCTATCATTGGTAAAATTCAACTGCCAATGAGATCTGTCCTTTTGATATTAGCTACTGCTTTTTCCTGCATGTCTTTCGCACAATCCACCGACTTTACCGCGGAGAATCTTTTCACGGAAAACATTGAAGGCCCGTGCTTCGATAAAAAAGGAAACCTATACGTGGTCAACTTCCAGAAAGATGGAACCATCGGGCTCGTTAAACCTGACGGATCGGTAGACCTTTGGCTCACGCTGCCCTCAGGCAGTACGGCCAACAGCATCAAGTTCGATTCAAAGGGCCAGATGTATCTCGCAGATTTTACGGGTCACAACGTTTTGCGTGTCGATCCGAAAACGAAAAAGGTCAAGGTGTTTGCGCACGATGCATTCAATCAGCCGAACGACCTTTGTATCAACAAAAAAAATCAATTGTTCGCATCCGATCCCAACTGGAAAGAAAGCACTGGAAAGATCTGGCGAATCGATCCAGACGGGAAAGCAACCTTGGTGGCAGATAAAATGGGGACTACCAACGGCATTGAGCTTAGCCCCGATGATAAAACGCTCTATGTTAACGAAAGTGTGCAGCGAAAGATCTGGGCATTCGATGTGAATGCAGCTGGTGACCTTTCCAATAAACGTTTGTTCGCTGAGTTTTCTGATTTTGGTTTTGATGGAATGAAATGCGATCAAAAAGGAAATCTTTATGTGTGCCGCTGGGGCAAAGGCACCATTGTGGTTCTTTCACCCGATGGAAAACAAATCAAAGAGATCGAACTTAAAGGCAAAAAAGTCAGCAATTTGGTCTTCGGTGGAAAATCAGGGAAGACGATTTACGCAACGCTTCAGGATAGAAAAGGAATGGAGAAAGTAGAGAATGACGTGCGCGGGAAATAGTTGGCAGTAGGCAAGGAATCAGCTGGCAATAGCGGTTCTAAATTTTGAAAGTCAGCAATGAATTCTTATTTGAGCTGATAAAAGGTGCCGATTGCTCCGCGCTCGTGAACTACCTCGCACTTCAGTTGCCCGCGCTTTCTGCAGACAAAATCGAGCGATGAATTCGCAAGGCACGAGATGCACAATTTAGATTCTGGATATAACTAGCTAGGATCTTGAGGAGAGATTTTGAATTTGCTCCACCAGTTCCAACCTCCGAACAACTGAATTCGGTTCAAGAATGGTTCCCGGTGAAAGCACTGCATTTGCTCCAATCTTGCAACCATCACCAACGAGTGCACCGAACTTCTCTATTCCGGTGCGTGTAACTATATCGTTCATCAAAACGGAGATTTCCTTTTCAGCTCTTTCATTGAAATGGTTGGCGATAATCGATCCTGCTTCCATATTGACACCCGAACCGATCAATGAGTCGCCAACAAAATTGAAATGAGCCAGCGCTGATCGCTCGAACAAGAATGATGATTTGATTTCGCACCCAGGACCAATAGACACACCGTTGTCGAGGAAAACTCCACCTCTGAGATAGGCGTGGGCTCCAATGAAGCAATTTTCAGACACGATGGCCGGACCTTTCAAAATCACACCTTGCTCAATGCGCGCTGATCGGTGAACCGCGACCTGCCCATCGATCATGTATTCATCATGTAGCTTTGATATCCTTTTGCCTACTATTTCCTGCGCTTGTTTCGTAAGATCCCAAGGTGATGTTTGTAGGGAGTCGGTAAAAATATTTGCAAACCTTTTGATGAAGGAGGCAATGGTAAGTACATCATTTTTCATAAAGCTCCAGTGGTAAGTGATCGGGGTCTTCGAAAAAAGTAAAACGTTTGCCTGTGTATTCATCGATCCGAACCGGCTCCGTAGTAACGTCCCTGCTATTGAGCTCGTGGACCGCTGCATCAATGTCGCCAACCTCGAACGCCAGGTGACGTAACCCCAAAGCCTCCGGTCGCGAAACCCGTTGTGGTGGATGCGGAAACGAAAACAACTCGATCACATATTTTTCGTTCAACATCAGATCGAGCTTCCATGAATCACGGGCCGGCCGGTAATTTTCTGAAAGAATCTTCAGGCCAAGAATATTTACATAGAAGTTCTTCGATCGTTGGTAGTCAGAGCAGATAATTGCGATGTGATGAATTCCAGAGAGCAGCATTGTAATTTTATGGCAATTTTAAACTTTAGGGATATGAAAGTTTGGTCGCACCAGCAAGCTTTTTGTTTTAGTCTTCGGTCCTGATATCGCTTCGCTCATCGGGATCTTGACTTTCCGCTTTTACAATTTGAACAATTTTATCGCAGCAAAAAAGATGGATACACTGTGGCTTGTTTTAGGAGTGATGTTGATGATCGGTGGTTTAGCCGGAAGTGTGCTCCCATTCTTACCCGGACCGCCCTTGTGTTACCTGGCGTTACTCATCCAACAGCTTCAAACCGAACCTCCGTACAACACAAAATTTCTTGTGATTTGGGCGTGTATCACCGCACTTGTTGTTGTGATCGATCATGTCATTCCAATCTATGGTACAAAACGTTTTGGCGGATCGAGCGCGGGCATGTGGGGATGCGTTGCCGGACTGATCATCGGAATTTGGTTCGGGCCGTTGGGAATTATTTTCGGGCCTTTCCTTGGTGCATTTGCCGGTGAATTGATCGCCAACGCCAACACAGATCGCGCCCTGAAGGCTGCGTTTGGATCGTTCCTTGGATTTCTGGCAGGAACGCTGATCAAACTCGTAACGTGTTTCGTGATGATTTATTATTTCATCGATGCATTCTGAAATATTCACCGCGGGGGCGCTAGGACGCAAGGAACGCAAAGAAATTCTCCGCGACCGTTGCGCCTCTGCGTCACTGCGGTGAGAAATTTTACTATTTTTACTTCGGTCAAAATCCCACAATAGCCATGAAAAAAATCCTTGTACCTACCGACTTTTCGAAGCCTGCGCAAATTGCCGTTGATGTCGCTGCCGATATCGCCAAGCGGGCTAATTCTGAATTGATCCTGTTGCATATTATCGAAGAAGCCACGGGTGGGTCTTTTAATATTGAGGGCGAGGTTGCCAGTCGCGAGCAGGATTGGGAAGACAAAATATTCAACATGCGATTGATCGAGCGTGGAAAAAAGCAAATGGAGAAACTTGTCGAGGCAACAAAACAAAACGGTGTCAAGGTTTCGTCTGAGCTGAGACTGGGTGTGCCATTCCATGGTATGCGCACGATCATCACCGATCATAAAGTGGACCTGGTGGTGATGGGAACCGCGGGCCAAACAAAACTCGAAGAAAGTATAATCGGGTCGAACACCGAGAAAGTTGTGCGCCATGCCAATTGCCCTGTGCTGACGGTACACAAAAAGCCTGGCAAATCCGATTTTAAAAATATCGTATACGCAACAGCCATGAGCAAGGAAGAGGAAGTATTTTCCCGCATCATACGCAGAACCCAGCAACTGTACGATAGCACAGTGCACCTGGTCCGCATCAACACCCCAGGGAACTTTCAGCGAGATGCCGTAGTGAAGAAGTACATGCAGGATTTTGCAAAGAAGTTGCAATTGAAAAACTTTACGATCAACGTATTCAACGACCTCACGGAGGAAGAAGGCATTGTTTATTTTGCCGACAGCATTAACGCTGACCTGATTGCCATGGCAACACACGGACGAACTGGTTTCGCTCACGTATTGGCCGGAAGTATCGCTGAAGATGTGGTCGGTCACTCCAAGCGACCTGTGCTCACCTTTGTGACAAAAGAGAGGCGATAACTTTTCAGCGTGACAGATTACTACGAGGTACTGGGTGTTTCACGATCGGCCACCGAACGCGAGATAAAACTTGCGTATCGAAAGCTTGCTGTGCAATATCATCCCGATAAAAATCCTTCGACTGAAGCGGGCCAACTCATCAAAGTCATCAACGAAGCGTACGATGTGCTTTCTGATCCCGAAAAGAAAAGGATCTACGATCAGCGTTCGTATCAGGCACTGGAGGACCTCTTGAATGCGGCCAATCAGCCTCGTCATCGGGATCCACGGTATCGCGGAAAGGCGGCTCCCTACACAGGACCCAAACGGAAATCGGAGTCAGAACAGATGTTTGACTTCATGGTCATGTGCCGGCCTTACAGCAAGGCAGTGCTGATGTTTTCACTTGCGTTTTGTGTTTTGCTGATACTGGACGTCCTGCTTCCATTTCGAAAATATCAGGCCGTGATCAGGAAGATCAGCTATCATTTCGAGCGTAAAACCCATACGGCTGATGTTCTTCAATTCGCTGATCTGCCCGCAGTTAAAGTTCGCGTTGTCGATGGAGCCCATTTTGCCATTGGCGACACCGTTGTTGTCAATAACACGCGGTTCATGAATATTCACTTCTATGTTCGCGCGGCCGACAACTATGCGGCTCGCGTTCCCATCACGGTATACAGTACGTTTAATTTTGCTCCGCTTGTTTTGCTAGCAGTGTGCGTTATCGGCCTCACCTATTCCAAGCGCGTAGAATTATATTTTAATGCAAGCGTTGGGAGCTTTCTCGTTTTAATATTGACATTTGTGTTTGTGATATTGAGTTAATATGGCGGCAAAAAATAACGACTGGAAAAAACGCGAAGGTGTCGTTTATTCCACTGACAGCAATTTTGGATTTCAATATCAGCAATCGGAACAGGTTGCCACACTTCCACCTCAGCAACAGAATCTCCGTGTGGCATTGGACAAAAGTGGACGAGCAGGAAAACAGGTGACGCTCATCTCCGGTTTCGTTGGAAAGGCCGCTGACCTCGAGATTTTGGGAAAACTTCTTAAATCAAAATGCGGAGTAGGTGGCTCTGTAAAAGATGGTGACATCTTAATTCAAGGCGATGTCCGCGACAAAGTTGTTCAAGTATTGACGAAAGAAGGATACAAAGCGAAGCGAGGCAATTGATTAGCCAATTAGCCGATATGCCAATGCGACAATTGGTGTAACGTAAATTTGACGCAAAGCTCTTTTCATTGGCACATTGGCTAATTGTCACATTAGCTAATCGGCACATTAGTTCCTCGCTCCATCAAACCATTCTTTGAACTCCGCCACCTTTTCCCTGCTCACGATAATCTCTTTGTCGAATTCTTGCTGTAAAGTGATCTTCAGCCTGCTATTGGAATACACAAGCACGTCTTTGATCGCGTTGATATTAACGATGAAGGTTCGATTGAGACGATAAAAAATTGCCGGGTCGAGTATGTCTTCCAATGCTTCGAGTGTATAATCGATAATGAATTTTCTTCCTTGCGTGGTAACGAGATAGACATCGCGACCATCGGCATAGAATACGCTGATCTGATCGGCAGTGATCGAGCGAATATGCTCGCCCAGTTTCACCATGAACCGGTTTTTGAATTCCTTCGTCTTCATTCCCGAAAACGCTTGCTGCACTTTTTCGGTCTGCTCGTTGCCCCATTGAAATTGTTGCCGCAGCGTTTCGAGTTTTTTCAGGCTTGATGACAGGTCGGTGAAAGTTATGGGTTTGAGCAGATAGTCGATGCTGTTCACTTTGAATGCATCGAGGGCAAACTCATTGAATGCGGTTGTAAAAATTACCGGCCTGGTGACTTGCGTTTGCTGAAAGATCTGAAAGCTTAAACCATCGATGAGCTGAACGTCCATAAAGATCAGGTCGATGGAATTCTGGTTTTCTTTTAACCAGCTTACGGTGCCTGCCACGTTATCGAATTTCGCAATCACCTGGATAGATGAATCATACTTTTGGAGGTAACGTTCCAACTTCTCAGCTGCCGGCACTTCATCTTCAACGATAATAACCTTCATGTTATGACAATGCGATTTCTTCTGCCACCCGAATGACCGGCAATTTAACATAATTTTCCTGGTAGGCTTTCACTTTGATCAGCGGCAGATCACTGTACAGCGAATACGATTTTTGAAGTCGTGCGAGGGCGACCTCGCTCGATGAATTCATCATGAGTCTGTCGTTCAATCTGGCCTGAATGGTGATATATTCGTCTTCTATGTAACACCGGATAACAAAGGGCTCGAAACGTGTGATGATCGTGTTGCGAATCATGCCTTCGAGAATTACGGGTAGTGAACCGGGAATAAGCATGTACTCAAGTTCGTCTTCTTCCAATGTGGATTCAAACTTGAGTTGACCGTAATATTTTTCATTCAACAACTTCACCAAAGTGCGCGCTGCTTCGATCTCGGTTTTAACCGAAACCAATTCTTGTTGTCGGTTGGTAAGCACATAACGGTAAGCGCTTGCCAGGGAATCGATGTATTCTTCCGCCTGCTCCACATCGCGATACATCAAGCCGATGAGATTCTCGAGGCTTTCATATAACAGATCGGGATTGATGTCGTTCTTGAATTCGAGCATTTCAAGTTCGAGTACATCACGTTGCTGTTTTTCAGCGTTGAGCTTCAGCGTGTTTTCCTTTTGCAGGTAGTAGTTGCTATAATAAAGGAGATTGTAAAGCAATGCTGTTACGCCAAAGATCACAATGAAGATCATCAACTGATTTGTGCTGATGCTGAAGCCAACATAGTAACGGAAATACATCTTCAGGCAAAAAACAACGAGCAACACAGACAGCACGGAGGTCACCATGAATTGAAAAGGGATGCGAAATGAGTCCGACCGATGTCTCAAAACCCGGTTAATAAGTACGATGGCAAACCGGATGAACTCGAACGTAGCGTACGACAGCCCGATACACACATATCCTTCCTGACTGACAAAAAGATCTTTGATGGACGAGACATTGTTGTTGATGAGCAGTACCAGGAAATAAACGAGCACACCGTAGATCGGTGGAGCAACGATCCTGAATAGCGGATTGTGAATGAAGTACCGTTTCATCAGGCCGAGAATTTTTGTTCTATTGCTTCTTTGTGTGGAATTACCGGCAACGAAACCACAAATTTGTCGTCATCTTTTACTTCGATCTTTTTGTCGGTGAAATACTGGTAGCGTCTCTTGATATTTTCCAATCCTACTCGAAAGGAATTTACACTGTCGATCACGCCTGTCTTTGTATTGATGATCTTGAGGTATGTGTTGTCTTGTGCCGTAATGTAGATAAAGAGTTTCTTATCGGCACTAAGGGCGTTATGCTTCACCGCGTTTTCCACCAGCATCTGAAGCGTGAGCGGGGGTATTTTGCTATTCATGATACCGGATGGCAGGTTGATCTCTACGTTGAGTTGCTGTTGAAAGCGAATGCGAAGCAGATAATAGTACGATTGTACGAAATCAACTTCCTCTTTCAGCAAAACATATTTCTTACTCTGTGTAGCCAGGATGTATTGATACGTTTGGGCGAGTCTGCGAATGAATTGCTCAGCTGAAGGGAGGTCTTTGAAGATCAATGACGAGATTGTGTTGAGGCTGTTGAACAAGTAATGTGGACTGATCTGGCCCTTCAATGCTTCGAACTGGAGCTCGAGTTGTTTGCGTTCACTTTGTAACGTTTCGATCTGAGCGATGGCGTAATGTTGGTAAGAATACAACAGTGCATAGATCACTTTGTAAATAAACACCATCGTAAGCAGCAGGATTGTGATCTTCACGATCACATCTTCGTCACGAGGCGCAACACCTTTCCAGAATAGCTCTTCGCCTGAAACCGAAATGAATGCCATGCCGAGTCCAATAACAATTCCGAAAGCAATGATCAGATTCGAAGCGATCCCGATGATGAACCGTGTTGCGAAATGCTTACGCCACATGAGCCACCGGTCGAGTTGGCGGTTAAAGACGTAGAGTGAAAAACCCAATGTCCAGCCGATCATGATGCTGCCGAGAATTTCTTTTCCTGCATTGCGCCATTTGGGAAAGAGACCGGTTTCGTTGAAGTGAAGGTATGCGTAGAAGAGCACGCCCAACGTCCCCGTTAGCAACAGGATGATGCTCAGTCTCCGTATCCGTTCACTCATGATATATCGGTAGGCAGCCATCGTAATCCAAATTACTTAAAATAACAGATTTGGTTACGGGCGGATTGGGTTAATTAAATTTCAGATCTATGATGTGACAAGGTGCCAGTCAATCGGTTACCCGCCACCTGGCACCTGTCGAACCTACTCCTCCATGGCTCTCAACGCTCTTCCGTAATACGTTTCTGACGAAATTCGCTTCGCAGCAGCACGGTATGCATCTTTTAACGCCTGGCTACCATTCTTCACTTTGGGCGCGGCAGCAACGAGAACTTCCGTGATGTAGTGATCGGAATCGATATCCTTGGTGGAGTTGATGATGTTGATCACCTTCGCTTCGGTAATATTTTTCGACATCATCGCTTCCGTCAACACTGTCATCTTGTAGTGATCACTGTCCATTTGCCCCACGGCATAAACCAATTTGTTGAATTGCTCATCGGTAATTTCCTGGCGTTTCAGCAACGTTTTCAGCACCTCGGAGCGATAGTGACTGGACTCGATCGAGTTCGTAATGTCCAGCAACAACGTCAGCATCGGATCAGTGAGCTTATTTTGTAAGAGATGGTTGATCACTTGTGTGATGTAGTGATCAGAATCGATATCTTTTACCGACTCGATAACTTTTTGAAATGAATTGTTGCTCAACCCTTGCTGGTCCAGTGCTTTAGTGAGTACCACGGTTTTGTAATGATCCGATTCAATGCTCTTTGTTGTGTTGATCATCTCGGCTACGAGGGCGTCTGTCAGGTTATCCTGGTTCAGTAAAGTAGTGAGGACTTCGGTGATGTAGTGATCGGAATCCATGTTGCTTGCAGCCTGGAGAATGAGCTTGACATTGTCGAGCGAAGCGATCTGATTTTTCAGCGCATCTTTGATCACTACCGTTTTATAATGATCAGACTCGAGTTTGCTTGTGGCGGCAAAAAAAGCGGATGTTGCCTCTTTGTTTTGCATGAACTTGGTCAGGCTTCCGCGAAGGAATTCAGAGAGGTAGTGATCGGAACCCAGTTCATTGGCGAGTTTGTTCACGATAACCGTGTAATCTTTAACCGGCACATTCTGCTTCATGAGCAGGTTCGCGTAATGCGATTTCACATAATCGCTTTCCATCTGACCGATTTCGTTCAGCACCGCGTTCGTTCCACCTTTCGAATAAAATCTTGCAACACGGCTTTCCGCGCCTATCGTAGTAGAGCGAACGATCTCCGGAAGGATCTCACTCATCCACGACTTGCCCGCGGGATCCCATTCCATTTTCGTGCGACCCTCATAGTATTCCTTCTTCATCTTGCCGCCACCCAGCGATTCGATCACAATTGTTCTTCGGCTTCCGAAGGTTGTTTTATTGATCTCCAGGTAGCCATCATCAGAGATACTCTTGATGTCCTTATCGTCATCCGTCAGTTCAATGCGTCCACGCGATTCAATATTGAAGTCGTTCAGGCCATTTGAAGTCCTCCAGCGTGTGGTTTTATCGTTGCTGCTGACCGAAATACTTTCAGTCCGCGATGACGAGGTGGTGGCTTCCTGACCAAGCACGGAAGAGGTGGCTGTTATGATCATCAGCATTGCAATCATCCAGGAAACAAAGATTCGGCACTTCATAGTCGTAAAAATTTAGTTCTACACAGTAATACGGTACAATAATGATGAAAGGATTCAGCCTCCGAAACCGTTCTGTATTGAAATGTCGAAGATGTGTATCGAGTTGTGAGAGAGGCTAAGGCTATTGGCTAAGGCTAAATGCAGGATGGGCTAAAGCTGTTGGCTATGGCAAATGCACAGCCTGTGACTAAATCTGCAGCTAAAAGGGAAAGTCGAAAATTCGGTTTTCGGTGTCTTCGGCATCCAATCCGGGCAGACGTGACTGCTCAAAAGCTATCGCAATAGCCAAAGCCTTGCAACATGACCATTCAGTTTTTTCGGATACGGATCGTCATTCAAATCGAGGTAGACTCGGTGAGTCCTACGCAAGGCCATAGCCTTAGCCAATAGCGTTAGCCAACTCGGTCTTAGTCCTTGGCCACAGCCATTAGCCATAGCCACTGGCACCTCGTATGGCCAATTTGCCACTGGTGTAGAAGCTTGCTTCACACGGCTAATCTGACCTATTTTAGAAGTTAAACCTAAACCTAATCCAATGAAGAAATTCTACCGCTGCAAAGCGTTCGGAAGGTTAGCACTTTCATTGCTGCTCGGTATGCCGCTCGGGGCTTTTGCTCAGCAGTTTGGTCAGCAGGCTAACCAGGAGGAGAAGGAGCTTGCTCCCGTCTCGCGAACCTATGCCATCACGAATGCTACGGTCATTCAAGGCCCTGGCAGAAAGATCGAACAAGGTACCGTTGTTATTAAAGACGGACTCATCCAATCCGTTGCCAAAAATGCCGCAATCCCACCCGAAGCCATCATTATTAAAGGTGACAGCCTTTTCGTCTACGCGGGATTCATCGATGGTCTGTCGAGGGTAGGCGTTCCTAAACCTAAAGATGAGAATCGCGAACGCCCGAAAGATCCTGGCAACCCTGCCCCTGACGCAGCCGGTATTACGCCAGAAAAGGATGTTCGTTCGGTGTTGAGTCCGCAGGATAAATCTATCGAAGAACTTCGTGCTTTGGGATTCACCACCGCACAGGTTGTGCCTTATGGAACGATGTTGCCCGGTAGCGCATCCGTTGTTTTTTTAAATGGCAAAACTACCGATGCGATGATCGTGAGCAGCAAGTCTGCGATTTATTCGGAGTTGCAGGGCGGTCAGCGCGTTTATCCATCGACAGTGATCGGGGTCATGGCCAAGTTTCGTGAACTGTATCGCCAGGCGGTGCAGGCAAAAAATTACGAGACCCTATATGCCGCCAACCGCACCGGACTTTCGCGCCCCGCTTCTGATCATGTTTTGGAAGCATTTTATCCCGTGATCGACAAGCGCATTCCGGTTGTATTCAAAGCCGAACGATATCTCGATACCCAACGCACACTTACGCTCCAGCAAGACCTCGGATTCTCGTTGGTTATTGCGGATGTAAAAGAAGGATGGGAATCGATCAACGACATCAAATCATCGGGTACCAAAGTATTTTTGAGTCTTGACCTTCCTGAAGATAAAAAGGATGACAAGAAAGATGCGAAAGACAAAAAGCCCGAGCCGAAGAAGGAAGAAGAGACAACGCTGACCAAAGCCGAAAAGGAAGCACTCGAGAAGCGTAAAGCTGACGCACTTGCTCAATACACCGGGCAAGCTGCTACATTCCAGAAAGCCGGAGTGACTTTTGGCTTTTCAACATTGAGCGCAAAAACTGCCGACATCCGCGCCAATCTTCGAAGGATGATCACAGCCGGCCTCAGTGAAGATCAGGCACTCGCAGCGCTGACAACAAATCCCGCGCAGCTGCTTGGCATGTCCGACCGACTTGGTTCTATCGACAATGGAAAGATTGCGAACCTTGTGCTCAGCAACAAACCGTATTTCAATGAGAAGTCGCAAGTGCGTTATGTATTTGTGGATGGAACAATGTATAAGATCGAGTCGAAAGATGCAGCCAAAAATGACGCGGGTTCAGAGATCACCGGCACATGGACGGTAACAACGCAAATGGCGGACATCAAAAGCGAGGAGACTTTGACCATCAGGAAAGAAGGCAAAAATTTCTCAGGCTCGATCTCCGGAGGAAAGCTGAAAGAAGCCATTGCACTCGAGACTGTGGAAGTCAACGGCAAATCACTCAAATACAGCTACACGGTTCCGGAAGGAGGACAATCATATAAAGTGTCTGTTGAAGCGACCATCGATGGAAAATCCTTCAAAGGAACTTCACAGGTGGGGACGACCGGAACATTTAACGTGGAAGGAAAGAAAGAACCCAATCGTTGACCATAAACTCTTAGATTATGAAAAAATTAATCATACTCGTACTGGTGGCGATACAACTGGGTGGCTATGCTCAGACCAACACCACAAATAATTTGCTGATCAAAGGTGGAACCGTTCTTACCATAACGAAAGGCACGCTTGAATCGACTGATGTGCTCGTTACAAACGGAAAGATCGCGCAAATCGGAAAAAATCTTGCGGCTCCTGCCGGTCATCAGACCATCGATGCCACTGGCATGTTTGTGATGCCCGGGATTATCGATGCACATTCTCACGCAGGTATCGATGCAATCAACGAAGCTACGAACCCAGTTACAGCCGAGGTAAACGTAGGTGACGCGATCAATCCTTTTCAGATCGGGCTTTATCGCGCGCTGGGTGGAGGGGTAACAACCATTCATGCCATGCATGGTTCTGCCAACGCGATCGGGGGGCAATGTGAAACGATCAAGCTTCGCTACGGTGTGAAAGATCCCGATGCCTTGCGTATGGCCGATGCTCCGCGCACGATCAAGTTTGCACTTGGTGAAAATCCGACACGCGTTCATGGTGGTGGTGGAATCGTACCGAAAAGTCGTATGGGTGTGGAGTTCGTCATTCGCCAGGCGTTCTCGCAGGCAAAAGAATACATGACTGCCTGGGACAACTATAACAAGCAAAAAACGCAAAAGGGATTTCGCGGAACTCCGCCAGCATATAATTACAGACTTGAAACATTGGCCGATATTCTCAAAGGAAATATCATCGTGCATTGCCACAGCTACCGCGCGGATGAACTTCAGATGATGTTGAAAGTGTGCAAGGATTTTGGCGTGAAGAAGCTTGTGTTCCAGCACGTGAACGAAGGCTTCAAGATCGCTCCTGAGATCGCGGCACAAGGCGCCATGGCATCGGTATTCTCCGACTGGTGGGCTTACAAACTTGAAGTGTACTACTCGACTGCCTACAACGCAGCAATCCTCACTAAGAATGGCGTTACTACTTCGATAAATTCCGATGACGGAGAACTGATGCGCCACCTGTATCACGAGGCAGCCAAGACGCAGAAGTACGGTAATCTTACCGATGATGAAGCACTTGCGTTGATCACCATCAATCCCGCTAAACAATTAGGTATTGAGAATCGCGTGGGTTCACTCGAGGTTGGCAAGGAAGCAGACATCGCTGTCTTCAGTAAACACCCCCTTTCTATCTATGCTATTCCAATGGTGACGATCGTAGACGGTGTTGTTCGATTCGATCGCGCAAAAGACCCCGATGACATGCGATTGAGTGTCGATCCTAAGCAACCGATCGAGATCACAGCATTTGAAGATCGAAGCCATGAAAAATGTATGGAAGGAGCCGAGGAAGTTTTTAACAACCTGTTTGGCGCCAACAACTAAACGACAACGATCATGAAACAAAAATATATTTCTCTGCTGACGCTGCTGATCATCGCGATCGGGTGTTATGCTCAAAATCCAAAAGCTAAAAAAGGCACTTTCGCATTGACGAATGCGTCTATCGAGACCGTTACGAAAGGTGTGATCAGCAACGGCACTGTTATTATCCAGGACGGAAAGATCACAGCCGTTGGTTCGAATGTTCAGGTTCCTCAAGGTGCTGAGGTGATCGACTGCAAAGGAAGCTGGATCTATCCCGGCTTTATCGAGAGCGGCTCGAAGATAGGTTTGATTGAATTCGGTATATTCGCGCAGGCAACTGACGCTAGCGAGATCGGTGACCTCTTTCATCAGGTGAAGGCATTGATCGCTGTCAATCCGAACTCGGCTGCAATTGCTGTAAACCGCATCAGTGGTGTGACGACCGCACTCACGGTTCCGGAAGGCGATATGTTCACGGGAACTGCCGCACTTGTCAACCTCCATGGCTACACACCCGACCAGATGTTCGCAGGATTCGAAGGTGTTGTACTCGTTTATCCACGCACCGGCAAAAGGGGAAACTTCGATCGCAGAACGGACGAGGAAATAAAAAAGGCTGATGAAAAAGCCATCCAACGTTTGAACGACATCTGGGATCGCGCAGTACAATATCACAAGATCGATTCTGCAACTCAAGGCAAAGGAGCGTACTATCCGGAGATGCAGGCATTGTTGCCTGTGGTTCGTGGCGAAAAGAATTTGCTGATCGAAGCGAATGGTGCTAAAGAAATTCGCGCTGCGTTGAAATGGGTGAAAGAACGCAAGATCAAAAAAGTAATTCTGACCGGAGTGGCTGAGGGATGGCGCGTTGCCGATGAGATCGCAAAGGCAAACATTCCCGTGTTGGCCGGTCCGGTGCTTGAACTGCCTTCTCGTGAATACGATCGTTATGATAAAGCATATCAAAATCCCGGGTTGATGCAGAAGGCGGGCGTGAAGGTGGCGTTGAAAACTGACGATGGGAACATGAACTATCGCAACCTTCCATATCACGCAGGATTTGCTGCCGCTTATGGTATGGGCCGTGAGGAAGCTTTGAAAGCAATCACAATCGTTCCAGCGGAGATCTTTGGCGTGGCAGATAAACTCGGATCGATCGAGGTTGGAAAGAGTGCGACATTATTTATTTGTAGCGGAGATCCGTTGGAGCCTAAGACCCAGGTGAGCAATGTATTTATAGAGGGCTGGCAGATGCCGATGCAAAGCCGCCAGACGTTGCTATATGATGAGTTCCTCAAACGCGAACCAGGCCTCACCAAGTAGACCTTAAATTTCCATTAAATTCAAAAAGCCGCGGATAACATCTGTGGCTTTTTCTTTTTATTTGAGCTGAAAGCCGAAGCCGCTACTGTCCGGAGAAAGTTTTCCGAACCTCAAACCGATCACTTCGATCAAATCTTTTTTTTC
>CBHROW010000102.1:0-15557 GCA_966080355.1 uncultured Chryseosolibacter sp.
GCCCAGCTTGTAATAGAAATATTTCATTGCGCGTATAGATTCTTCGGGTGTGTATGGCATTGATGAGAGCGCTGCCGTTGGCGTGATCACACCGCGATCGTTCGTTGGCGAATGTGCATCATATCCTGTGTCATCATCACTGGCAGTGAGACCCCAACTTTCATTCGAATACCCAGCGTAATTTTTTGGGTTATCGACACAATAGTTATAGTTGATCTTGGTGTGACTGACATTTTGTTGCCAGTAGTCAGCATAGGTATCGCTGAGATTGCGTGGATCGAGACCGAGGAACGAATAATGTGTGAAGAACAACGGTCCACCGTAATCGAACCCGAGCGGAAGCGTGATCCCGTAAAATTGTTTTCCATTTTTAATTCCTCCGTTCGAGGCCCATCCGGCATGATAAACACTTGCGCTGACCGGATGCGTTGGCGATGAACCAGCGAGCACATAAACAATGAGCGCCTCATTGTAGCCCCGGATCTGATGATTCATGATCCACGCCTTGTCTGGCGACCAATGCCAGTAAAGCACATTTTGCCCACCTTGCGTGTACCAATCCCACTCCACAGTCTCCCACAATGCATTGATGCGATCGATCAACGCTTTCTCCGTTGCATCTGCAGGATTGAGGTATTGACGCCAGGTAAGCAGACCTTCGATCATGAATGCCGTCTCAACCAGATCACCACCATTGTCGTTTGAACTGAACGGAACAACTTTACCCGTGGCACCATTGATCCAGTGCGACCACGCACCGTGAAACCGATCTGCTGTTTCGAGGAAATGAACAATCTTGTCGAGGCGTTGAATACCTTGAGTTCGTGTGATAAAATTCCGCTCGATACCAACGATCAGTGCCATCACTCCGAACCCAGATCCTCCGGTTGTAACGATATCGCCTGAGGTATTTCGCTCGCGCGCCATTCCTGAGGCGGGGTGACCAAAATCCCAAAAGTATTTGAATGTTCTTTTTTGCACCGTATCGAGAAGCGCAGCATCCGATAGCTGCGGAAACTTGTCTGCAGGGTCGATCGTGGTAATGATTTTGATCAGGGCATCACTTCCAAAATTTTTCTTTGTCTTTGATTTGAGATCATTGGGAACACTCAACGTATATGCCGCCAGGTAACGGAGTTGTTGACTCGGCTTAGCTTCAACAATGCTGTCGCTGTTTGAAAACGTCAACACCAGTGGAATGTCACCGCTCGGATGACTCAGGATAATTTTTTCCATGGCTGACACGTGATCGATTGGCTCTGAAAATGTCAGTGTAATGGTTGGGTTTACAGACACGTTAGAATTCCTGAAATCCTGATCGCGCCCATCGACCGAAAAAGTCTTTAAAGTAAAATTCTTAGGCCCGGCCGGTGCAGCGTCATCGTTGTTGTCGCATGATGGGATAACGACAGAAATGAAGATCAAAAAAAACAATAGTGCACGTTTCATCAAATCATTTGAGAAAAAAAGAGGGTGCTCACGTTGCACCCTCTGTATAAACTAACCCTCCGATTTATCTTCCTGCAACACCGAGGTTGTACAACGCAGCGATCTCTGCCAGCGTAAGATTTCCATTGTAGATCCTTACATCATCGATCATCGCGTTAGCCATCGGGTTCCAGCTTGGACGAGCGCCTGCAGCTGAAAATCCGATCTCGCTGTTCGGGTTGCTACCAAAAATTGCCTGAACAGGAACTGCCATGATAAGTGGACCAACCTCCGAAGGAGTCGCACCTCTGGCAGTATAGCCACCAACATCTTCGCCATTTGCATACAGGTAGAAATTACCTTCAGTTGAATTCCAGCTCAATACGAAATGAGCCCATTCTTTAGCGCCTAAAAAGTCTGCGCCCTTTGTTCCATTTTTTACAGCAACGTTGTCCTGGAGGCTGTTTCCACCACCCGGTCTGTGTGTATTCAACAAGCCCTTCAGCACCAGCGTGTCTGAAGAAGGCAGGTGCCATCCGGTTTCCGCTCCAGCAACGATATCACCCCAAACATCACTCACGCCAGTAGGAGCAAGCGAAAAGAATGTAGTGAATCCGTCATCAGCAGTTCTCTTTTTGTTTGCAACATTAACCCACATGCTGACGGTGAAGTTGTTCAAAGCATTTGCTGAGTTGATCGCGGTGATCGTAGGGTACACAAGCGCTCCTTTGGTAAGTTGAAGCGCCTTTCCAATCTGGCCATCAGTGAATCCAACTGTTCCGAAGGTATTGCTTGGCGCGGTACTTGAAATCACTTCATTGTTGGTGTTGTCGAATGTCCAGTGTGCAACAAGGTTGTCTTTCGCAACTTCGTTCGAGTTGTTGTATCCGTCAATCTTCGGCAAGCTCTCGTCATCATCACATGAAGAGAATGCCACGGCTGTAGCAGCTACAAGGCCTGCGGCTAAAAGTTTAATTGTGTGTTTCATCTTTGGTTTTTACTTAAGGTTATTGAATAAAAAAGTTTAAGTGAAGTTCGTTAGTATCCAAAATTCTGTGTGAGCTTGTTCGCGCTCAGCAAAATTTGCGAGTTGGGAATTGGCAGAAGTTCATGCACGCCTTCGGTAAAGTTTGTTTTCCCTGCTGCGTGAAGAATCTGTGCCGCGCGGCCCTGACGTACTATGTCCCAGAAGCGATCGTGTTCCATAGCCAATTCAACATGTCGTTCTTGCCATACATCATCAATCGTAACTGCTCCTTTGCCCGGAAGATGCGCACGTTCGCGCACCAAATTCACTTTCGCTGCCGGATCACCCTGATTAACATGTAAGGCCGCTTCAGCATAAATGAGAAGCAGCTCGGCATAGCGCATAATCTTGATATTCTTGGGCCGATCTTTATCTTCTTTGTTCGCAAACTTCTCTTGCGCCTTGCTGGTATACGCTTTGTAGTTATAGTATAAATTCTGCACCGAGTCTTTCGAAGGTACACGGAACCCATCCCATAATCTTGTGCCCACATGAGTACCTGAGTTATCGATGAAAATTATGGTTGCATCTTTTCGCACATCAGCCGGTTCGTAAGCGGCAATCAAAGTTGGAGTGGGATCGTTGAATCCCCAGCCAAGGTCATCCCAGCCACCTGCACCACCTACCCGCACGCCCTGCGACACGGTGTAGTTATCAATCTTTAGGTTCGCATTATTGAATTGACCTGTCTGTACTTCGAAGATCGACTCCACACTGTTGTCACCGGCCTGGCGCCATAACGTGGCATAGTCGGCTACGAGTGAATACTGACCTGAATTGACCACACTGTCGGCATATACAAAGCTGTTCGGCCAGTCCTTGCGGTACATGAAAACTTTTGCAAGAAGACTTTGCGCAGCGCCTTTTGTCGCGTGACCGGTGGCAGCTGCACTTTTCAGAGGAAGGGTACGCGATGCATATTTGAGATCTTCGATAATGCTGGCGTAAATTTCATCGACAGATGCGCGGGTTTGAAATGCGGGGTCTGCATTTGCATCGGCTGCGTCAACGGGTACGCGGAGAACCAGTGGAACACCGCCATACATTCGAACAAGGTTGAAATACAAATAGCCGCGCAAGAAACGAACTTCACCGCGGAGCTCATCCTTTAGATCTGCATCGATAGCCGCGGTTTCAAGCGCCTGAAGTGCCTGGTTCGCGGCACCAATAGCATTGTAATGTCCGCTCCACAACGACTCTGCAAATTTATTTGTGGATGTAAGCGTAAAGTTATCCATGTCGCCCACCGGAACTTCCTGGTCGCTGGCGGTGCTGCCTTTATCAGCGTCATCAGACATGATGCTGGTCACGCTTAGAAATGCAAAACCATGTACATCACCGTTACCCCACGAATCACCCTGAAGCAAGCTCGCATAAACTCCGGTGACAAGATCTTGTGCCAGGCCCGGATCAGATTCTGTCGTCACGCCTCCCTGCACAGGTACATCGAGAAAATCATCTGAACACGATTGAGAAGCAAAAGTCAGCGCAGCGATCATCGCCAGCATCCTCATCGATATGTTCGCTTTCATTTTCATCATTTATAAAGTCTCGCGTTAAAAACCAATATTAAGTCCTGCGGCAATCGTGCGCGTAGTCGGATACGTACTCAACTCGATTCCTGAGTTGAGTACACCACCTGGTAATTCGGCCGTAAAGCCGCTGTATTTTTTGAGCGTGAAAACGTTCTGAGAAGTTGCAAACACCCTCAGGTTTGTGATCTTGAAACGACTTAGCTTTTCAACCGGAAATGTGTAGCCTACGGTAAGATTGTTAATACGTACAAACGAACCTGACTCAACGTAGTAACTTGACGCGAGTTGATTACCGGTGTTTGCCGCAGGATGTTTTTGCGACTGCCCACCGCTGGTCCAGCGATTGTACACCACGTCACGTTCAATGTTATCCTTACCGGCCACGCGAACTGCGCGTTTCCCATTGTAAACCTGGTTGCCAACATTGCCATAGAATGCAATACTGAAATCCCAATGCTTATAGTTTGCTGATCCGTTCAAACCGAAGTATGCCACCGGTTGATATGATCCGGAATAGATTCGGTCCTGATCATCGATCTTTCCATCGCCATTTTGATCGACATAACGCCAGTCGCCCGCTTTTGCTGTCGGTTGGATCAGGGTCCCCTCATTACTTCGATAAGCGTTTACTTCCGAAGTTGAATTAAAAATTCCATTGGTTTCCAAAACCCAAAAACTTCCTACCGGATGTCCATTTTCCGTTATTGTTGTAAAACCCTGCGCTGCACCAATTGACCCACCCAATACAGCTTGTCCACCGTTCAGCGCGAGAACCTCGTTGTGATTAAATGTGGCATTGCCTCCGATGGAATAAGAAAAATTATCACTTACCTGTTTTTTCCAATTGAGCAAGACCTCAATGCCGCGGTTCTGGATCGATCCAACATTGGTGATCACAGTCGCATCAACATCGCCAACCGTTCTGGGGATCGGTACCGGGAACAATGCGTTCTCTACTTTCTTGTTATAATAATTCACCTCACCCGTCAACTTCGATTCAAATGCTCCGAATTCAACGGCTGCATCATACTCTTTGGTATTTTCCCATTTGATGTGTGGATCAACGATCACATTGATCTGGGAGCCATTGGTCGAACCGGCCGCGCTTCCTGAAAATGGATAAGCTTTGTTCCTCGCAACGATACGGGTATACGCATCGGTGGGGATCTGATCATTGCCGACCTTTCCATACGATCCGCGCAACTTCAGAAAGTCAAAAAGATTTTGCGATTGCATGAATCCTTCTCGGCTCAGTATCCACCCCACTCCAAACGATGGATAAGATTGCCACCGGTTTTCCAACGGGAGTCTCGAGCTTCCATCTACACGCATCGTTGCAGTCAGCAGGTATTTTTCATTGAAGGCATAGTTCAATCTTCCGAGGTATGAGTTCCTCGCCCATGCATCACCATCGCCTGAGTTCTGTGAAGTGTTGGCGTCACCCACGCTGATGTACCACAGATCCGGATCAGCAGGAACGTCATTGCGATTTGCAGCTACAACATGATAGTTGAATTTTTCCGCAGTGGTTCCCACCAATAGCGTGAAATCATGTTTATCAAATTGTTTGCTGAAGGTGGCAGTGTTGTCCCAAACATACCTGAACGATTGACTTTCCTGCACATACAAGCTGCTTTGTGCACTTCGTTGATTACCACCCGCTACGAGGAATGTTACTTCGTCAGCATCGAATTCATAAAAGTATCCGCGATTCAATGAGTTTCTCCAATCTGCACCGATCGATGTTCGAAGGGTCAGCCATTCGACAGGTTTGAGCTCGAGGTAAGAGGATCCCTGCAGGCGGTTCTCTTTGACTTTGATGTCGTTATTACTGATGTCGAGAAGTGGATTGCCAACGTTTTGATAACCTGAGGTATTTCCATATCGTCCATCGACTTTTGAAGCGATGATCGGTGCGGCACGATAAGCATCATTGTAAACGCCACCAATGTTACCGAACGCATCGATATTCACATTTCCAAACCCATTTTGGTTCACACTGTTTCCATACGATGATTGAAAACCGAACTTGAGTGCCTTGCTTATTTTATATTCTTCATTGAGTCTTGCCGTGATGCGCGTAAAATCATTGTGCAATACTATGCCCTGATCTTTCAGATAGCCGATGTTGAGCAAATGGGTTGCTTTGTCTGTACCTCCGGATAATGAAAGATTGTGCGACTGCTCCCACGCATTTCTCAGGATCACATCATACCAGTCGGTATCATAGCCGGTGGACGGAGGTGCCTGACCAGTTGCTGCCTGAACATAATTCGAGTATTCCTCCGCATTGGCCATCTTCACCAGGTTCGCAGCCTGACGAATCCCGATGTTGTTGTTGTAGTTGATCTTGAGATTCCCCTCCGCTCCTTTTTTTGTTGTGATGATTACTACTCCGTTGGCACCGCGCGATCCGTAGATAGCTGCAGCACTCGCGTCTTTCAAGATGCTCATGTCAACGATATCTGCTGTGTTGATGTTAGATATGTCGTCCGTTAACACACCATCGACAACATATAACGCATTTTGACCCGAGATTGCGGTGCCTACACCGCGCACCCGAATTTGAGGCGAAGTACCAGGTTGGCCACTGCTGATGATCTGAACTCCTGCCACTTTACCTTGCATTGCTTGCGTGGCGGTAAGCACGGGTTGTTTAGACAACTCCGCTCCTCCCACGCTCCCGGTTGCCCCGGTAATGTCTGTTTTCTTTTGGATACCGTAGCCCACTACAACAACTTCTTCCAAAAGCTTGGCATCTTCAGCCAGCACAACATTGAGTCGTGTTTGCTGGTCAACCAACACGGTTTGAGTCAGGTAGCCGACATAAGAAAAGTCGAGTTGGTTCTCACCCTGTCCTAATTCAATGGAGAAGTTACCATCGATGTCGGTAACAGTCCCGCGGGTCGTTCCTTTGATCACCACACTGACGCCCGGCAGTGGTTGACTATCTTCTGCGGAAGTTACAGTGCCGGTAACCGTGCGGTTCTGTGCCAAGGCGAGATAGGGTAACATGATGAAAGTCAGGCAGGTAAAAAGTGTCCTCATAGTCTAAGCGCGTTGTTTTCAGATCCTCTTGGCGGAGTTCTTTTAGATTAAATTATAGAGAGTCAAGCTCCGGAGGGAATAATTTTCGGGAAATCATTGAATTTTCAGGATGGCACGTTGTTTTTAGCACACCGAAATTTCCCAGATAAAAAACATTGATTTCAAACGATTTCTTGGGGTTTTGACCGGATCACCCAACAAACCATTTCAGATAAAAAACACGGACCTTACGCCTCCGATTTTTGAATTTTCGGGATTTTAGAGCTAGCGCGATTTGGGGTATTCTCATGGAATAAGATCACGTCTTCCCACCGTGTGACCAGGGGTTTTTTACCGTGTTTTTCAAGCTCTTGAATTCGTTCCGTCACTTTATGCTTGAAGCCCCAGACGGTATTCACACGCAATTCAAGGTCGTGTGCGAGCTTCTCCAGCGTATGATCTTTTTTTCCAGTAACGGTCAAGTAAGCAACGTAAAAAGCTTTTTCAATCGGAAACTTGATACTGTGAAAAATGGTAAAAGCAGTGATCGATTCATTATATCCACAGCGCGTACACCTGCGGGAGAACTTATGCACGCCTTCAAAATATTTCTCATTATCGCACTTTCTGCACTTGAAATCATCGCTAGAAGGCCATTTCAGCGTTTCAAGGAACCGATAACATGCGAGGCTATCGGGATAAAGCGTTTGAAACTGCTTGTAGTCCATTGTTTTTTCTAACAGCCGCTCGTTCAGCACTTCCTTTATACTGTTCTTCAGCTTCCAATTGTCGAGGTCGAGCAAAGAATTGATCTGGTTGATCTCGTATGATTGAGACGCGATCTTCCGGTTGGTTTCTTCAAGTTGTTCGTTTTTACGATTGAGCTCGATCGTTCGCTCCGCTACTTTCTCTTCCAGTTCGCGAGTTACCTTATCTTTCAGGCGCATGTTGACTTCATGTTGATGAATGATGCGTTTCAAAGCGCGATCACGCATATTTTTCAGAATACGGATGCGATCACCGAGCGCGAATGTCAGGAATAGCATTTCCAACACGAAGCTGAAGTGGAGGCTGTAATGAAGCGATGTAGTGAATGGCAGCACGTTGAAATAAACCAGTGTGCGGATAAAAAAACCGGTGAATAAAATTCCATATGCAATCACGAAAAAACGCGCAGGCCGGTATCCGCTGTTCCATACGGTAATACCTGTGAAGAAAATCAGCGATAATGGAATGATCTCGATGGTACGCAACGTAAGCAGATGTGGGAAAAGAAAAACCTCCACGATAAAAAAAACGGAACGCGCAATGATCATGCCTTTCAATGCGCGATCCAGCCGGGGTGCGTTGGCTCGTGTAACAAGGAACCTTCGCGTAAATATCAATCCCCAAAGAATTACTGCATAGAGCGTAAAGCCAACTGCATAATTATTCCACTCCGGGTGGTTCGGCCATAAATATTGAAACCCGATCCCGTCATAACTCATCGCATATGCCGCCACACTGAGGATGTACATGATGTAGTACACATTTTTGATCTCCCGAATGGCCAGAAACACGAGAAAATTATAGAGTGCAATAATGATGATCATGCCGTAGAACGTTCCGAAAAGGAAATACTCGTTCAGCGCATAGAACACAAACCGGTTTACCGAGCGCAGCGCCACGCGCAGATCAGCAAACTCGTGCGACCTTACATGGAAATAGTAATTGACCACCGAGTCTGCAGGCATCTTCAACGCGATCTCATAGTTCTTGTGGCGAAACATGCGTTGCGAAAACGGCTGCTGATCGCCCATCATGATCCTTTGATAGGTGCCATCCTGCTGTGGCACATAAGCGTTCAAATGATCAATGGTCTGATCATAGAATTCAAGCAACCATATCCTTTTTGAATAAGGAGCGTGTCGAACCGGAATCCGGATCCAGTATGAAGTATTCTCGCGGAAATCCGTGTTCAGATAGTTTTCATTTCTCGCAAATTGAGAGGCGTATCCCGGAGTAGATATTTCTGAAAATGGAATTGAATTCGTGGAGTCGATGAGGATCTGAAGTTCATAAGGCATCAACACGCGTTCATCGACATGATCGTCTACCGTGAGAAAATCCTGGGCATGAAGTTGCCCCGCTGTTGCGGAAAGAATAAATAGAAAAACCCAACGCCACATAGTAATTGATCAGTCTGCGAATGTACATTTTCGCAGCGCATTTCATGAATATCTAAATTACAAATTTCCCTTCAATCAATTCTCGTGGTTGCGAACCTGGAACTGTTGAACTTTCCATGCTTCGAGCTCAGCTTTGTTTTTCGCCATATCTTGCTCCGATGGTCTGTAATCGATGAGCTTGCGGATATCCGGCTGGCCGGCATCGACCCAGGCAGTAAACCAAAAACTGCCGATTCGCTGTACGCAAAGGCGCATCTGCCGTTCCACCATCCCATGCAGCGCGTGGTGATAAGCCTTCGCATATTCTTTCGAGAACGTGCGCACGGTAGTTTTGCCTTTTGTTTCAAACGCAAATCGTTTTTCGCCAAACCGGTGAGAGATATCCTTTTCCAATGAAAGTACACTGTCAAGTGCAATATGTGCAGACTCAACAGCCCTCCATGCCTCGAGCTGTGTGTTATGAATGTACTCAGCCTTCCCTACAAAAAAATCATAGTCATGTGAGAACAATTCCGGCAAACGCGATTCCCAGAATCCATGAATGCCCTCCTGACCTGTAAGCTGTCCGTTGTAGTTTTCAGTGGTATGCAACGGCACATGCGCATCGGCAACATAATGACCAAGTTCTGCAGATACCTTTAGAATTTGCTGGGGATCTTTCAGCATGAACGCATCGCGCAGTCGCAGGAACATCCGTTGAATGTGCCAGGGAACAATTCCATAAGCCTTCAACGTGTCCTCACCGAATTGCTGCACCGCGTCATTCCAATAACGTGGCATGGTGAAGAGTGAACTGTCGCCATAGTGATCGAGATCGATATAGTGACGTGGTGCTTCATCTACTACAGCGTATCTCCGCTTATCAGGATTGACTGCTGCCTCCGTGATGTAGTCAATATTTTTCTTGTAGAAGCCGATCATTTCCGGAGGAAGCGTGAACACCGAAAGCCTGTTGATCTGCTGGTGACCGAAGAACCCCCAGTTAAATCCCGAACTTAAGGTCAGAACTCCGATCAGGTAAATTGTTTTGAATGTAATTTTCACTTCCGATTAATTTACCTTAAATAAATTTTCCCCATGAAGATCTTCCGATTTTTCTTGCTGCTTTTACCATTCTCAGGGTATGCACAAAGTCAGCCCGCTCCTTCTGAATTTATCGATATCAAAAACTACAGCTTCAGAATTGAATTGAACGATTCCACAGATCGAATTGTGGGTACTGCAGACATCGTTGCATCGGCAAAAAAATCAACTTCAGAATTTCAGCTCGACCTGATCGGAAAAAGTAATGGAAAGGGTATGGAGGTGAGTGATGTGAAAGTGAAAGGCGTTGCCGCAAAATTCTCACATCAAGGAAACAAACTGAAAATCACATCACCTGTTCTTCTTAATGCCGGAGAACAATTCGCCTTCGCTGTCTATTACTCAGGGGTTCCGGCCGATGGGTTAATCATCTCGAAAAACCTTTTTGGCGACCGTACCTTCTTCGCAGACAATTGGCCCAATCGCGGACGCAACTGGCTTCCAATCATCGACCATCCTGCAGACAAAGCCTCGGTCGATTGGGCGATCGTTGCACCGGTTCACTACGATGTTGTGGCAAATGGATTTCGCGTAGAAGAAACTTACCTGAACAAATCGCAGAAGCTAACACGATATAAAGAGGAGGCAGACATCTCCACCAAGGTGATGGTGATTGGTGTTGCGCGTTTCGCAGTACAGCAGGCTGGTATTGTGAACGGAATTCCCATTGAGTCGTGGGTCTATCCGCAAAATGCAAAAGAAGGATTCTATGATTACGCGCTGGCTGTGAGGATACTCGATTTCTTCCACAATCATGTTGGGCCGTATTCATACAAGAAACTTGCGAACGTTCAATCGAAAACAACTTTCGGTGGACTTGAAAATGCCAGTGCGATTTTCTATTTCGAAAAATCGGTAACCGGCAAGCGCGATCATGAAGGCCTGCTCGCCCATGAAATCGCCCACCAGTGGTTTGGCGATTCAGCTTCTGAAAAAGATTGGGCACACGTGTGGCTTAGCGAGGGGTTTGCCACCTACTTCGCAATTCTCTTCATGGAGTTCGCACATGGCGATGACAAGCGACAGGAAGAAATGATAAATGATCGCGCTCAAGTGATCAGCTACTTTAAGAAATCGCCAACACCGATCATCAACACGATCGAGACAGACCCGATGAAACTGCTCGATGCTAATTCTTACCAGAAGGGTGGATGGGTGCTGCACATGCTCCGCAGAAAAATTGGCGATGATGCATTCTGGAAAGGCATCCAGGATTACTATCGGAAATTTCAGAACCTCAACGCGCTCACGGCTGATTTTCAGCGATCGATGGAAACTGCATCCGGCCAGGATCTCAGTGGCTTTTTTCAGCAGTGGCTTTATAAAGCTGGCCATCCGGTCATTGAAGGCAAATGGAGCTTTGACGAATCGAAAAAAGTGGTTGTGTTGAATGTCAAGCAGACGCAAAAAACGCAGATCTTTGATTTCCCGCTTGAAATCGGCTTTTTTTCCGAAGGAGGCTATATTCCTGCCGTTCGGTCTGTTATCATTAATAAAGAGTCGCAGGTAATTGAGATGCCTGTGTCTTCGAAACCAACAAGATTGATACTGGATCCGCATGTGAACCTGCTTTTTGAAGGTAGTATTTCTGCCCAGTAATCACTGTTTTCAGGATATTTCGAGAAATGAACATTCTGCATACTTTGCCATCATATCGGTATGGCTCTTTCGGAAGACGATAAGGACAAGGAAAAAATTAAGTTCAACACTGAGATGGTGAAAATGCTTGGTCTAGGAATTTTAACGGTGGGAGGTGGAACTATTACCTTGTATACCGAACGAGGCGCGGATTCGTTTACAGTGATGGGAATCTTTTTAGTAACTTTGATGGGAATTTTTGGAGCCGGATTCTTATTAACAATAAGGGCCCTTCTACAGTAATGGGAGCAAAATCGGACATTTGGGAATATCTTATTGCTGGCAGCATTACGTTTGCATTTTGCGGACCATTGGTAATGCTCTTTATTTTCACAATAAAAGACCTTCGCAAGATAAGAGCGGCCAAAAAAGGACTCAAACCGCATTAAAACAATCAAAACGGAGCTTTTTTCCTCTAGGCTATTGGAAAATCACTCAGAAGCACTACCTTTGCAGTCCTTATTTTGAATAGAAGATATGGCAAATCATAAGTCAGCAGAGAAAAGAATTCGTGCAAACGAAGCAAAACGCGTAAGAAACCGCTATCAGCACAAAACCACGCGTACTGCGGTGAAAAAACTTAAGACCACAACATCGAAGTCTGATGCTGAGGCTCTGTTGAAGGAAGTGAGTTCTATGATCGACAAGCTGGCGAAAAAGAACATTATCCATTGGAAGAAAGCAGCCAACCAGAAGTCAAAGCTGACTAAAATGGTGAATAACCTGAAATAAGATTTTAGAATATCTAATCAATATTAGGCCCTTGTCGTAACTGACGAGGGCTTTTTTGTTGAAATTGAATGTTGAACAAAGGAATTGAAAGTGGAGTTTAATCATTCGAAATTCAAAATTCTTTGTTCTTTGTTCGACATTCTCATAATCCCTCCTAAATCACGGTCTTACGTCACATCTTCGCTTTCCATACCTTAATCGCATGGAAGCCCACGAACCTCGGCCACTCAATATCAAAGACTGGTCGCCAGACGACAGGCCACGCGAGAAGTTTATGCAAAAAGGTGCTGCATCATTGACGGATGCAGAACTCATTGCTATACTCATAGGCACGGGCACAAGTAAGGTTACCGCGGTGGAGCTAGCCAAGTTTACGCTCGCATCCGTTAACCACAGTCTCCATCAGCTGGCGCGCCTGTCCATAAAAGAACTCGTAAAGATCAAAGGCATAGGCGAAGCAAAGGCCATAACGATTGCTGCAGCGATGGAACTCGGCAGACGTAGAAAACTTACTGAAGAGCACGAACAGGTGAAGATCCTGGGGTCTAAAGAGGTCTTTGATCTTATGGCCGCTTACTTTTTCGATCTGCCTCACGAAGAATTCTGGGTTTTGCTCTTGAACCGTTCGAATCGTGTAGTACGAAAACAACAAATCAGCCTTGGTGGCGTTGCTGGTACAGTGGCCGATCCAAAGATCATTTACAAACTTGCCTTAGAGGAGCTCGCGAGCGGAATTGTGCTCGCCCATAACCATCCGTCCGGAAATCCTGCGCCAAGTCAGCCCGATATTGAGTTGACCAAAAAAATAAAAGAAGCGGGGAAATTTCTGGAGATACAGGTACTCGATCATGTGATTTTTGCAGGGCCGAATTATTTTAGCTTTGCAGACGAGGGAACATTGTAGAAATGCGGAAAAACAATCGCAAAAGTAAGATCACGATCGTATTTGGCGTTTTGGTACTGGTGGCATTTGCGGCCATGCTTCTTGCGCCCGGACGAGCCCTGGATGATAATCCACGGCCCGTTACTGTTGTACTTCCCAAAGACATCGAACCTAATCCTTTTGTTGAAGACCTGCTTAGCGATTATGAGAATCATATCCGAAAGCAACAACATCAGACGCAAACTCCAGGCATTGCTATCGCGATCGTTTCCGACACCACCATCATTTACATGAAGGGAATTGGCCTTCGCCAGGTTGGTCGCAAAGACTCTATCGATATTCATTCTGTTTTTCGTCTTGCTTCCGTTTCCAAATGTTTCGCCCCGATCCTAACAGGCCTTCTCGTTGAAGATGGCATTTTAAATTGGGATGATCCTATCGTTAAATACCTTCCTGATTTCAAATTAAAATCGGAAGAGAGCACAAGATCACTTACGATCCGCAACGTGTTGTCGCATACTACCGGTCTGCCATACCACACGTACACGAACATGGTGGAAGAAGGCATGGATCTGAAAACCATGATCAGCCTTCTTGCCGATGTGAACCTGATCGGCAAGCCTGGCGAGATCTACAGTTATCAAAACGTTGCCTACAGCATTATCGGTGAAGTCATAAAAGCAGCTACAGGAAAATCCTATCAACAACTGATGCAGGAACGCATCTTTACCCCATTGAATATGAAAGACGCCTCCATCAGCTATGATGACATGCTGATGAATCCTAACGTTGCCCGACCTCACTTGCTTTGGCGTAAAGGGTGGCGTACTACATCTATCAACAACACGTACTACAACGTGGCTCCGGCCGGTGGGGTCAATGCCAGCATCTCCGACATGGCTCAGCTACTGAAGATCTTGCTTGGAGGAAAGACTGACTTTATCAGGTCAGAAACGCTTGAAGAAATTTACCAACCTGCCATTCGCGCTCAATCGAAGAATCGGAATTTCAGAAGATGGATTGAACCTGCGAAATCTTACTATGCGCTGGGTTGGCGCGTACTCAATTTCAAGAATGACACGTTACTCTATCACGGAGGTTATGTGAACGGCTATCGCAGCGAACTTGCCATCAACCGAAAAAACAGGATCGGCATCTGCGTGCTGGCCAACGGGCCTGGCACCCTGATCGATAACAGTGTTCCTTATTTTTTCCGCTTATATTTCAACGAAAGAGATTCTATCTTGCAGTGGGAAAGCCAACACCTGGAGTCGCAGCGTCCCGACTTTTCTCGCAGATAGCAATGAAAGCCAGAAACATCATCCTTTTACTTACAGTCATCGTTGTTGTGATCATAGCGATGTATTCATTTTACGGAGGGCAATCCGACACAAGCCTTGTTGACGAGATCAACAAAGAGCGCGAAAACAGAGACCGGTTCATGCGTAGTTCCAATGAATCACCTTTCGCCAGTCAGAAAGAAGATTTCAAAGGCCTGCATTATTTTCCTGCCAATTCGAAATATCGCATCATCGCTGATCTAAAACCCGTTGACAACAAAAAGCCGGTCGTTTTAACAACGAGCGATGGCAAAGAACAGACTTACCTCGAATATGCCTGGGCAGAGTTCGATCTCGATCAGTTTCATAACCGTCTGATCATTTATGAGGTGATTGGAATCGGTCCGGCACGCGGTAAACTTTTCCTCGCCTTCACAGACGCAACAAGTGGCACCGAAACCTATGGAGCAGGCCGCTACCTCGACATCAACAAAGTGCCGGGCAGTCAGACTATCGTGCTTGATTTCAATAAAGCCTACAATCCATATTGTGCTTACATCGATTCCTACTCCTGCCCGCTTCCGCCACAGGAGAATCATTTGAATGTAGCGATCCGTGCCGGGGAGAAAGCATACCATGAGTAAGCCCGAAAGCCGAAGGTCCTGATGTTTTCCGAAGGACCCGAAAAAGCTTAAAGCTAAAAGCTACTACTGTCCGGGGAAAATTCATCAGAACTTTTAACGCGATCACTTCGAT
>CBHROW010000103.1:0-15508 GCA_966080355.1 uncultured Chryseosolibacter sp.
AGGAAATCGGCACCCTTATGGAGAATCAGGTCAAGCTCAAAACCATTGGCGACACCTCGCATCTTCCGCAAGAATGCCAGAATAATCTCGCATGGGCGATAGACCAAACTAAGAAAAACGAGGGTCTAACGCTTATTCTCGCCCTCAGCTACAGTGGACGTTGGGAAATCGTGCAAGCGGCTAAGCAGCTTGCCGAAGATGTAAAATCGGGAAAGCTGAAAGCTGAAAATATAAATGAAAGCAGTTTCGAAAACTATTTGAAAACTTCAGGCATCCCAGACCCGGAGCTCTTAATCAGAACCAGCGGAGAGCTCAGGGTGAGTAATTTTTTGCTTTGGCAGATTGCCTATACAGAACTATTCATTACACCCACCCTTTGGCCGGACTTTAGAAAAGAGCATTTGTACGAAGCAATATGGTCTTATCAGCAACGCGAACGGAGGTTCGGTAAAACAAGTGAACAATTGAATACGGTCACGGGATGAAAAAAAGTCTACTACTTGCGTTAATTCTTTTAGTCGCGTTCGACACCCTGGCACAGATTCGCAGGCGTGATCGCAGCACGTCCACGCAAACCGAAAACGCACTTAATTATGCCAATCCGGCTGAATATACCATTGCGGGAATAGAAGTTACTGGTCTAAGTGTGTTGGATAAGAACGCCATGATCTCGATTTCAGGATTGAAAGTAGGAGACAAGGTGAAAATACCGGGTGATGCCATTTCGGGCGCCATTCGGAAGATCTGGAAGTATGGCCTTGTGGGTGATGTATCGATTGAAGTTTCAAGGATCGAAGGAACCAATGTGTACCTCAGCATTGTGCTTGCCGAAAGATCGCGACTCACAACTTTTTATTTCACCGGGATCACCAAAGCGCAGGAGTCTGGCCTGAAAGAAGATCTCAATCTCATCCGAGGAAAAATTGTGAATGACGCCATGGTCCGAAACACAGAGTTGGCTGTGAAAAAGTATTTTGTCAAGAAAGGATTTCTGAATACCGAAGTGAAGATCCTGCAGGAAAAAGACACAGTCAATCAAGACGGTATTAAGCTGAGGATAGCAATCAATCCGAAATCAAAAGTCAAGATCAACGCCATCACATTCAATGGTAATGATGATATTGATGACGGATTGCTCAAACGCAGAATGAAAAAAACAAAGGAGCATCCTCGGTTCATCCTACATCGGACCATTCTCTCGGAGATTTTTGGTTCTCCTGGAAAGTATTTCCGCCCCGGAGAAACGAAAAGTTGGCGTGACGTCAAGCAATTTCTCAACGACAATGTGAAGCTCAATGTCTTTGCGAGTTCCAAGTTCATCAAGACCGACTATGAGGATGATAAACAGCACATCATCGACTATTACAATTCAAAAGGTTATCGCGATGCTGAAATTGTAAGTGACTCGATTTACGCCTTTAATAACCGAAGCATCAACATCGATTTCAAGGTGAACGAGGGACCCAAATACTATTTCCGAAATTTGATCTGGACCGGAAATTACCTTTACACCGATCGTCAGCTTGGTGCGGTTCTCGGAATTTCAAAGGGAGATGTGTACAACAAAGACCTGCTCAACCGCAAGCTTACGTTCAATCCCAAAGGAACAGACATCAACGGTCTTTATATGGACGATGGTTACTTGTTCTTTTCGGTCGACCCGGTGGAAGTTGCTGTGGCAGGAGACTCAATCGATGTGGAGTTCAGGGTCCACGAGGGTGAACAAGCTACAATCAATGAAGTTACTATTACTGGAAATGAGCGAACAAGTGACCATGTTATCCGCAGAGAGCTAAGCACAATACCTGGCGTCAAGTTCAGGCGTTCAGACATCATTCGAACCCAACAGAGTTTGTCGCAGCTCGGCTACTTCGCGCCCGACAAAGTTACTCCTAACCTTGTCCCCAATCCTGCAAAAGGAACAGTTGACATTGATTGGAAAGTTGAAGAGCAATCGAACGATCAGATCGAGCTTTCTGGTGGATGGGGAGGATATTATGGGTTTGTGGGAACCCTCGGTGTGACGTTCAACAATTTTTCACTGCGCAACGTACCGAAAATTCACGAGTGGAAACCATTACCTGTTGGCGATGGTCAGCGTCTTCAAGTAAGAATGCAGGCGAATGGTCGCCAATATCAGAGCTATAGTTTTTCGTTCACCGAACCATGGCTTGGTGGACATAAACCACATTCATTCAGTGTGAGTTTGAACAGCTCCGTGCAACGCTCATTGTATGGTTATCAAACATCAGATACAACAAGTGTTAAGCCGCTGTTACAAGTCCACAGCATCACTGTCGGTCTGGGCCGAAGACTCGAATGGCCGGATAACTATTTCACGTTGACAAATTCCGTATCGTACCTGCGTTACATTCTCGACAACTGGAATTCCGGCCTTGGCTTCTCTAACGGTGTAGCTAACAGCTTTACGTTCAACACCACATTGGCCAGAAACAGCTTGAATGAGGTGATGTATCCATCGCAGGGATCGACCATTTCATTGAGCCTCACCCTCACCCCTCCGCATTCTGTTTGGCGCAATATCGATTACGAAACTGCAAGTCCGGAGCAAAAATATAAGTGGGTAGAGTTCCATAAGTGGATGTTTGACGCCAAGTATTACCTGCCACTCGATAACAAGAAGAAACTCGTGCTCGAGGCAAAGACACACTTTGGATTTATCGGTGCCTATACGCAAAAAGCAGGCGTTGGTCCCTTTGAGCGATTCTTCCTTGGCGGAGATGGCCTAGCCGGTGGTTTCAATTCTTTCCTCCTCGGTCAGGATATCATTGGCTTGCGTGGATACCAGAACAACAAGATCACACCTCCTTTATACAATAACTATGGCAACTCATTGCCTCCAGGTACGATTCAGGGTGGTATAGTGTATGATAAACTTGGTCTCGAACTTCGTTATCCAGTTACTACGGGCAATGCGGCCACGATATATGGCTTTGCATTCACTGAGGCTGGCAACAATTGGAACAATTACGAAGATTTTAATCCGTTTACTCTCTACAAATCGGCAGGTTTTGGAGCGCGTATCTTCATGCCGGCATTCGGTTTGATCGGGTTGAACTGGGCCTACGGGTTTGATACCCTGCCCGGAGCGACTCAGCGAAGTGGGTCACAATTCCACTTCACGATCGGTCAGCAAATCAGATAATTATGCGGATTTCCCTAATTCCAATATTTTTTCTCATTTTCGGCCTGAATTTTGGACACGGACAGAGGTTCGGTTACATCGACACCGATTTCGTTCTGAATAAGATGCCCGACTACAAGAAGGCTCAGGAAGAAATCGACCAGCTGTCGGCCGCTTGGGAAAAGGAAGTGCAAGACATGGCCAAAAAGATCGAGGGTATGTATAGCGCTCTCCAGGCCGAGCAAGTACTCTTGACCGAAGAGATGAGAAAGGAAAGGACTTCAGCCATTCAAAAAAAAGAGGCTGAAATGAAGGAATATCAAAAGAAGGTGTTTGGTTTTGGCGGACTCTTTTTTTTGAAAAAACAGGAGTTGATCAAACCCATTCAGGACAAAGTCTGGGACGCGGTGGATAAGGTGGCAAAGCAAAACAATCTTGCCATCGTGTTCGATAAAGCAGGCGAACTTGTGATGATTTACACGGACCCGCGCTATGACTATACCGATTTTGTTTTGGAAGAGTTGGGGTTGGGCGACCCGAACGACAAGATTAAATAATTAACTTACTAAAAACTCCGATGAGAAAACTAGTTACACTTTTTGTGCTGAGCCTGGGACTTTCTGCGGCTTATGCGCAAACCTCACCAGCAACCAAAATCGGTTTTGCCGATGTGGATTATATTTTCAGCCAGATGCCAGAATTCAAGCAGGTTGAAACAGAAATGAAGTCCACTCAAACTATGCTTCAAAACCAAATTCAAACCAAGGGCCAGGAGTTTCAGAAGAAGCTGGCTGATTACAATGCCAATATGAACACCATGCTGGAGGCCGTGCGCCAGAATACCGAGCGTGAACTGCGTCAAATGCAGGAGAATCTCGACAAACTTCAGCAGGATGCTCAAACCACCATTCAGAACAAGCAGGCGACACTGATGGATCCGGTGTACAAAAAAATTTCCAAGGCGATCGAAGATGTCGCTAATGAAAATGGTTTTGCATACGTGCTTAACTCGCAAATTGGTGGATTGGACGTGATTCTGTTTGCGGACGAAAAAATGAACGTGTCTGATCTCGTATTGAAAAAAATGGGGGTCACTCCGAAGCCCGCTCCGACCGCTCAGCAGCCCAAATAATTGAAAGAATTTTCGAGAGGCCTTCCTGCAAAAACGGGAAGGCTTTTTTATTTTGGTCAAATTTCCAAGCGTTGTTCACAGCTCCAAAACTTTTGTCTCCAGGAGATACGGTCGGCATCGTTGCACCCGCCCGCAAGATCGACCAGGCTATTCTGAGCCGGGCAATCGAGATCCTTCAATCATGGGGTCTTCAGGTGGTGATTGGAAAAAATGTTTTCCATGGCGACCATTCTTATTTGTCCTCTACCGATGTCAATCGGAAGCACGATCTACAGTCAATGCTTGAAGATTCGACCATTGCCGCCATTATCTGTGCAAGAGGTGGATACGGCTCAACGCGAATTATCGACAATTTGAGGCTGGAACGCTTTGCTGAAAATCCCAAGTGGCTGGTTGGATTCAGCGACATCACCAGTATTCATTTGTTGCTATTGAAGGCTGGCTTTCAAAGCATTCATGGGACAATGCCGGTATTATTCTCAAAAGTCGACTCGGTTTCATCCGTTGAATCATTAAGAAAACTTTTGTTTGATGGCTTGACAGTATTACATGCCCCGGTCAGTTCATTTAACCGATTCGGTAGTTCCTCTGCATTTGTCGTTGGCGGAAATCTATCGCTTATAGTCGACTCGCTTGCAACAAGTACGGAGATCGATACTGAAGGAAAGATCCTCGTTATCGAAGAGGTTGACGAATATTATTATAAGGTTGATCGAATGATGACACAACTCAAGCGTGCAGGTAAGTTGGACGATCTTGCGGGCATGGTGGTTGGACACATGACTGACATCAAGAACGGAGAACTTCATTTTAGCGAGCAAATCGAAGAGGTGATTCTCGACAGTGTGAGCAAATTCGGTTACCCGGTTGCATTTCGATTTCCGATCGGACATGAAAATCCGAATTTTGCGTGGATACAGGGAGGAACCGCCCGCCTTCAAGTTGATGAATTTGGAGCATCCTTGTCGTTTGTCAGAACAGGTATTTAATGAGTGCGTAAATACCAAGGACCAGCAACACGACACCTGGAATTTTATAGAAGATATTGTTTCCTTCGAAATACGCGACCACCGTCCGCGCCAGATAAAAGAACAACATCATCAATGCCAGTCCTCCGAGGCTGACACCAATAAGATATGCATGGAGCTCAACGCCTGTCGACAGGTCGGTCCAGCGCTGACTGCGAATATATGCCGTCATCGCAACCCAGAATGGAAGGGCCATCGGATTCAAAATGCCAAGTAATAGTCCTCTACGAAATCCACTCTTCGCGGAGCGTGAAGTCTGGGAAGGGCTCTTTCTTGCCGACCAAAGCGACAAGGTTCCAAGTGTGATCATGACGATCGCAGTGATGAGCTCGAAATTTTCTGTGATCGCAGTTGATGAGGTGACAATGCTTTCAAACTCCACAGCCAGCCAGGCGTAAATGTATTCAATAATAGAGGCCGCAATCGCAAATCGCCATGCGGCACGTTCGCGGTGTCCAAGGCCCATTTGAATGATCGTAAGATTGAGCGTTCCGGGAGGAATTGTTCCAATAAAACTGAAAAAGAAGGCTACAGCAAACGACACCAATGCCTCGATCATTGGTCAGCGCGTTGCCTGTTTAAACTTGCGATAATACTTCTTTCCATTGCTGAAAGTCTCGAATGGAGCTCCTAGTTTATGGTTTTCCCTCGCAATTTCAAATATGGTTCGCCAATGCCTGAGCACGGTGACAACAGCATCAAAAAATTTGAAATCAGGATCGTAAATATGAGCTGGCTCAGCACCGCAGCCATTGAGTTCTAAAATTTTGACATTGCCATTGTAAAGATCTTCAAGGGAAGCGCACTTGAGGTCGAAACGTCCAAAGAAAAAGCCATCTATCTTCTTCGCGATTTGATCGAACGTAGCTGAAAGCTTTTCATTGATCAAATGGTTTCCATTAAGGAATTTTGTACCGAGTGCGTGGTTTCCGATCGACACCAACTCAATCTTTTGATTAAGGCCAGGTATTTCGTTCAAGCGGTCAGCATAAGCTTCGCTAAGCTTATCCCATTGTAGCTTCGCACGATCCTTTCCCAGAATCAACTCCTTTAGCGTTGATACACCATCTCCTTGAACCGACAACATTTCTTTCATCACCAACGAAACAACTCTGCCTTCGGGCTTACTCGGATGACGCTGATAAAATACTCCGAACTCTAACGGCAGCTCAACAAGTTCTTGAACAAGAAAGTCAACATGAATGTCTTGCAGATATGGCTGAATATCTTTCGAACTTTTAATCTTTTTGACCATAAAGCCTCGTTCTCCTAGGTCTGGTTTAAAAATCAAAGGATAGATCAAACCGGCCGTTTCTATTAAATTCTGACTATCTTTCGCGCTAAGGTTGTGGTCAAGCCTAATTGTTTTAGGTATTAATTTGGAAGGAATTCGGGTTAAAATGTCATATTTAGATTCACCGAACATTCCACCCATCGGAATTGAGGGATTTGAGGCTGAGAAAAAGAGAAAAGATCTGCTGCGGGCTGACAGCCAGAAATAGTAAAAGAAGACGGGAAACTGTAGGATGCCGAATGGCCAATACTCCCAGTGAAAAAGCTTGATGAAAAATCTTCTGTGCTTCAGTCTTGTTAACACAGCCATGGAAAAATCTAGCGATGATTTACGGTCGCTTCGTTATAGCGAATTGTGGAGGCGGCCACTCCAAAGTCAGCAGAAAGATTAATGTATGGAGCTACTTCTCTTATGCCGATTTTCATAATGGCCATATGGTGAACCGCATGCTCGATATTATACACGAGCTCCCGTATTGCATTTGTCTCTATAGTCACAAAATCCTTATTGTGAAGATCGTAACCAACTTCTAGTTTGAGACTGCGATTAACCGGCAGTGAGGTAACAAAAGACTGAATTCGCGAAACAATGTTCATCGCAATGAATTTATCCGACTCGATCAATTTATCGTGTGCGCGATTATCGTAGTTCACAGTGCCTTTATAAAAGCCTTCTTCAAAACAGATGAAAAACTCAAGGGTGTGACGCAAATGCTGTCCGATCGTTGAGCCGCTCAAAGCAGTGGAAGGTCGCGTAAAATCTTCCGGTTGCAGTTGCGAAACCATGTCGGCAAGTTGCTGGAGGATTTGCGAGCAGGCCTTTTGTATGTTCATACTATTGGGGATATACAAATATAAATTAATTGCTACACAAAGAAATCACCCAACTTCGGTCGGTAGTATCACTCGCTGATCGCCCATTTCCTGTTCGCTGACGTTGGGAACTTGATCCGCCTCAACATGCTATGGTTAATCCAACCGATTTTTTTTGTGGTTTCAACTCAAACTAAAATCAACTTCTCACACTTTCATCACATCCACATTCCCTGCAAGGAAATCGAAATTTCGATTCTTACAGCATTTGAAATTGTCGTGTGGCGAACAAATGATACCTCTGGAAGTAACTTTCATTAAAAACTTACATTAATAAATGGCACGGACCTTGTTTTCGTTAGCATACTAGAAAGAATAACTGAGGGTTGACATTTATGAAAAAGGTGATTGTTCTTTTACTGCTGGCCGCCATCTCAAATTATGCCCACGCCTATATTTCTGGCATCGCTATTCAAACCGATAAAAGTTCGGACATCCAGGTTTACGTGAATGGCAAACTCTACAATAAGACACCGGGAAAATTTGTGCGGATCAAAAGCCAACCAGGGTTGTTTCATCTTGAAGTAAAGGTGCTCAATCCGTATGACCGTACATGGTACATTGTTCGCAAAGACGTTACTGTGGAAAAGGGATTTGAATTCTATTATAAAATGGTTTTCGCGAGGGGACAACGGCCACGCATCCAGGAAGTAAAAAAATATCCTGTGTATACAAAATACTTTTTGAATCCCTCGCTGTATAACAAGAACCCGATTGCGTAATTAGGTTCTTCGCTCGGATTTTTTTGCGATGAGTACGATGACGATTACAATGGCTGCAACGGTAAAGAAATTCCAATGATGGAAAGGACCATGGAAACCCCATCCCCAATCGCCCCAGCCGAAGATAGATTCAAAAATCCATCCGATAAATCCGAAGATCGCGCCAAATAATCCTCCGATCACTCCGAAGATCGCCCCGAACACAGCTCCGAAAACTCCGGCAATAATACCAAAAACGGCACCAATTAAACCGATGCCAATCGGAAAAAGCAGGATGCAAATGATCACAAGGATGATGGCGGTAGCGGCTGACTTTGCCATAGGTCTATTGTTTCCGAAAAATTCTCAAACGTCATTCCAAAACATCCCGAATTCGATTTTGCCCCAAAATCCAACAAAAAAAGCCAGACTCAGGTCCGGCTTTGTTCACTATTGTACAGTATTGTGTTCAGTTAAAAAGGGTACTCGCCTTTTTCGATCACATAATCCGCAATCTTTCTCCGCGCTTCTTTGAGGTTATAGGGATCGATCTTCGTGAAGCGTCTTAAACCGAGCAGCATAAGCCGGAGTTCATCGCCATCCGCAAAAGCATAGATTGCCTGCTTGCCTGCCGAAGCCGCTTTTTCAATTGCCGAGTGGAGATAAACGATTGCCATTTCTTTTTCAATCTTACAGTTATCCTCCCCGCGAAGCCCAATCAATTTTTCAACGCGTAACAAAGTTGATTCAGCAACATATCCTTCGATCAGCATATCGGCAAGGTTCATGAGTACTTCCTGCTCGTCAGATAATTTCATCATGAATTTTTGAACTGCGGCTCCTGCGATCAGCAATCCGGCTTTCTTTATGTTAGAAAGAGCCTTTTTTTCTTTCGCGAATATGCCGGTGTCTTCACTGGCGCTGAAGTCGGGCACGGCCATCAATTCTTTTTGTACGGCCATTGCTGGGTTCATCAAATCGAGCTGGCCTTTCATAGCACGCTTGAGCAGCATGTCAATTGTCAGCATGCGGTTGATCTCGTTGGTGCCTTCGAAGATCCTGTTGATGCGCGCATCGCGGTATGCGCGGTCCATAGGTCCTTCAGCGGAGAAGCCCATGCCTCCGTAGATCTGAACGCCTTCGTCAACAACAAAGTCGAGCACTTCCGATCCATGCACTTTCATGATCGCACATTCAATAGCAAATTCCTCGAGGGACTTCAATTTCGCTTTAGCGGATTCCATTCCTCCGGTCACCAATGCATTATACGCATCATCGATGCTTTGTCCCGCGCGATAACAAGCCGACTCACTCGCATAGACTCTCGTAGTCATCTCGGCAATTTTATGTTTGATGGCTCCAAAGCTGGCAATGGCTGTACCGAATTGCTTTCGCTCCTTCGCATAGTTCACCGCTGTTGAAATGGTTTTCTTACTTCCACCGACAGCAGCGATCGCAAGTTTAATGCGACCGACATTCAAAATGTTAACGGCAATCTTGAACCCGTTCTCACGCTCCGAAAGCAGATTCTCAACGGGCACTTTACAATCGTTGAAAAAGATCTGTCGTGTTGAAGAGCCCTTGATTCCCATCTTGTGCTCCTCTTCATTCATGGTAATGCCACCGAACGCTCGCTCAACGATGAAGGCACTGAGATTTTTGTCGTTGTCAATTTTTGCGAACACGATGTAGATATCGGCAAATCCACCGTTCGTGATCCACATCTTCTGGCCGTTGATGATATAGTGTTTCCCATCGGAAGACAGCACTGCTTTTGTTTTTCCTGAGTTTGCATCAGATCCCGAATCCGGTTCAGTTAAACAGTAGGCTGCCTTGTATTCGCCCGTGGCCAGCTTGGGCAGATATTTTTGCTTTTGCGATTCGTTTCCGTAATACACGATAGGCAGCGTTCCAATACCGGTATGAGCAGACAACGCCACAGCAACTGAATGGCCGGCACCGATCACCTCAGCAACGAGCATGGTTGTGTTGAAGTCCATTCCAAAACCACCGTACTCGGTCGGAACCGATGTTCCGAGCAAACCGAGTTCACCTGCTTTATCCAGCAGATAAGGCATCAGTTTCGGATCCTTCATCGAGTCAATCTCATCAAGCCTGTTAAAGACTTCCTTCGCCAGAAAATCTTTGCACTGCTGTTCGATCATTTTTTGCTCTTCGTTGAAGTCTTCAGGAATAAAGATCGCTTGCGCTTCAGTTTCGCGAATGAGGAACTCGCCTCCCCGGATCGCTTTTGTGGTTTCAGTTGCAGTCGCCATATCGATGATAAATTTGGTATTGGAATTTTTTTCTGTGTCAATTCAAGAGCTCGTAAACACCAGCTACGCCCTGACCACCACCAACACAAGCTGTGACAAGTCCGTATTTCTTATTTCTTCTTCGCAATTCATTCAGCAACGTGAGTGAAAGTCTTGCTCCTGAGCTTCCAAGTGGATGACCCATTGCAATTGCTCCACCGTTGACATTCAATTTGGACGGATCGAGGTTCAGGTCGCGGATCACAGCAAGAGATTGAGCAGCAAATGCCTCATTCAATTCGATCAGGTCGATGTCGTTGAGTTTCAATCCTGCGCGATCGAGCGCTTTCGGCACTGCGGCAACCGGTCCGATGCCCATAATGCGAGGATCCACACCCGCAACGGCATAGCTCATGAGACGCGCAATCGGTTTGACGTTGAGTTGCTTCATGAGTTTTTCAGACATCACAACAGCAAAAGCTGCACCATCCGTTGTTGGGGAAGAATTTCCTGCGGTTACCGATCCACCTATGGCAAAAACGGGTTTCAACTTTCCAAGGGCATCCAGATTTGTGTCTGCTCTCGGGCTTTCGTCAACTTCAACTACAAACTCGCGCGTTTTCTTTTTTCCGGAGTCATCGACATAAACTTCTTTCGTTGTCACTGGAACGATTTCCTCTTTGAATTTTCCATCGGCTTGTGCTTTGATCGCTTTCATATGCGATTCATAGGAGAATTTATCCTGGTCTTCACGAGAAATTTTCCATTGCGATGCAATTTGCTCGGCCGTGAGACCCATGCTGGTATAGTATGTAGGGTGTTCTTTCGCTATAGTATAGTTGAGTACTGTCTTCCAGCCCATCACCGGTACCAAAGACATCGACTCGGTTCCTCCTGCGATAATACAATCGGCCATCCCCGCCTGAACTTTGGCAGACGCCAGGTGGATTGCCTCGAGGCCAGATCCGCAGTAGCGGTTGATCACCATTCCAGCGTTGTCAATGCCAAGTGCCATGAGCGCTATCATTCTGCCCATTTGCATGCCTTGTTCTGCCTCTTGCACCGCATTTCCCACGATAAGGTCATCGACCATTTTGTTTTCAAGTCCCGGTATTGATTTAACAAGCGCCTTGATGATCTCTGTAGCAAAATCATCAGGACGAGTGAAACGAAATCCACCCTTCTTGGCACGGGTGTTTGCTGTTCTTTTTGCTGCTACGATGTATGCGTCCATAGTTTTTTAAATAGTTGGCAGTTGGCAAGGGAGCCAGTTGGCATTATTCCTCTCCACGCTGCCTTTTGGTCAAATATTTTTCTGGGTTTTCAATCATATGATCCAACAATCGGCCCACTTCGTCAGATTGATTGAGCATTTCAAGATGCTCCTCCCTTGTGATATACTCACAAGCAAGAGCGAAATCCAGCCAAGCCTGTGTCTCACTGTTTTCCATATCTGCATCCGAAGCCTTACTCACAAAATAATTCAGATAGTCTCTTTTGCGATAAGCTTCAGCAATATTTGACGCAACCGCCCGAGATGATCGTCTCATTTGATCCGTTAATGCATAACGTTCTTCCTGCGGAAATCGCCTCGATATTCGAAAGATCTTCATAGCAAGTTCGAATGCTTTCTTATAAACCGTTAGATCTCTAAATGTTTTATATCCCACTGCAATTGAATTTTATTTTTCAATTGCATCCTTGGTTTCTTTTCTTGCCAACTGGCGTAATTGCCAATTGCCAACTACTAGTTTCTCAGTGGCTTTCCACCTGTAAGGATCGACTGAATCCGCTCCAGGGTTTTCTTCTCTCCGCATAATGAAACAAATGCTTCGCGCTCGAGGTCGAGAAGATATTGCTCACTTACCTCTTGTGGCGCGGTGAGATCGCCACCACACATGATGTTGGCAATCTTCAATGCGATCTTGGAGTCGTGCTCTGAAATATATTTCCCCATCTTCATGCCGTTGATTCCGGCCATGAACAAAGCCTGACCCGCGCGGCCTTGCACTTTAATATTTTTTGCAGGTTGAGGCATCGTGTAACCTGCTTCAGATAACTCGATGGCGGCTTGTTTTGCATCTGCGATCTGACGGTCGCGATTAATCGAGATGCGATCTTTAGAGCGAATGATCTTCATACCGCGCGCTTCTTCTGCGGAAAGAGCGACCTTTGCGGTGGCTATATTCATGAACGCATTTTGCAGTGCATTCAATTCCACATCACCTTCCTGCAACGAATCTGAAACGCGTTTTGTGAACTCCTTGGTTCCACCACCACCCGGAATCAATCCAACGCCAACTTCAACAAGGCCGATATAGGTTTCTGCAGCGGCCTGGACTAAATCTGCGTGTAAGGTCATTTCGCAGCCACCTCCAAGCGTTCTGCCTTGTGGGCACACCACTACCGGAATTGAAGAATATCGCAGTCGCATGGTGGAGTTCTGGAAGGCGCGGACCAAGAAATCGATCTCATCGTAATCCTGTTCAATGGCATACATGAACACAAGACCGAGATTTGCCCCCAGCGAAAAGTCAGCGCCCTGATGGCCAACAACAAGCCCACGATAATTTTTTTCAGCAAGATCAACGGATTTGTTAAGGCCCTCGATCACGGCACTGCCTAGTGTAAAGCTTTTGCTATGCCATGAAAAATTAATGATCCCATCTCCCAGATCGACAATTTTCGATTCTGCATTTTTCCAAACTACATTGTCGCTGAGGTTTTCCAGTATGATAAACTCACCTTTGCCTGGAATCGATTTATATGATTTCGAGGGGATATCGTAGTACTGGCGTTCGCCCTTTTCAACCTTGTAAAATGATTTGTTTCCAGCCGCGAGCATCTCGTAAACCCATTGCTTCGGTTTGTATCCCGCGGCTTCCATTTTCTGCACGGTCTTCTCAACTCCGACAGCATCCCAGGTTTCAAATGGACCTATCTCCCACCCAAAGCCAGCGCAAACAGCATCGTCAATTTTATAAAGTTCATCCGAGATCTCCGGAATGCGATTGCTAACATATTGGAACAAGCCATAAAATGAATCGCGATAAAATTCTCCCGCTTTATCCTGGCCTGCAAAAAGCACCTTGAAGCGCTCTTTCAGGTTGTCGATTGTTTTCGTGGTTTCGAGCGTAGCGAACTTCGCTTTCGTCTTTGGTTTGTATTCAAAAGTTTTGAGATCTAGCGTGAGGATTTCCGATTCGCCTTTTGCATTCTTCGCTTTCTTGTAAAAGCCTTGACCCGTTTTATCCCCAAGCCATTTATTCTGCTCAAGTTTTTTGATCTCATCGGGCATCTTGAACATATCGCGACCCTCGTCATTCGGAAGGCCCGCATAAAGATTGTTTGCCACTTTGATAAGCGTATCCAGGCCGACAACATCTGACGTTCTGAATGTTGCCGACTTCGGACGACCAATCACCGGTCCTGTGAGTTTGTCGACTTCATCGATATTCAGGTCGAGTTTGCGCATTGAGTCAACAGCTTTCATGATGCCGTAAATACCAACCCGATTGGCAATGAAGGCCGGTGTGTCTTTACAAAGCACCGTGGTTTTTCCTAAGAAGAGGTCGCCATAATGCATCAGGAATTTGACGATCTCCGGGTCCGTTTTCGGTGTCGGAATTATTTCAAGTAGCTTGAGATATCGGGGTGGATTGAAAAAGTGAGTTCCACAAAAGTGTTTCTGGAAATCTTCGCTTCTGCCTTCAGCCATTAAATGGATCGGGATGCCCGATGTGTTCGATGTGATCAGCGTTCCCGGCTTTCTATGTTTTTCAACCTCGGTATAAACTTGTTTCTTGATATCAAGATTTTCGATGACAACCTCGATCGTCCAATCGTAGTCCCTGATCCGCTGCATATCGTCCACGAAATTTCCAAGCTTGATGCGTGAGACGAATGCCTTATCATAAAGCGGTGCTGGATTTGATTTTAGCGTTGACTCGAACGCGCTTTGAACGATCCTGTTTTTCACTACAGGACTGTCGATGGAAAGTTCTTTCTTTTTTTCTTCGTCAGTCAGTTCTTTTGGAGCGATGTCGAGTAACAAAACTTCCACACCGATGTTAGCGAAGTGGCAGGCAATTCGGGAACCCATGATGCCAGAGCCGAGCACGGCAACTTTGCGGATTGTTCGATTCATAGTTCTATCGTTGAGCGAAGGTATTTTTATCGTAGATGTTATTACTTTCAATGATCCGGTTGATCGTTTGCAGCACATCGAAAAAATTATTCAACTTTTCTCCCTCTACCTTCTCCCGGATCGCTTCGTTGAATCGCAATACCACTTCCCTTGACTTCTCCTTCTTTTTCTTTCCTTCTTTCGTCAACACGATCCTCACCATCCTCTTGTCTGATAAGTCAGACTCGCGATAGATCAAACCTTTCTCTTCCATGCTCTTCAGTAAACGCGTCAGGCTTCGTGCCTCAAGCCCCATGAGCGGTGCAATTTTCGTTGCTGGAGTTCCTTCTTCAGAATTGATATTCAACAGCACGAATCCCATCGACATAGTAATGTCGTGACGCGCGGCTTGTTGATTATACATGCGTGCGATGGCGTGCCAAACTGCTTTGATATTAAAATCAATGGTTTCTTCCCTGCGCATGCGATTTTCCGAACGATGACGAAGGTATAAAAAAACTAGTATGCATGCAGAGCATTTTAAAAATTTTTTGAATGATGAGAAGCAAATATTAATCGGTAAAAAAATTCTATGCCTGCTTCAAGTTTTACAAAATCATCGCCCAGCTATGGAACTCTTTTTTAAAAATTTGCATTAACGGTGTTATATTGAAGCGTCTTATGCATAAGAACACTATGGAAATATCGCCAATTCATTCGTCCGAGCTTCTCAAAGGGACTCTTCAAACCATAGTCTTGAAAGTTTTGGCTGATTATGGGAAGATGTACGGCTATGAGATTGCCCAGCGCGTCAAAGTGTTATCCGAAGGCTCGATTGCTGTAACCGAAGGCGCCTTATATCCTACACTTCACAAATTGGAAGCCGCGGGGCTGCTGAAGACAGAAACGTTCATGATGGGCAGGCGCGTTCGCAAGTATTATCGACTCACACCTG
>CBHROW010000104.1:0-15378 GCA_966080355.1 uncultured Chryseosolibacter sp.
TCGTAGTTGGAGGTTGCAATTCCTCCCCAGTGCATTTCATACCAGAATCCTTTCAGGTGTATAACAAGGAATATAAAGATGAATGTTCCGAGTATCCCCATGTTTCGCGAAGCCAAGGTCGAAGAGTTTTTCGTTACCGCGTATCCCTGCGGGCCACGAGCACTCCGGTTATGTGCGGTCAGGACGATAGCTACGAAAACGTGAAGCAAAATGAAAAAGTAATTGACAAAGGAAATTGTCGTGATAAGCGGATTCGTGGTCATGAAGTGAGCGTAGACGTTGAAAGCCCTGCCTTCATCGTGCTTGAGCAACTGAAGATTTCCCGCGAGATGAACCGCCAGGAAGAGAATAAGAAAAAGTCCGGTAAGGGACATGAGAAGTTTTCTCCCAAGCGTGCTGGAGAAAAAGCTGACAAACCAATTCATAGTCGATTTTAACTTGAGGAGTTTGAGGTCGCGCCAAAAATAGGCCCCAAGCGTTTACCAACCAAAGAATAAGTTTATTTTAAAGATTTCTAAATAACGAAGCAGTGGCCTTTACCACTGCCGGAAGATGAAAATGATCAGACTGATTGCTCCTAACATGACTAACAAAAACCACTCGCGCTTGATAAACGAAGCGATCTTTTCAAAAAAGGATTTCATAAAAGAGTTAAAAATTTCTCAGTAAAGACCAAAAAGCCTGCCCTTCTGATAACTCATTGATAATCCATTAATTAACCTTCAAAAAGTAAAGTTACTATGGAGAAAATCCATTTTTGACAACACAAAAATCTCATTCTGGGATAAAAAAGCAGCCTGCTATTGTTGAAGTAATACCCGCAAAAAAATAGTTAAAAAGTTCGCGGTCAGTTGGTAATAAAAAACTTGAAAATGAGTGGCAGCAATCTCGCGCGAAACTCAAAGCGCGTTATAACTTTACCGTTTTTCAACCACTACAATACGAGCGATGTATCTCATCTTCGACACGGAGACAACGGGTATTCCGCATAATAAAACTGCACCCATCAGTGACCTTGACAACTGGCCACGCGTGGTGCAACTCGCCTGGCAGCTTCACGATGGAAAGGGAAAACTTCTTTCCCAGCACAATTACATCATCAAGCCGGAGGGCTTTGACATTCCTTACAAAGCAGAACAAGTTCACGGCATTTCAACAAAGCGGGCACTGGCGGAAGGACACGACCTTAAAAAAACTCTCGACATCTTCCAGGACGACCTGAAGAAGACCTCGCGACTTGTTGGTCATAATATAGAGTTCGACATCAGTATTCTCGGTGCGGAATTTCTCCGGAAGGAGTTTGCGATCGAAGATTTTCTCAAGATCGACAAGCTGGATACAGGCATTGCATCGACTGAATTCTGTCAGCTGGCTGGTGGAATCGGAGGCAGATTGAAAATGCCGAGGCTGGTTGAGCTTCACGAAAAACTCTTCGGCAAAGACTTTGGCGATGCCCACGATGCATCTTACGATGTGGCTGCCACCGCACGTTGTTATTTCGGTTTGCTCAATAAGAAAGTAGTTACGTCATTCGATGCAACACCAGTCGAAGAGATCGTTTATGAGGAACCGAATCTCGAAGCTGCGAACTTTACGAAGCGTGAAAAGAAAAAAGAAGCTTCATATTCATTGGATGGGGGGCAACGAGACCTGACGGACAAGCCTTTTGTTCACCTTCACGCCCATTCGCAATTTTCGGTCTTGCAAGCGACTCCGGATGTTAAGGCGATGGTCTCCAAAGCCAAAGCGCACGGAATGCCGGCAGTTGCTATCACAGACCTCGGCAACATGTACGGTGCATTCAAATTTGTTCGCGAAGCCATCAATCATGAACTGAAGCCGATCGTTGGATGTGAGTTCTTCATTGCGGATGAACGCAAAAAGCTCAAGTTCACCAAAGACAATCCTGATAAACGCTATCATCAGGTTCTTATCGCGAAAAATAAGAACGGCTATCACAACATAGCCAAACTCAGCTCGCTCGGATTCACGGAAGGCCTGTACGGAATTTATCCGCGCATCGACAAGGAGCTGGTGACACAATATAAAACCGATCTCATTGCCACAACCGGAAACCTGAACAGCGAAGTTCCTTATCTCATACTTCACGTAGGAGAAAAACAGGCCGAGGATGCATTCCGTTGGTGGCATGAACAATTCGGTGAAGATTTTTATATCGAGCTGAATCGCCATGGCGTTGCCGAAGAAGATCACGTGAATGAAACACTACTTCGGTTTGCCAAGAAATACAACGTCAAATATTTTGCGGCAAATGAGTGTTTCTATCTCGACAAAGAAGAAGCGCCAGCACACGATGCATTGTTGTGTATCAAAGAAGGTGAATTCAAATCGACACCGATAGGATACGGTCGCGGACATCGCCTCGGACTTTCCAACGATCAGTATTATTATAAGTCGCAGGACGAAATGAAATCGATCTTCCGCGATTTGCCTGAAGCGATAGAAACGATCAGCGAGATCCTCGCCAAAATTGAAAGTTATACACTCGAGCGGAACGTGCTTCTTCCGAAGTTCGACATTCCAAAAGAATTCAATACCGAAGACGAATACCTGCGCCATTTGACGTATGAAGGTGCGAAACGAAAATATGCAGACATCACACAAGAGATCCGCGACCGCCTGGATTTCGAACTCGCTACCATTCAGAAGACCGGTTATCCGGGATATTTCCTCATCGTTCAGGACTTCACTTCAAAGGCGAGGGAGATCGGTGTGAGTGTCGGACCCGGTCGCGGATCGGCAGCAGGGTCTGCGGTAGCATATTGCATCGGCATTACGAACGTTGACCCGATCAAATACGATCTGCTTTTCGAGCGTTTTCTGAATCCAGATCGCGTATCGCTTCCCGATATTGATATCGACTTCGATGACGCAGGTCGCGATCGCGTGTTGAAGTATGTGATCGATAAATACGGAAAGAACCAGGTGGCGCAGATCATCACCTACGGCACAATGGCTGCCAAGTCTTCCATTCGCGATTGTGCAAGGGTGATGGAACTTCCGCTGAATGAGGCGAACATACTTGCGAAGATGATTCCCGAACGGCCGGGCACCACGCTCGATGTGGCTTTCCAGGAAGTGAAAGAGCTTGCCGACATCAAAAAAGGTTCAGACCTCAAAGCTGATGTGATCAAGCAAGCGGTGATCCTCGAAGGCTCCGTTCGCAACACCGGAGTTCATGCCTGCGGAGTGATCATCACACCTGACGATCTGACCAAGTTCGTTCCTGTCGCAACAGCCAAAGATTCGGACATGCTTGTCACACAATTCGACAACAGTGTTGTTGAAAGTGCCGGCATGTTGAAGATGGACTTTTTGGGTCTTACCACGCTTACGATCATCAACACCGCTATTCGCAACATCAAAAAAAGTCGCGGTGTCGAAATCGTTGTGGACGACATTCCGCTCGATGATATAAAAACCTATCAGCTCTTCCAGCGGGGTGAAACAACGGGGACGTTCCAGTTTGAAAGTGTTGGGATGCAGAAATACCTGCGTCAACTGAAACCCGATAAGTTCGAAGACTTGATCGCGATGAACGCGTTGTATCGTCCGGGGCCGATGGAATACATTCCCGCGTTTATCAACCGTAAGCATGGACGCGAGCCGATCAAGTACGATTTGGCTGCCATGGAAGAGTTCCTTGCCGAGACCTACGGCATCACGGTTTACCAGGAGCAGGTGATGTTGCTCTCGCAAAAACTAGCAGGCTTTAGCAAAGGCGATGCAGATGTTTTGCGTAAGGCGATGGGTAAAAAGCAAAAGGCGGTGCTCGATAAGATGAAGGATAAATTCATCGAGGGATGCAAGAAGAACGGACACGACCAGGCCATCTGCGAAAAAGTGTGGACCGACTGGGAAGCATTCGCACAATACGCGTTCAATAAATCGCATTCAACATGCTACTCGCTGGTGGCCTATCATACGGCCTATTTAAAAGCTAATTATCCGGCTGAGTACATGGCTGCCGTGCTTACGCATTCACAGAGCAACCTCGAAAACGTCACGTTCTTTATCGAGGAGTGTCGCAACCTCGGTATCAAAGTTCTGGGCCCGCATATCAACGAGTCGGGAATTTATTTCGAGGTAAACAAAGCAGGCGAAATTCGTTTCGGGCTTGGCGCGATCAAAGGAGCGGGAGAAGCCGCTGTGGAGGCGATTATCCAGGAGCGCGAAATGAAAGGACCGTTCCCCGACATTTTTGAATTTGCGAAGCGCATCAGTCAGCGCTCGGTGAATAAAAAGACATTCGAGTGCCTCGCATTGTCGGGTGCGTTCGACTGCTGGAAAGATCTTCATCGCAGGCAATATGTTTACGCTAAAGACGGTGACGTGAGCCTGATCGAAAAAGCGATCAAGTTTGCTGCAAAGACCCAGCAGGAAGAGCAAAGTTCACAAGCGAGCCTTTTTGGAGGAACATCGGGTGCAGCGATGCCAAAACCTCGCGTTGAGCATATCGAAGCGTTTAGCGAAATCGAAAAGCTCAACCTGGAGAAAGAAGTTGTCGGCATTTACATCTCCGGTCACCCACTCGACCACTTCAGGTTTGAGATGGAAACGTTTTGTACAGCAGCATGCAATCAACTGAACGAGCTTGAGCCGTTGCTGGGCAGGGAGTTGAAAATAGGCGGGATTGTCACAGCCGTTGAGCACCGCACCACCAAGACTGGAAAGCCTTTCGGAAAATTCTCCATCGAGGATTATAGTGGCAACACCACGTTCACGCTTTTCGGTGAAGACTATTTGAAGTTCAAGACATTTATGAATGTCGGCTGGTTCTTGTTCATTGAAGGTGTTGTCATGAAAAACACCTGGGGCCAGATGAATATCGAATATAAGATCCGCAACATCGACCTGTTGAACGAAATTGGCGTAAAAAGGAGCAAAGGCATTTCAGTTCGTGTTAACATCACTGAATTGACTCCGGATTTTATCGGACGTATTGAAGGAGTTTGTCAGAATTTTTCCGGAAGTGCACCGCTTTACCTCAAGCTGCGTGACGAGGTGGAGAACATTAACCTGGAGCTTATGTCAAGAAAGTTCAGGGTGAACCCGGTGAACGACATGGTGAAGGAGATGAAGAAGGTAGCGGACGTAGAGGTGGTGGTTTAAGCGGAAAGCACAGCTAATCTCTGTTAGTTGACGAAATAGCTCTCAACAGTTCGACTGTTCGAGTGTCGTCAACATTCCGGCTACTCACCGCAAGGACGCAAAGGTGCGCTGGAGACGAGGCAATACGGCTGCGCTCTTCGGAAACTTCAGAGCCTTCGGCTTTTTGCTTTCTGCTTTTTGCTATTTTGTGAACTAACCGAACTACCTTTATGTTCGAATATTGAACCTTATAAACATACAATAATGGGCAAAGCAATAGTACTTAATGACGCCAACTTTGACGCCACCATCAACTCCGAAAAGCCGGTTTTGGTTGATTTTTGGGCTGAATGGTGTGGTCCGTGTAAAATGATCGGTCCTGTAGTTGAAGAATTGGCGGGCGATTACGAAGGTAAAGCTGTGATCGGAAAATTGAATGTAGACGAGAATCCATCAGTAACTGCACGTTATGGCATCCGAAGCATTCCAACTTTGTTGGTTTTCAAAGGTGGCCAGATCGTTGACAAGCAGATCGGTGCAGTTCCCAAATCGGTGCTCGCCCAAAAACTCGAAGCTCAGGTAGCGTAAGTTGAGCACATATTTAGTTCAACCGGCAGACCCAATGCCGGAAAAGCACTCTTTAAACGATGAAGGGTGCTTTTCTTTTTTTGTACGAATTGAACGTGTAGTCGCATAGAAACCCGAATTCAGGGAATTGTGTGCATCTGCGTCAAATTGGTTCTTTGAGAAAAATTAACGTCATGAACCAGACCATTATCTTAGTTCTTTTGATCGTCATACTGAGCGCATGTCGATCCAGGGATACCGGATCTACGCTACTTGCAGATGCAATTCAAAATGAAGCCTCTGAAGATGCCGGCCTTTGCATGTGGAAAGAGATCGCAGTTCGCGAAACACCTGCCGAAAAAGGAAAATATTTGACCAGCATCTATCTCGGAGAAAAGCTCACCGTCTTTGACGATACTGTTTCAGAAAATGTAAATGGAAAGAAAACTGTTTATCGGCACATCGAGCTCATCGATGGGACAAAAGGTTGGGTACGCGTTGACCTGATTGCCACAAGCGCGGTAGCTGCATCATTTTCAAAAGAATCCACGGTTTACAAACGGCCCGACCTGATGACGGCAACTGCAAAAGCTTTTCAGCCTATGGATTTTGTTGCTGTGAAAACTGTTCTTGAAAACGGTTGGACAGAAGTGATTGGTAAACGCGTGGGCGATAACTGGTTTACTTCGGGCTGGATTCGAAACGAAAATCTGGTTAAGGCAGACAATGACGTTGCGTTTGCAGTTTTTTACAACCGCGCGATGGAAAACAAAGATCCGGCAAAACAATACACTGAATTACAAACCTTGCTTGCCAATGAGGAACTGAGCTCATCCGTGTTCTTTGAAACACTTTCTCAAAAAGTGTATGCAGAAAAAATTGAAGCTGGAATGTTACACGCTGATGAATCGGGTGAAACTCTGGATTCTGCGGCCAGCAACCAATAAAGAGAATGGATTCTCTACAAGTTTAGCACCTTTTTCACCTTCTTCGTCAGCTCTTCAGGTTTCAACGACTTGACGATATATTCGTTGACGCCAAGCTTGAGCGCAAGGTTGATAGCCTCTTCCGCATCATCCGATGAGATCATGATGATCGGTGTTTGAAGCTTCAGCTCATCACGAACAAGGGTGAGGATCTCATCGCCTTTGTAGTGCGGCATATGAATATCCGTAATGATCAGGTCGTATTCGTTCTTTGCTTTCAAAAGTCGGAATGCTTTATCGCCATCTTTGACCCAATAAGCGTAGAGATTGAGGCCCTCGAGGGCGACCTGAATTACCTTGGCAACGATCACATCGTCTTCACAAACAAGAACTTTCATCTCACGGGGTTTACCACGAAAGATAACAATTATTAAAGGTCGGAGGGCGACAATAAGCGTCATCTGCAAATTCTGAGCGCAATCGGGGAAGTTGAATGTAATCCAGCGTACTACATGATCTTCTTCAACCGCTCCACCATCTCCAGCACAGCCGGGCAAACCATGGTGTTTTTAAAAGTAAGTTCTGTGATCTGAACCATTTTCTTCCGGTTGGTGTGAGGGTATTCGCGGCAAGCTTTAGGGCGATCCTCATACACCATGCAATAGTTGTCACTGTCGAGGAATGGGCATGGTGACGATTTCAGTACGTAATCTTTGTCTTCATCGATGCGCAGATACTTTTCAATGAAGTCGCCCGGCTTCATGCGAAGCGACTTAGAAACACGTTCGATGTCGGTTTGATAAAAGATCGGGCTGGTGGTTTTGCAACAGTTGGCGCACGAAAGGCAATCGATCTCTTCGAAAACCTCCTCGTGAACGCGATGGAAGACATCATCCAATTTGCGCGAGTCCTGCTTCTTCAGACTCGCGAGAAATTTCTTATTCTCCTTTTCCTTATTGGCGGATTGTCGCTTAAATTGTTCCAGGTTCACAGGCCCTTTCTTTCAACTTCGTCTCACAAATATCGTAAAAAACACATCCCCGCAGGCTATGGTTGCAACCACTGATGTTCTTACCGAAAAACAACGAATTTCCTCCATCGACACCGTTCGCGGCCTGGTGATGGTAGTGATGGCGCTCGATCACGTTCGCGATTTTTTCCATCAGGCTTCCTTTGGCGCTGATCCGACTAACTTGCAGACCACTACACCCGCCTTGTTTTTCACACGATGGGTCACGCACTACTGCGCTCCCATTTTTGTTTTCCTTGCCGGCACTTCGATCTTTCTCAATCTTCAGAAGAAATCATACAAAGAGCTTTCTGCTTTCTTGCTCACGCGTGGCCTCTGGTTGCTTGTCCTCGAATTCGTTGTTGTACGCTTCGGTATTCTCTTCAACTTCTATTATGATGTGATCATCTTCCAGGTGATCTGGGTAATCGGTGCTTCGATGGTTTGCATGTCAGCCCTCATCTACCTTTCCTATAACGCCATTGTGATCACAGGGTTCGTAATCGTTTTTGGTCACAATATTTTCGATGCCTTTCCGCTTCAGCAAGGAAGTCCATGGATGGGTGTCTGGACGGTTTTCAGACAATCGGGATTTTATCCGGTGAATGAAAATGTCGCGCTGTTTGTCCCCTACCCGCTTCTTCCATGGCTCGGAATTATGATGGTGGGATTTGGTCTAGGAAAATTGTATGTGGCTACGTTTGATCCGGAGCGAAGGAGAAAGCTGCTTTTGCTTTTTGGCTTTTCTGCGATCGTGCTCTTTATCATTCTCCGCTGCATTAATGTTTATGGCGACCCTGCACCGTGGAGTATTCAGAAAAATGGATTATTCAGCTTCATGAGTTTCATCAACGTTACAAAATACCCGGTGTCTCTGCTTTATGCTTTGATGACACTTGGGCCCATGCTGATCTTTCTGTCTCTGGCTGAGCGCATCAACATCCCGGCCATTCGACCATTATTTGTGTTCGGGCGCGTTCCGATGTTCTACTACATCCTTCACTTTTATCTCATCCACGCACTGTCCATAATTTTCTTCATGATAAAAACCGGCAAGTCGTGGAGCGAAATTGATTTTCATTTCAATCGTTCATTCGGTGGCATTACTGCTGAAGGAGGATATTCCTTACCGGTGACTTACCTCGTATGGATCTCGGTGGTTGTTTTCCTTTACCCGTTCTGCAAGTGGTATAATCAGTACAAGAGCTCGCATAGGGATTGGTGGCTGAGTTATATCTAGATCGCTGGTCGGGCTTTTCAGGGACCGCGCATTAGGTAAGCGCTATGGTTATTGGCTAAGGCTATGGCAGCGTGTGCTGACCAAACGGACCAAATCCGATTTACTTTAAGAAAGAGTTTTTTTTCGCACAGACTTCAATTTAGCTCTGCACAGGCCTTAGCTTTAGCCAACAGCCGTGGCCAAGAGTGATCAAAGGATCAAGCGCAAATTGTTGAAACCTACTTTCCGGCCGAGTAATCAAACTCATCCTGTACCCACTTCCCATCTTTGTCCTGGCGCTCGAGTGTCACTTTCAACTTATCTGATGCACTTCGCTCGAAGGTGAGCGATGTTTTTTTATCCGGGCGCTCGAACCGTGCAATATTCTCATCAAGATACATCAAAGGATAATCGTAAGGTTTGTCCTTTTCTTCCCAGCCAATATTACCCGGGCTAAAATGACGAAGCTTCATCACCGGACCGGATTCTGTCTGTTCGATCACGATGAATTCATAGAAAACAACTTTGCCATCTTTCACACATCGGTATGAACACATCATGCTATTGCCCTTCGGCAGGCTCCAATGTTCTTCCATATCGCCCCAGGCACCTGTCGTAGTCCAAATACCAGACATGAACCTGAGGTCTTCGATCTTGCGAACAGGCGCCTGCGCAAGCGAAGAAATCGATATAATAAGAAGAATAAGGCCGGTCAGTGATCTCATAAGCTTCAAATTGATCTAAGACATATACGACAGATCAATCCGAAAAAGTTTCGTTTGCTGATGAAGCAACGGGGCGCGCCTTACAAACCCGCTTTGAGATCGAATATCTGTTGAAGTTTTTTTTCGAGATCGTTACCACGGAGATTCCGCGCGATGATAGTGCCTGAAGGATCGATCAAAAAGTTATCGGGAATGGAATAAACTCCATAGATCAACGAAGCAACGTTGCGATCACCTTTCAATTCGGAGACTTGTGGCCACGCCAACCCGCCAGATGCGATTTGATCCACCCACGGTTTTCTTTTCTCGTCCCACGAAACAGCGAGTATCTCGAAACCGCGGTCATGGTATGCTTTGTAGATCCTTACAAGGTTTGGATTTTCACGCAAGCAGGGACTGCACCAGGAAGCCCAAAATTCAAGAAGCACAAACTTGCCTTTAAAATCAGAAAGGCTGATCGATCTTCCGTCCGGATCGTTTTGATGAAAATCAATTGCCTTGTCGCCAATCTTCAGCTCACGGGCCAGCGTTATGTATTCGAAAATGTGCTTGCCATAAATGGATCGTTTCACACCATCTGAAAAATTTTGAAAGAGTCGAGCAGTTATCTCCTTTCCCCACATTGAACCATAAACATCGAGCACGTGACCACTGACAATAGACTCGGGATGTTCCTCGACAAACTCCATTATTGCTTTAGCCTTCTGGTCTTCAATCTCACTGCTTCTCACAATCGCTTCCCCTTTGAGTTTTTCGTTTGTCGAAGGGTCGTTGATCAGACGTTGAAGACTGTCTGAGGTTTGTTGAAAGGTCGATTCAATTTGCTGTAAGATCTCGTTCTCGACTTGCGCCTGACTTCCGGTGACTTGTCCGTTCCGGAGATTTTTAAAATCGGCAAGTAACGTAATGGCGGCATTTTCAATCCATAAAAACCGATAGTCAGACCAATCGCTGGTGCGTAATAAAAAATTTGCACTTGACAAAGAATCCGGGAGCATGCCTTTGAATACGAATCGCCCGTTCCTTGACACAATCGAGTCGACCTGGCCGGTAATTGTATTTTTCAGAATAAGAACGGAGTTGTCCGGAAGGCCATTGACCGTTCCCGTTAAACTATAACCTGTGCTTTCGCGTTCGGTCCGCGAAACAGAGCAACCGGATAAAAGAATGATTATCGCCCAGGCAGGGATCAATCTGTTCTTCATGGTGGGTTTGTGAGTTAGATTGACAAGGCAATAAAGATAGCTGTTCAACCCGTTGAAATTGCACTCATCCACCTTCCGGCAAGACGATCCAACGATAAAAACGTAAAAATGCGTTAGCGATGAAGGCTCGAGGCACAAAGCCGAAGTTGAAATCTCTGCATCAAACTTCATTTTTATGTAGTTTCACTTAAAATAAAAACGAGGATTGCTCGTCTTCGCATCTAATGATCCGAAAAACTCTGATAGGCGTCATCGGCTTGATCATAACGCTCTCGTTGGCAACCGCTCTCTTTATGCAGCAAAAATCATTTGGTAAACTTCCTTCCGGACAAGCACTCGATCGCATTAAAAAATCCAAGCAATACAAGGATGGTTCTTTCGAAAACATCGAAAAGACCAAACTCCTGGCCGAGGGAGCATCTTACTTCGGCATGGCTTCAAAATACTTTGCAAAAGCAGTTGGCCGGGAACCTGTTCGCGACTTGCCGAGCGTGAAAACAGATCTGAAGTCACTCGCTCCCGAAAATCCCTCCATCGTATGGTTCGGGCATTCTTCGTTTCTGATTTCTATAGGCGGGAGAAAAATTCTTTCTGATCCCGTGTTCAGCGATCGCCCATCGCCAGTGCAATATGCCGGATCAAAAAGTTATCCGGGAACCCGCGTGTATGGATCGGCAAACATTCCGGACCTCGATGTGATCATCATCAGCCATGATCATTATGACCACCTCGACTACAACACCATACTCGAGCTGAAAGACCGGACGAAACTTTTTTGTGTTCCCATCGGGGTTGGTGAACACTTGCGTTACTGGGGCGTGGCACCGGAAAAGATCCGGGAATTCGATTGGTGGGAAGGTGAACAGGTGGCGCCAGGTATCGATCTTACGTGCACGCCCGCACGACATTTTTCAGGTCGGGGTTTTCGAAGGAACAAAACACTGTGGGCTTCATACGTTTTGAAGACCGGGGGATATACAATCTTTGTCGGAGGAGATTCAGGCTACGACAAATCCTTCAAGGCGATTGGAGATGCATATGGCCCGTTTGATATCGCCATGGTTGAATGCGGACAATACGATCCGCAGTGGCCCGACATTCACATGACACCCGAACATACCGTTCAGGCTAGCATCGACCTGAAAGCAAAACTATTATTGCCAGTGCATTGGGGGAAGTTCACACTTGCACTTCATCCCTGGAAAGATCCGATTGAACGCGCAACAGCCGAAGCAACACGACTCGGAGTAAAGCTCACAACGCCTTTGATTGGACAGCCTATTGTTCTTACGTCTGACTACCCGGCAAAGCGGTGGTGGGAAGATTATTAAAACATTAAGCTTCCGGCCAATAGCCATCCCGGTAGGGTGCTATTTAAAAACTGCCTTTGCGGCTTCGAGATAATTGCTGTTCTTCGCAGCAATGTGAGGGTTGGGTTCCGTGGCTCTGTGTGGGCTGAGCTTCCTCGCCTCCGCCCAAGGCAATAAAACTCCTTATGTAATTCTGGTTTCATTCGATGGTTTTCGGTACGACTACGTCAGCAAATACAACCTGCCGAATTTCAAAGCTTTTATTCGCGATGGCGCTGCAGCTGAGGCGCTGATCCCCTCTTTCCCCTCCAAAACATTTCCGAATCATTACACACTCGTTACCGGGTTGTATCCTGGTCATCACGGACTTGTTGACAACCAGTTCTACGATGAGCACCAGAACAAGCCATACACCATGAAAACTCGCGAAGCCGTGATCGATTCGACATTTTATGGTGGCGTACCGATATGGCGATTGGCCAAGAAAAATAACATCGTTTCCGCGTCATACTTCTGGGTTGGCTCGGAGATCCCTGACAAAGCTCTTCAGCCCGAATATTTTTACAACTACGACATGTCGGTTCCATTTATTCAACGCGTTGACCAGGTGATCGACTGGCTGAAGCTTCCTGAAAAAGAACGACCGCACCTCATCACACTTTATTTTTCTTCGCCCGACACCGAAGCTCATCGATTTGGTCCCGATTCTCAAGAGACTGAAAGGTCGTTGATGTCTATTGACAGCCTCCTGGGTAAGTTGATATCAGGCGTAGAGCGCACGCACCTGCCTGTGAATATGATCCTGGTGTCAGATCATGGCATGTACCAACTCACCGATAAACCTGAAACGTACATCTTTATTGATGAGCTCATAGCGCCTGCGTCAGGCCTCAAGGTATTCAATGGCGGAACGCAAGCTCATATTTACACAAGGTCGGATGCCCAAACCGATTCGCTGTACTTGGCATTAAAGAAGGTCGAAAGCGGGTTCTCCGTGTTCCGCCAGCGCGACTTCCATGCGGACTGGCATTATAACCATCCTCGCGCTGGCGATGTGTTGATGGTAGCCCAACCCGGAAAATACATTTTGTCCGGTGACCGCGAGCGTCATGCTGCGTCCGGCAACAGTGGTGGAACCTTTGGCGTGCATGGATACGATCCCGCAGCAGTGACCGAAATGCGCGGAATCTTCTATGCGAAGGGCCCGAACATACGAAAAGCTACCGTGCCCGCATTCCAAAACATCCACGTGTACCCACTCATTGCAAGCATCCTTGGTATGAAAACCGGGAAAATTGACGGAGATGCCGCTGTGTTGAAACCTATATTGAAAAAATAGACCGGTTGCTTCAGAGTTGGTGCAATACGTGTGACATTTAAACGGAAATTCCGGATCGTTGAAAATTTTTCCCATGGTTTAAGTTTGATGTTGTAAATTGGCCAAACGATCGGCTTGTCGATGGACACCCTGGAAGACTTCAAAGAAGATTTTAGGAAACACCAAAAAAATGTGCTTGCGTTCCTTACGCAAGCTGAAGCTCACGCCACTTCTTCCCAGAATGAAAGCCTCTTGGCATTTGTGACCTTTGAAAAGAAAAAAGTGCTGGACTCATTGAACATGCTACAGGCACGTTCGGAATCACTTTTTCCACGGTTTGAAACGGAGCTGGAAAGCAGAACAAAGGAACTCGAAAAGCAAATCGCTGATCTTGAAAGAAGCAAGGAAGTGCTACGTTCGGATAACCTGCTTCTTCAATACAAGCGAAAAGACCTGCTGCAGCTGGCCACGAATCTAGAAGAAGCGAATGAGAATATCCTTTCCAAGAACGAAGAGCTCTTGAAACAGCAACAGACCATCACCCAGCAGTCGGCTCAGCTACAAAGCATTCACGAAGAAATTCTCGGCAAGCATGACGAGCTGGAGCGTCAGAAGGAAGCGTTGCAAGATCAATCGGATTACCTGCATGAAGCGAATCAAACGATCACGCTGATGCATGAGGAAGTCCAGAAGCAGAAAAATGAGATCCTTCAGAAAAACGAAGAATTGCTCAACCTCAATAACGAGAAAAACAACCTGATCGGCATTGTTGCGCATGACCTCAAGAGCCCGCTCAATCAAATGAAGGGCTTGCTCACCATCATCAAGCTGAACTCGGCCGGGATGAATGAGGAAAGTCAGGCCTGTATCGAAATGATGGAGAAAAGCGCGGAACGCCTCACCACCCTCATTGGCAAGATCCTCGATGTTGAGGCGATCGAATCTAAGACGTTGAATCTGGTGAATGAACGTATCAACATTTCTGAACTGCTCGAGTCGATGGCCAATCGGTACACCTCAACGGCTGCGCAAAAAGACATTTCAATCCATCAGGATATCCATGAGCATGTGTTCATTCTGGCCGACAAGATCTACGTTACCCAGATCATCGATAATCTGCTTTCCAATGCAGTCAAATTTTCACCGAAGGAAAAGCGGGTGTTTGTGAACCTGTCCATCGTAAAAGACGAAGCTCGGATAGAGATCAAAGACGAAGGGCCGGGAATCTCAGAAGAAGACAAGAAGAAACTTTTTGGTAAATATCAGCGGTTGTCTGCGCGTCCAACCGCCAATGAATCCTCCACGGGGCTGGGTCTATCGATTGTGAAAAAATTCGTAGAGGCCATGCACGGGAGGATCTGGTGCGAAAGCCTGCCTGAAAAAGGCGCCAGTTTTTTTGTTTCGTTCCCGCTTAGTTAATCGCGTATTCCAGTTTCCATTTTCAACCGGTTCAACTCGCCAGCCGGGTAATAATGTTTTCCATTGAAGAGGGCAGAAATAGTTCTTGTATTGCGAATGTCTTCAAGTGGATTTCCATCAAGCAGCAAAAGATCGGCTTCTTTGCCAACGGTAACGCCACCGGTTTTTTGATCGTATCCGAGGTGGCCTGCCGGAACGAATACGAATTCTTACCAACTGCTAATGTATTTTCAGTGGTTTCCGTCCATCACAAGGTTCAGAATTCTAATGCTTTGGTCGGTAGCCCGACAAATCCGGCAGTAGCGAAATTGCGTATATTGAATTGCCGACTGGAATTATTAAACCACTGACCATGTTTAAAAGTAAAACACAGTTCTCTATGACCCGACTATTGACCGAAATTTTGATCATCCTTGCCGCGTGCCAGGACGGCCTCACCCAAAAATAACAAAAAAAACGACAGGCGATAATTAAAACATCGAACATGGATACCGTAAAAAAAATAGAGCGCTCAGAAGCCGATTGGAAAAAAATCCTCACTCCGCAGCAATTTCATGTACTTCGTGAA
>CBHROW010000105.1:0-15265 GCA_966080355.1 uncultured Chryseosolibacter sp.
CCTTTCAAAAAAGATCTTTCCACGCCAATGCGTTTACCCTTGAGTCCATCTGCACGAAGGTACTTCGTGTAGTCTTCTACTTTTCCATTAGAAGACCCGGTGAAAGTATCGCCAGGATCCGAACCTGCAAGCGCACCAAGCAGAATAGCGGCATCGCGAACGGAACGTGTCATAGGGCCAGCCGTATCTTGTGTGACCGAGATGGGGATGATACCAGACCTGCTCCATAGCCCTACCGTGGGTTTGAGTCCGACAATGCCATTGATCGAAGAAGGGCACCCGATAGATCCATCAGTTTCGGTTCCGATTCCAATAGCGCAAAGGTTAGCAGCAACGGCAGCACCCGTGCCCGAGCTCGAGCCACAAGGATTCCGATCGAGGATGTACGGATTTTTTGTTTGCCCGCCTCTGCTGCTCCATCCGCTGCTCGAACGTGTTGACCTGAAGTTGGCCCATTCACTCAGGTTGGTTTTGCCGAGCACGACCGCCCCGGCCTCGCGTAGCTTCTGCACGATGAACGCGTCTTTTGAAGCAACATTTCCCTCGAGTGCAAGCGCACCCGCTGTTGTCATCATTTTGTCGGCTGTATCGATATTGTCTTTGATCAATACCGGAATGCCATGGAGCGGGCCCCGAACTTTTCCTTCCGTGCGTTCTTTATCAAGTTCACGCGCAATAGACAGCGCATCTGGATTCAGCTCGATTACCGAATTCAGTTTTGGCCCGTGCTTATCGATCGCATCGATGCGTTCGAGGTATTTTTGAACGAGCCCTTCTGCAGTATATTTTTTTGATGCCATCCCTTCCTGTAACTGATCGATGGTGATTTCAGCGAGCTCGAAGGAAGTCGAAGCGATTTCCTCCTTGGGAGTTTCACGATTGATTTTGGATTCGCAGGCGCTGAGAATAGCGCCAGGAAGAATGAGCCCGGTAAGCGATGACTTAAGAATGAAGTCTCTTCTTTTCATGGTATGGGGTTTTGGCCGAGGAAGTTAAAAAAAATAACCCCGCAAATAAATTATTGGCGGGGTTATTCGGAGGGAGCAAAAGTTCCTAGGACTGATTGTTCTTCTTGGCACGCTTCTCTGCGCGCTTTTCTTTCAAGGTCTTCGTAGGTTTCTTCTTCTCTTCCTTCCGTTTGTCTTGTCCTTTTGCCATGGTGTTTTCAGTTTGTACTCAATATTAGTGAATATGACTGAAAATTCAAGGTTGAAGGGCAAGGTTGAAAGTTGAAAGTTGAAGCGCACGTTCAGCTCGAATCAACTAACGTCCGGATCGCCTCATCACGACCAACGAAAACGTTAAACCTACCGGCCTTTAATTTTGGCGTTTTCTGCGTTTTGCATCATTCACTTTCTGCTATCAGCCTTCGGAAACCTCAGGGCCTTCGGCTTTCTGCTTTCAGCTTTATCCGCTATCTTCCTGTACTCAAAACTTAACCACCATGAATACGCGCAGAGATTTTTTACGCCAACTCGGGATCGGAGCAGCTGGCCTGGGATTATCCACCTCACTTCCATCCATACTGTATGCTCTGCCAGGCGATGCGGGCAAGCCTTTCTTCGATATTTCATTGGCTGAATTCTCGTTCGCTACTTCCCTTTACACCGGCCAGATGAATCACCTCGATTTTCCCGCCCGGGCGAAAAAAGAATTTGGTATAAGCAAGGTCGAATATGTTTCAGGATTTTGGAAAGAGAAACCGACTAACCTGGACTATCTGGAAGACTTGAAAAAACGCGCGGAAGAAAACGGAGTTACCAGTCACCTCATCATGGTAGACGGAATGGGCAACCTGGGAGACACCAATGAAACAAAACGCCAGGAAGCGATCGCGAATCACAGCCAGTGGATCGATGCAGCGCGCTACCTTGGCTGCTATGCCATACGCGTAAACCTGGACGGTGACGGCACCGATGAAGAAGTCGCCAAGAACTGCATCGAGGCGTATGGTAAGCTCGTGGAAATTGGCGCGAAGAACGAGATCATGGTTTTGGTTGAGAATCACATCGGACCATCGGTCAACCCCGATTGGCTGGTGTCAATCATGAAAAAAGTGAAGAACAAGCACGCTGGTCTTCTTGTTGATACTGAAAATTTTGTTCGGTATAAGGTGGAAGCGATGACCCTGGAAGCATTTAAGACGGCAAAAGTCATCGCCACGTTCGACAAATATGATGGCGTAAAGAAACTGATGCCCTATGCAAAAGGCGTGAGTTTGAAAACACATAAGATCGACAGTGAAGGAAAAGACCCGGAAACCGATTATGCGAGGCTTTTGAAAATTGTGAAAGACTCCGGGTTCAAAGGAACGATCGGTGTTGAATACGAAGGAGCATTCCTGAAAAACATCATGCAGATGGAAGGCAATTATCTTCCGGAAACCGAAGGTATCAAAGCAACAAAGTCTGTACTGGAAAAAATTGGCGCTGAAGTTTAACGCGAATGAACAACATCAGAAGGTCCGCACTTGTTTTAATTTTTTTCTTTGCAAGCGTACAGATTGCGAACGCGCAAGTCACTAACCAGCGACTGTTTGACACCCTACCCTTCCTTGTTGAACACTACGCGAAACGCACAGCCATGTGCGAACAGGAACCAGTCGTTACCAACAAGATCATCTTCCTCGGTAACAGCATCACAGAAGGCGGTCCGTGGGCGGAACTCACCGGTGATTCAAGCGTTGTCAACCGTGGTATCGGTGGCGACATCACCATAACCGTTTTAAAACGGCTCGATGATGTGATCATACGAAAGCCATCAAAACTTTTCATCCTGATCGGCATCAATGATATCGCAAAAGATATTCCGGATGCCGTGATAGCCGACAACGTTCGGAAGATAATTGAACGGGTGAAGAGCGGATCACCGACCACGTCAATTTATCTTCAAAGTATTCTTCCCCTAAACCCGACAGTCAAAAATTTTCCGCAGCATTATGACAAGCAGCCGCATGTTGACAGCACGAATAAACTTCTCAAAAGAGCTGCTGCATCTTCAGGCGTCACCTACATCGACATCAGTATTATCTTTTACGATAAAAATCACAACCTCGATCCCGCCCTTAGCCCGGACGGCCTTCATCTCAACCGGCAGGGATACGATCGCTGGTATGCTCACTTGAAGAAATTGAAAGCCCTCGACTGAGTTTTCATCGGCCTGTTTTTCATTTTTTATTTTGACATCGAAACCCTGAATCATACTTTCGTGTTGTACGCGAGAATGGAGATGGAGGTGATCGAAAATTCACCGAAGTAGGCGTTGGCATGATTTTTTTACCTCACCATTTCCTGTCGTTTTTTAAGATGTTGTAGATTTTTTTCGACAAACTGAAACGACCCTTAACAGATTTCTTTTTGGCTAAAAAAAACTAGCTGAACAATTACCTAACTTGTCTAACACATAAACTCTATCTGCCCACTGTATGAAGAAAAAATCCAGTCACTCCTCAGTAGCAGCAAAGGCATCTAACGGAAGCAACGGTTCCCATGGAAATGGAACTGCTACGTTAAACCCACCGAAACCAAGTGCGAGAAAGAAAAAGGAGATTCCCGTCATTCAGCGGGTGGAGCTTCCTCCCCACTACGATCCGACATCCGGCTTTCTCGATAGTCGCGAATTGCTTCGGGTGCTGACGGAAGTGAAGGCGGGAAACTTCAGCGCGCGAATGCCTTTCGATCAGGTTGGTCTCAACGGAAAAGTATGTGACACGCTTAACGAGATCATCGCGCTGAACGAAAAAATGATGAACGAGTTTACGCGTGCCGGACAGATCATCGGTAAGCAGGGAAAACTCAATCAACGCATCGAAGTTCCAAGCGCGAAGGGTTCATGGGGCGCTGGTGTCGATTCCATCAATGGACTCATCTCCGACCTCGTACACCCCACAATCGAAATTGCGCGCGTAATTTCATCTGTTGCGAAAGGAAACCTTTCACAGGAAATGCCATTGGAGATCGGTGGCCACTCACTCCAAGGTGAATTTGCGCAGATCGCCCGCGAAGTGAACGACATGGTGAAGCAGCTCAATCTCTTCTCGATGGAGGTGACTCGCGTGGCCCGGGAAGTAGGTTCGGAAGGAAAACTTGGAGGACAAGCGAAAGTAAAAGGCGTTGCCGGTGTATGGAAAGACCTTACCGACTCGGTGAACCAGATGGCCTCTAACCTTACCGGTCAGGTGCGTAACATCGCAGAAGTAACAACCGCGGTAGCGAAAGGCGACTTGTCGAAAAAGATCACGGTGGATGTGAAAGGTGAAATTCTCGAGTTGAAGAACACGATCAATACGATGGTGGACCAGCTCAATTCATTTTCTTCTGAAGTGACCCGCGTAGCGCTTGAAGTAGGTACTGAAGGTAAACTCGGTGGACAGGCGCAGGTAAAAGGTGTTGCAGGTACCTGGAAAGATCTGACAGACTCCGTGAACCAGATGGCATCGAACCTCACCGGCCAGGTGCGCAACATCGCGGAAGTAACAACGGCAGTAGCGAAAGGCGACTTGTCGAAAAAGATCACCGTAGACGTGAAAGGTGAAATCCTCGAATTGAAAAATACGATCAACACGATGGTGGATCAGCTCAACTCATTTTCGGCTGAAGTAACTCGTGTGGCACGCGAAGTAGGTACGGAAGGTAAACTCGGTGGACAGGCAACCGTGAAGGGTGTTGGTGGCGTTTGGAAAGACCTCACTGACTCGGTGAACCAAATGGCATCGAATCTCACAGGCCAGGTGCGTAATATCGCGCAGGTAACTACAGCGCTGGCGAAGGGAGATTTGTCGCGTAAGATCACCGTAGACGTGAAAGGCGAAATCCTCGAGTTGAAAGATACGATCAACACCATGGTGGATCAGCTCAACTCGTTCGCTTCCGAGGTGACCCGCGTGGCGCGCGAAGTAGGATCTGAGGGAAAGCTTGGCGGTCAGGCAACTGTGAAAGGCGTTGGTGGGGTATGGAAAGACCTGACAGACTCGGTGAATCAGATGGCCAGCAACCTCACAGCCCAGGTGCGCAATATTGCCCAGGTATCAACAGCCGTTGCAAAAGGTGACCTCTCGCGCAAGATCACCGTAGATGTAAAAGGCGAAATCCTCGAGTTAAAAGACACGATCAACACCATGGTGGATCAGCTCAATTCGTTCGCTTCTGAGGTGACCCGCGTGGCGCGCGAGGTAGGTTCAGAAGGTATGCTCGGTGGGCAGGCCGATGTACCTGGCGTAGGTGGAACATGGAAAGACTTGACGGACTCCGTTAATAAAATGGCGGGTAACCTCACATCGCAGGTGCGCAACATCGCGGAAGTGACAACCGCAGTGGCAAACGGTGACTTGTCTCGCAAGATCACGGTGGATGTGAAAGGCGAGATCCTCGAGTTGAAGAACACCATCAACACGATGGTTGACCAGCTCAACTCATTCGCATCCGAAGTAACCCGTGTTGCGCGTGAAGTAGGTTCAGAAGGAAAACTTGGTGGACAGGCAACGGTGATCGGAGTTGCCGGAACATGGAAAGACCTTACCGACTCGGTGAACCAGATGGCATCGAACCTCACAGGCCAGGTGCGTAACATCGCAGAAGTAACAACAGCCGTGGCCAAAGGAGATTTATCGAAGAAGATCACCGTGGATGTTCGCGGAGAAATCCTCGAGCTGAAGAATACGATCAACACCATGGTGGACCAGCTCAACTCATTTGGATCGGAAGTAACACGTGTGGCCCGTGAAGTAGGTTCTGAAGGTCAGCTCGGTGGACAGGCTGACGTGCCGGGTGTTGCTGGTACGTGGAAAGACCTTACAGACTCTGTAAATAAAATGGCATCGAACCTCACATCGCAGGTTCGCAATATCGCGGAAGTTACTACTGCGGTTGCCAACGGTGACTTGTCGCGGAAGATCACGGTTGATGTGCAGGGAGAGATCCTCGAATTGAAAAATACGATCAACACCATGGTGGATCAGCTTCGTGGGTTTGCGTCTGAAGTAACCCGTGTGGCAAGAGAAGTGGGAACCGATGGAAAACTCGGAGGGCAGGCGTTTGTGCCCGGTGTTGCCGGTACGTGGAAAGATCTCACCGACTCGGTGAATCAGATGGCTGGGAACCTGACTGCTCAGGTGCGCAACATCGCTGACGTAGCCATCGCGGTAGCAAACGGTGATTTGTCGAAGAAGATCACGGTTGACGTTCGCGGAGAGATCCTCCAGTTGAAAGAAACACTCAACACGATGGTGGATCAGCTTCGTGCATTTGCGTCTGAAGTAACCCGTGTAGCAAGAGAAGTAGGTACAGACGGAAAGCTCGGAGGACAGGCATTTGTGCCCGGTGTTGCTGGTACATGGAAAGATTTGACTGACTCAGTAAATAAAATGACCGGTAACCTCACTGACCAGGTGCGCAACATCGCGCAGGTAACAAAAGCGGTGGCGTCAGGCGACTTGTCAAAGACTGTGGCGATCGATGTGAAGGGCGAGATCCTCGATCTCAAGAACACGATCAATACCATGGTGGATCAGCTCAACTCGTTTGCGTTTGAGGTAACCCGGGTAGCGCGCGAAGTAGGAACGGAAGGAAAGCTCGGTGGACAGGCAGAGGTAAAGGGCGCAACAGGTATCTGGAAAGATCTCTCTGACTCGGTGAACATGATGGCTTCCAACCTCACATCGCAGGTGCGTGGTATTGCCAAAGTGATGACCTCCGTTGCCAACGGAAACCTGCGGCAGAAACTCTCCATCAACGCGAAGGGCGAAGTTGCTCAGCTCACAGAGACGATCAATGAAATGATCGAAACGCGTGCGGTGTTTGCCGACCAGGTGACAACGGTTGCCCGTGAAGTTGGTGTTGAAGGTCGCTTAGGCGGCCAAGCCAACGTGCCAGGTGCTTCGGGAATCTGGAAGAACCTGACTGAAAATGTAAACCAGCTCGCTCAAAATCTCACAACACAGGTTCGTTCAATTTCTGAAGTTGCGTCAGCGGTAACGAAGGGTGACCTTACCCGTACGATCCGTGTTGAAGCGAAAGGTGAAGTAGAAGCGCTGAAAGACACGATCAATCAGATGATCGCAAACCTCCGCGCCACAACATTGCGCAACCAGGAAACTGACTGGCTCAAATCTAATCTTGCAAAGTTTACCCAGATGCTGCAGGGACAAAAGGATCTCAATACTGTATCAAAACGTATTCTGTCCGAACTAGCCCAGGTGGTGAACGCGCACTACGGTGCCTTCTATGTGCTGAAGCAGGACGATGAGAGCAGCGATGTGAAACTTTCTCTGTTCGCGGCATATGCCTACAAAGAAGATAAGAACGTTCCGAAAGAATTTGCCATCGGTGAGGGACTTGTCGGGCAATGCGCTCTTGAGAAAGAAAGAATTCTCCTGACCAATGTTCCTTCAAATTACATCAAGATCAGTTCAGGCCTGGGAAAAGGAAAACCTTCCAACCTGATCATTCTGCCCGTATTGTTCGAAAACAACGTGAAGGCGGTAATCGAGCTGGCCTCACTGGAGAACTTCAGTGAAACCCACCAGGACTTCCTGATCCAGCTCACCGAATCCATCGGTATCGTGCTGAACACGATCGAAGCCAACACACGTACTGAAGAGCTTCTCGCTCAGTCACAGTCACTGGCATCCGAATTGAAAGTTCAGCAGGAGGAATTGAGAAAGACCAACGATGAACTTCAGGACAAGGCCCTCCTTCTTGTAAAGCAAAAGGAAGAAGTGGAGGAAAAGAACAAGGAAGTGGAAGAAGCGCGGAAATCGCTCGAAGAAAAAGCAGAACAGCTGCAGCTCACTTCCAAATATAAGTCTGAATTCCTTGCGAATATGTCGCACGAGTTGAGAACGCCTTTAAATTCGCTGCTTATCCTTGCACAGCAATTGTACGAGAATGCGGAAGGCAACCTGAATGAAAAGCAGGTGCGCTATGCAAAGACGATTCACTCTTGCGGTGACGACCTGATCCAGCTTATCAACGACATTCTCGACCTTTCGAAGATCGAATCCGGATTCATTTCCACAAACATTGGTACGGTTCATATTACAGAGATTGCGGCCTTTGTGGAGACAACTTTCCGTCCGATCTCAGAAGCAAGAAATCTCCGGTTCAGTGTTCAGACAAGCGAAGATCTTCCGAGCCAGCTTGAAACCGACATTCAGCGTCTCAACCAGATCCTCAAGAACCTGCTTTCGAATGCATTCAAGTTCACCGAGAAGGGTGGCGTCAATCTCAAGATCGCGGAAGCCAAAAAAGGAACCTGGAAATCATCGCCAGGACTCGACCAGGCACGAAGGGTCGTTGCATTCTCGATCACCGACACAGGTATCGGAATACCTCAAGACAAACAGATGATCATTTTTGAGGCGTTCCAGCAAGCAGAAGGATCGACTTCGCGTAAATATGGTGGAACTGGATTGGGGCTTTCAATCAGCCGTGGTTTGGCCGAGCTCTTAGGCGGCACGATTGAACTTGAGAGTTCTCCAGGGCGAGGAAGCACGTTCACGCTTTACCTTCCGGCCGAAAGCATGCCAGCATCTACTACAACCAAGAAGGCAAGCGACAACATCAAAGCAATCCAGCAGCAACTGCAACTTGAACATAAAGATGATGAGTTCAACAGCTTGCTGGGCAACCTGAGGGTTACCAGCGAAGGCATTGAAACGAAAAATCTGGACATCGTCAATGAAATGATCAACGAAACTGGCGATGACCGCAATCATATTTTGCCGGGAGACCGCGTGGTGCTGATCGTGGAAGACGACCTGAGATTCGGTAAGATCATTGTTGACCGTGCGCATCACGAACACCTTAAGGCGATCGTGGCAACAAATTACCTTGAAGTGTTCGACTTCATCAACCGCTTCAATCCAATAGCCATCACGTTGGATGTCAAGCTCCCCGACACCAGCGGCTGGAAAGTTATTGACCTGTTGCGTAACGATCTAAACTACCGCCACATTCCGATTCACATCATTTCCGGTGAAGAGAACAGGGTGTTGGCGTTGAAACGCGGTGCACGCAGTTTTATGCTCAAGCCAATCGACAACGAATCCCTTGACGAACTATTCAAAGACATCACGGCTCACAGCAGCAAGAGAAATAAGAACATTCTTGTTGTGGAAGACAATGAGATCGACTCATCGCAAATCGCGAAAATATTGAAGGATGACAATGTCGACATCACGATAGCGGGAACCGGTGAAGAAGGACTAGAGAGGATCAAATCCAACGCATTCGACTGTATCATCCTTGATTATACGTTGCCTGACATCAGTGGTGCTGAACTGATCCAGAAAGTCAGCAAAGCGAAAGAGAAGCTCACTCCGGTGATCGTTTATAGCGCGAAAGATTTCAATCGCCAGGAATTGGCACAGATCAATCTCAATTCAAATTCGGTTCTCCTCAAGGGTGTAAATTCAATTGAACATTTGCTGGAGGAAGTTGTCACACATGTGCACATTCCGCACAAGGACCTTCCGCAGGAGAAACGCAGGATCATCGAGAACATCCGCAGCAAGGAAGATATTCTGACTGGAAAAACAGTTTTGGTTGTTGATGATGACGTGCGTAATTTGTTCGCGCTGACAACGGTGTTCGAGCGCTTCAATATTCAGGTCATCACGGCCGAGTCCGGAAAAGAAGCGATCCAGATATTGGGAGAAAATCCTAAGATCGAAATGGTGCTGATGGATATCATGATGCCTGAAATGGACGGTTATGAGACCACGCAGAAGATCAGGCGAGAACACAAGAACAGTTCGTTACCGATCATCGCAGTTACCGCTAAGGCTATGAAAGGTGACAGGCAAAAATGTATCGAGGCCGGTGCCTCCGATTACATCACCAAACCGGTGAAAATCGACCAGCTCTTGTCGCTGATGAGACTCTGGTTCTGTAAATAGAATGGCTGCAAGCTACCAGCTACAAGCCTCAAGTAGTGCGTGACATTGCCTGAAGCTTGTGGCTTGATGCTTGAAGCTTTTTGGATTTAATCTATGCAGCCGAAAATACTTTTAGTTGACGACCGCGAAGACAATTTGCTGTCTATTGAGACAATCTTCGAACCTGATGGTTACCAATTCGTAAAAGCAACTTCCGGGCGACAGGCCTTGAAAATTTTGCTTACGGAATATGACTTCGCGCTCATTCTGATGGATGTGAAGATGCCTAACCTAAACGGCTTCGAAACTGCCTCATTGATATACGAGCGCGAAAAGCTGAAGCACATCCCGATCATTTTCATTACCGCGAATAATTTTGGCGATGAAAATATTTATAAGGGATATCAATCGGGAGCGGTCGATTATATCTATAAACCGATCAATCCCGATGTACTTCGCGCGAAAGTTTCCGTCCTCATTGATCTTTATAAAAAAAACCGCCAGCTGCTGGCCCAGGAGCAGCGACTCGTTGCAATCAATAAAAGTCTTGAGATAGAGATCAAGGAACGTAAGTCCAGTGAAGAAAAAGTCAAGCAACTGAACCGACAGCTGTTAGAAAATATTGCCAGCCTGGAGTCAGCCAACAAAGACCTCGACCGCTTTGCGTTCATGGCTTCACACGACCTCCAGGAACCACTGCGAAAGATCCGCATGTTCAGCGACCGTCTTCATATGAAGTATAAAGACAGCCTTGATGAAGATGCAAAAACGAACATCATGCGCATTCAGCGCGCAGCCGAACGCATGCAAAACCTGATCACCGATATTCTTACCTTTTCCAAGATATCGGTTGACAAGCCTGCATTTGTTGAAAGCGACCTCAACCAGCTGATGGCCGATGTGCTCATGGAAATGGATGAAGAACTGAAGAAAAAAACCGCCAAAGTCATGGTTGATAATCTTCCCGTTCTGTTTGTAAACCCAAGTCTTATCAAACCCCTGTTCCACAACCTGATCGGCAATGCATTGAAGTATAGCAAGAAAGATATTCCCCCGATGATCAAGATCACGTCCGACATCACCGCTCCGGTGAACGGCATCAAGCTCAAGGAAGGCCAGAACCGCTATTGCCGGATCTTCATCGAAGACAATGGGATTGGATTTGATCAAAAATATGCCGAAGAGATATTTGGCATGTTTAAGCGACTTCATCACAACACTGAATTTGAAGGAACGGGCATTGGCCTGGCACTGTGCAAAAAAATTGTCGAGCAGCACAAAGGCTATATCTCGGCACGCAGCAAAGTGAACGAGGGTTCAACGTTCATTGTGTCGATCCCGGTGCAATTGAGAGCCGAAGAGGCGCCTGTGAAGGTTAACTCTTAGACCACGGGCTGGAAAGAATTGTTGCCAGCGCTGTGCACAGATCGTCAAAGCGCGATGGCTTTATCAAATGGTGTGCTGCACCACTATTCCTTATCTCCTCGATATCACGAGGCGCAAATGAAGTGGAATACATGATGACCGGAATCCCGCTTAACAGTTTTCGTGCTTTGATCTCCTTCAACACTTGCTTGCCGTTCAATTTTGGCATGTTGAGATCCAGGAAGATCAGGTCGGGCAAGTTTATGGAGCCCGATTCCATTTGCCGAAGCGCCTCTTCACCGCTGGTCGAGGTCAGACATTCAATCCGGTCACTAACTTCTTTCACGGCTTCGATCAATATTTCCTGATCTTCGACATCATCATCAATAATGAAAAGTCGCTGAAAGTGAAATTCAGGCGTAGGCATTAAGCAGGGATTTGATGCTAATTTACATTGTTTCTCTCCTAAAAGTTTTCATTCGTGAAAGTTTTATTACACGCTGAAACATCGTTCCCGCCCGAAATGACGATTTCTCTTCACGAGCAAGGCATTATCTTTTTACAGCTGCTGGCTGACGGATGAAAACACGTAACAGACGCATCTTTTTTACCGCTGCTCTGATCGCGGTAACGGCAACTGCTATGCTTGCCATTCGTACTTTTTTTCTGCACCGCGTGCAAATAACCTTCATCGAGCAGGTTCAGAGTTTGAACTCAAGCGACATCAAGATCCACTATGATACCATCTACGCAAGCTGGGTGAGGAATATCCTTACCGTAGAGAACCTGGTGATCAGCAAAAATACATACGACACGACTTGCACATATCCGGAGTTCATTTCTGCGGCCCGTTTACAAATGAAAGGTCTTGGGCTCCTCTCACTCCTTTTTCACAACGAACTCACCATTCGTGAACTTCGAATAGACCGTCCACACGCGATGTTACGCAGCCATTCAACCCTGCTCGCCAGCAGCGCAGCCCGGAATTCAAAAGGGTTTGAAAGTTATGCGGAAACCATCATGCTGGATTCCCTCACTATAGAAGTACTCGATAGTGGCACTTGTAACCTCAAGTCGCGCCTTCGCACATCGATCGAAGTGCGCGATCTTAATGTTCGGACAAATCCGGCACGTCCATTCGATATTTCATTCAGCCAACTTCATGTTACCGGTGCAGTGTACGATCTTCCAGCGTCATTTTATTCGTGGAAGAGTAAGGATATCCTTATCGATCTGCCTGCACACACGATGAAGGCGGATTCTATCTACATCATTCCTTCCTTCAGTAAGTCGGAATTCGGAAAACGAGCGGGCTTTGATATCGACCGGATCGAAGGTGTAATTCCCTTCGTAAAACTTCGTCACTTGAACGTGCAATACAACGACACACTGGCCGTGGATGCCAGCGCTGCAGAGATCCAAATGTTCCTGCATGTTTTTCACGATAAGCGTCTTCCACATCGACAGCGCAATGTGCCCCTTCCCATCGATCAGATGCGAAAGCTTTCTTTCGGTCTCAACATCGATACAGTGCTCGTGCGAAAGAGCTTTATCGAATATGAGGAAATTGCTCCTGAAGCAGAAGAAGCCGGGAAAGTTTTTTTTGACAATCTCGCGGCAAAAATTCTCAATGTAACCAATGATTTCGTCCGGGATGAAGGCAAAACCCTGATGGAGGCGAAAGCGGATTTTATGGGACAGGGAAAAGTTCATGTAAAGACCGTATTTCCCTGGAAACATGAGCTTGCTTGTCGTTTGGAAGGCGCAATGGATGGCTTATCGTTCAGCCGGGTGAATGAAATGGTGGAACCAGCCGCGAACCTTCGTTTTGAAACCGGCAAGCTCAACCGGATAAATTTCAATTTTACCTATAATGGCGCCAGGTCGGACGGAAAAGTAACGCTCAACTATGAAGATCTCCGGATAGTTAGTTTAAAAAATGATGATGACAATGATAATCGAAGGAAGGGCATGGAATCTGAAAAGGATAATTTCAAGACCTTTCTGATCAATGCATTTGTAGTTCGGAAAAACCTCGATGAAAAAGTGGCAACGGATAAGCGCACGGGCGACATCTCCTGGGAACGAGACCGAACGCGATCTATATTCAATTATTGGTGGAAGTCATTGTTCACCGGCATCAAATCGGCATTTAACCTTGATAAAATAGAAATGCGATTGACAAAGAAGAAAGAGCGGCACAAAAAAGCGGGCTGAAGGCATGAGAATTTATTTTTCCAAACCATGCGTTGGAAAGGTAACACCAAATTGAAAGTGCTGGTGGTGATCGTAGTCGTGCTGGTTGCTTTCCGGCTGTCGCTCCCCTATTTAGTAACTAGATATGTCAACAATGTACTTTCCGAAATGGAAGGATACCGTGGCCAGATATACAATGTGGACATTCACTTGTATCGCGGAGCATATCAGATCGACTCGCTCAAGGTTTTCAAGATCAATGGCAATAAGGAAGTCCCTTTTGTTGATATTCCGCTGATGGACCTGTCTGTCGAGTGGCGTGCACTCTTCAGCGGTGAAATTGTTGGCGAGATCCATTTTGAAAAGCCTATTCTGAATTTCATCTCCGGAAAAAAAGAAAAAGGTAAAGGAGAAGCGCCATCCGAACAATCCGGTGAGGACATGGATTGGACGGAGCCCATCAAGAAGCTGATGCCATTGAAGATCAATCACCTGACGATCAACGATGGCAAGGTGAAGTTCTACGATTTCACCACGAAACCGAAAGTTGACTTGTTTCTCGACCATGTGCAGATGCAGGCGGAAAACCTTAACAATGCACGCGATCAGAAAGATCTTTTGCCGTCACGTGTTTACCTGCAAGCAACATCCATCGGCAATGGTAAGCTTGACATTGCGATGAAGATCAATGTGCTGAAAGAAGTACCGGACCTGGATATGGATTTAAAATTCGAGCGGGTAGAGATGACTTCGCTAAATGATTTCTTCGGAGCTTATGCGAACATCGATGTTGAGCGAGGCGATTTCAATCTATACAGTGAAGTGGCGGTAAAAGACGGCCGTGTGAATGGTTATGTAAAACCTTTATTCGACCACCTCAAAGTTGTGGATTGGAAAAAGGACAAGAAAAAACCGCTGGAGCTCGTGTGGGAATCCATTGCGGGAACACTGGTGGAGGTGTTTGAAAATCAGCCGAAAGATCAATTTGCAACGCGCGTTCCCATACGGGGTAGAATCTCAGATATTCATTCTCCGTTTTGGCCAGCGCTATGGAATATTTTCCGCAATGCATTTGTGGAAGCCTTTGCGAAGAAAACCGATGGAACAATAACGATCGCTTCAACCAATCCCAACGTTAAATCTCCGAGTAAAAAAGATCTTCGAAAAGAAAAGAAGAAACGCAAGAAAGAGGAACGTAAAGAGAGACGTGCAGCCAGACGCGAAAAACGCAAGGGTGATGCTGGGTGAAGCGCACGCGAATTACAAATAATTTTTCAGGGCGCTAAGACTCAGGGGTTTTTCAAGGATCTGTATTGAGCGGGCAACGGGAACTTCTGCCAGAGGTGTAGATCGATAGGCACTGATCAGATTTATTTTGCAATTCGGATAGTGCTCCAGAAGAAAATCCATTTTATCCCACCCCAGGCCGTCTGGAAGATTATTGTCGATAAAAACAATATCGGGTGAAACTTCGCGCATGAGGCTAAGGCCGCTTCCCAGCGTGTAGGCGAGAAATACGTCATAATTCAAATCCGATAAATAAGTTTTCATGAGATGGCAAAGATCCTGTTCATCATCGATGATAACTACTTTCTTTCTATCCATGGCAGCTGTATCCTTAATCGCAAGCGTTCTTCAAATGGTTTCGTTTTGGGAGAAAAAAAATCCCATACCTGTTCCCGTGGATTTTCCTTCGCAACCGGACGTGTTACAGGGTATAGTTTTTTACGCTTGCTGGCTGAAATAACCTTTAAAATATCAAATTTATGAACTCAACAGGCAAAGTACTATTAGCGATTATTGGTGCAGCTGCTGCCGGTGCAGTTATAG
>CBHROW010000106.1:0-15211 GCA_966080355.1 uncultured Chryseosolibacter sp.
CTCCGGGATTCATATAAAGCATGCCGTTATATGCAGGATCTTTTTTGATTCGGAGGATATGGGAATGCCCGCAAATAAAAATGTCAGGGACTTTCGTTTTCAGGATCTTTTTTATTCGGGGGTTGTAGTTTGGTGGAGCTCCGCCAATGTGCGTGATCCAAACTGTCAGATCCTCGCATGAAAACCAGTTATCTTCAGGAAATCGGATTTGCATGTCGCGGTCGTCAATGTTGCCGAATACTGCGCGCAAAGGTTTAAAATGCTCCAAGGCATCCGCCACCCTGCGATCGCCAATGTCGCCTGCATGCCAGACCTCATCGCAATTTTTAAAGTATTCAAAAACGCGAGCGTCAAGAAATCCATGCGTGTCTGAAATCAATCCGATCTTCATGATCTTAAAAATAGATAAGCATTAACGGATTACCTTACACCGGGCCGGCTGCGCAGGTCTTTTTTATTAATTTTAGATTTCACATCACAAAAGATCCCATGCGTCATTGTCTAGCAGCTGTCTTTGTTTTAATGGGCTACATGGTCTATGCTCAAACCGACTTCGATTTTGGAAAAGTGACATGGAATGAAGTCGACATGACAAGTTATGTGCGTGATTCTTCCGCTGTTGCCGTAGTATTGAACGAGTTCGGTCACGCTTACCTTGATGATGCAAATGAGCACAATCTGCTTTTTAAATATCATGTAAAGATCAAAATACTCAAGCAGGAAGGGTTACAGTATGCGGACATTGAAATTCCGCTGGCGAAGATCGAAAAGAAATCGGAAGTGCTCCGCGAGGTAAAGGCATCTTCGTTTACACTTGTTGATGGTAAAGTTGTCGAAAGTCAGGTGCCATCGAAAAGCGTGTTTACGGAAAATCGCACAAATCATGATATCAAAAAATTAGCGATTCCCAATGTTCGCGTTGGTAGCGTGATCGAATTTGCTTATACACTAGAATCACCATTCCTGTTCAAGTTCAGATCGTGGGAGTTTCAATCGGAGATCCCAAAAGTGTACAGTGAATATTGTGCGCGCATTCCGGGAAATTATCTGTATAACATCACACTGAAAGGCTACCTCAAGTTGGTCAAGAATGAAAATGGGCTTGAGAAAGGTTGTTTTAATGTAGGCGGAGGAAATGTGGCCGATTGCGCAGTCTACAACTTTGCCATGAAAGACATCCCGGCTTTTGTGGAAGAAGATTATATGACCGCGAAGTCCAATTTTTTGTCTGCCATCAATTTTGAACTTTCCGAAATACATTTCTTCGATGGCCGCGTTGACAAAGTGACCAAAGAATGGAAAGATGCTGAGCTTGAGTTGCGGCAGTATGGTGAGTTTGGTCAGCAGTTGAAGAAAGCCGATGGCGTGATGAGAGATATTATCACTCCACTGGTTGCTCAGGAGACTGATCCGCTAATGAAGGCTAAAAAGATCTATGAATTTGTTTCGCATACCTACGAGTGGAATTCAAGCATGGGAATCGCTACAGACAAAGGTGTGAAAAAAACTTTTGAAACGAAGTCGGGAAACGTTGCTGATATCAATTTCCTGCTCATCGGTGCATTGCGCGCAGCCGGGCTCGAAGTTGACCCCGTGATCCTTTCCACCCGATCAAACGGCCTGCCTACGGAATTGCATCCGGTCATTACCGACTTTAATTATGTCATTGCGCGTATTAATATCGGTGACAAATCGATCTTGCTCGATGCTACCGATCCTTTCCATCCTTTCGGTCTCTTGCCTGAGCGGTGTCTTAACGGCAAAGGTCGTGTAATGACAGAAAAGACCTCCTATTGGATAGACCTCAAGCCCGCTGAAAAAGCCAAGAAAGTTTCCAACCTCAAACTTTCGCTGGATACCTATGGATCTATAACAGGCACCGTGCAAACAACTTATACCGGATACGAAGCCGTCAAGATCCGTAAAGCCATCAGTCGATTTGAAAAACAGGACGAATTTGTAAACAGCTTGAGTGAGAAAGTTCCGGGTCTTGAGATCACCGGTTTTCAAATACAGAATTACCAAGAGGTTGACCGGCCATTGGTATTGCAGCTTGACTTGTCATTTGCGGCATTCGATCAGCCGAATGCCAACAATTTTCTTCTCAGCCCTTTTATTTTCGATCGCGAAAAAGAAAATCCATTCAAATCACAGGAGCGATTGTATCCGGTAGATTTCGGCAGTCCGCGTGAGATCATTAACATGTTCACCCTTGATTTTCCAACGGAGTTTCAGATTGCCAATATACCGGAACGTATAGCCCTTTCGTTGCCCAACGCGGGAGGCCGATACCTGTTCCAGGCAACCGGTGACTCAAGTCGCTTATCGGTAAGCCACTCGCTGCTGATCAATAAATCAGTGTTCACAGCCGATGAATACAGGTACCTTCGTGAGCTCTACAGCCGCATCATTCAGGTGCACAATGAGGAGATTATTTTCCAGAGAAAACTCTAGAAAATTCAACGGTTCAAATTGAAAGTTGAGCGCTCAAAAACGTCACTGATACAGTTTTGCTGTGCACCGCCCATCGCGCAAAGTAAATTGCAGTCCATTTAAAATTAGTTTACCCTATGAAGCGTGCAATGATGTTGATGATCGGGATGTTGGTAGTCGGTTCTGTTGTTGCGCAGACCGCAGATGATGCGCTCAGACGTGATTCCCAAACCCTTCGCGAGCGTTACCTCGTGATGAAAATGAAGTCACAGAACTACCAGGAGTACAAAGTGATCAAAGAAAACCTGCTGGATAGTTGGTGGAAGATCGTCACCGATTCATTGGATGCCAAGCAAGCGGCTATTAGAAACTCTAAACTCGAAGCTGCCAATCTTCAAACGGAATTGAATAAAAATATCGAGACGCTGAAAGCCAAGGAAGACTCGATGAAAGACATTGTTTACGCAAGCTCCCATATCACAGTGCTTGGAATCAATTTTGACAAAGGATTTTTTGCAGCGATGGTAGGTGTAATTCTGCTTGTTGCCGCCCTTGTTATTGCCGGAGTCATTTACAGTATGAAGGTGATGAAGAAAAACCTTTCCGAAAAAGAAGACCTCGCCCGGACCATCAGCGTAGAGTACGAAGAATACAAGCGCAAAGCGATGGATAAGCAGACCAAGCTTTCACGAGAGCTCCAAAATGAGCGGAATAAGCTTATGGAGTTGGGTGCGCTTTAATTAGCCAATTCGTCAATTAGCCAATATGCCGATGAAAGTCCTTGTGAATTGGCATATTGGCTAATCGGCACATCGGTTAGTTATTTTGATAAACCCTCACATAATCGACCTCCATCTTCTGCGGCCAGATCGATTCATCCACGCCCTGTGCTCCACCCCAGTTTCCACCAACAGCTATATTCATGAGAAGGTGAAAGCGTTGATCGAAAGGCCAGCCTTTGTAGTCGTCAGCGGGATCGCGGGTCACGGAATGATATAGCTTTTCATCAACATAAAAATCCATTTTGTTCTCGGTCCATTCTATCGCGTAGACGTGAAACGCATCTTGTGCATCCGGAACAGTGATCTTTCCTTCTTTCTGCGTTCCTTTTATGTGATTGTATTTCTCGGTGTGAATAGTGCCGTGAATCACCCCTGGATCGTACCCTACGTGCTCCATGATGTCGATCTCACCACTCTCCGGCCATCCTCCGTATTTCCAATCTGTCGATAGCATCCAGATGGCAGGCCAAGTGCCTTTTCCGTGTGGAAGTTTCGCCTTCGCTTCAATGCGGCCATACGTCCAGTCGCCTTTGTTCTTACTGATGATTCGCGTTGACGTATATGTTCTGTCACCCCGTGTTTCCTTCCGCGCTTCAATCACAAGCATTCCATTTTCAACGCGCACATTGTTGGGTTCGTCAGTATACCATTGGAGTTCATTATTACCCCAGTAGCAATTGTTAGGACACCCGTTGCCGAGGTCATAATTCCATTTTGTTGTGTCAGGCGGCCCGTCTTTCTCGAATTCATCGGACCAGACAAGTTTCCGTCCGGAGCTTTCCATGGGCGTCTTCTGACAGGCTACGCAGGCGATCAACGCCAGCAGAAATAAGAGTTTCTTCATTGTTTTGGTTTAGCTATTAAATATACTGCAGCGCCCGGAAGACACAAATCGAAGGACCCGTTGGGAGGAGAATTGCACCACCAGCTCGCTAAGTTTTCGGCTACATTTCCACCACCTGGCTTCCCAGCACCTCCACCCAGAATTAAACTCGCAGAATCTTTAACTTTATCTGTAACCTTATTAGACACGCAGAGTTTCCCACTTTGAAAACAACATCTGACTTGGACTCACTAGCGGATAATACCTTGATGATCAAGGTGAAAGAAGGCGACCTCGACAAGCTAGGCTTACTTTTCGAACGCTATAAGAAGCCCTTGTTCGGGTTTTTCTACGGCCTGACCAAAGACGCTGAACTTTGCGAAGACCTTGTTCAGAACGTGTTCTTCCGCATACTGAAATACCGGTATTTGTTTCGTGGCGATGGCGACTTCCGAACCTGGATGTTTCACATCGCGCGAAATGTAAACCACGATCATTTTAGGAAGAACAAGTGGAAGTTGAAGGAATCGCTGGATTCGTGGGAAGACCGGCTTGGTACCAGTGAAAACCGCGCAACAGAATTCCAGCACGATGACGAAATGCAGCTCTTGTCTCTTGCGATGGAACGGCTCCCGGAAGACAGACGCGAAATATTGATGCTGAGCAAATTCCAGGATAAGAAATATAAAGAGATCGGGGAGATACTCGGATGTTCGGAAGGAGCAGTGAAAGTGAAAGTGTTCAGGGCGCTGCAGGAGTTAAAAGAAGTTTATAAAGAATTGGAAAAGCATTTATGAATATGGAATCGTCAAGAATTCAGGAACTGATCAACCGGTATAATTCCGGGAATGCTACAGATCAAGAGGTCAGGGAGATCGAGGCCCTGCTCGAATCGGGAAAAATTGAATTGAACGAATTGACGGCTGTCGATAAACTCCAACACGTGATCGACTCGATGAAATTCCCTTCACCATCAGAAAATCTGGACGACCGCTTCTACCAGATGCTTGCCCTGGAGAAGAGAAGCAAAGATTCATTTTCCTGGGGGAAATTCTTTTCATGGCCTGAATTAGCGCCTCGTTTAGCGCTTGCATCGATAACATTGATCCTTGGCATCGGCATCGGATATTTTACACGCCCAGCAGCATCGGTTGGAGGCAGCGAACAGATCTCTGAAATGAACAAGCAGCTTGTTGATCTGAAAGAAATGATGATGTTAAATCTGCTCGAAAAAGAATCCGCAACAGAACGCCTGAAAGCCGTAAGCCTTACCTCCGAAATGAATTCGGCAAGCGCGAAAGTTACTTCCGCTTTGGTGGAAACGCTTAACAATGATGAAAACGTAAACGTGCGTCTTGCAGCACTCGAGGCTTTAAAACCTTATTCGCGCAACAGTCATGTACGCGAAGCGCTGATCCGTTCGATAGCCAAGCAAGATTCACCCCTGGTGCAAGTAGCACTTGCCGAAGCCATGGCTGAGCTCCAGGTGAAATCATCGGTGAAGGAACTTGAAAAGATCGTGAACTCTGACAAGACTCCTAAAGATGTGAAGAACAGAATCAAACAAAGTATCGACATTTTAATCTGATCACTATGAAAAATATTTTGACCATACTCGCCTGTGCCTGCTCGACACTGTGTCTGGCGCAAGAATTCAGCGAAACGATCACGAAGGAGTATACTTTCGAAAAGAAAACTGCAGACAACGCTGTGATGATCGCCAACATCAACGGTAACGTGAAGGTGAGTGGATATTCCGGTGATAAAGTGTTGCTGGAGGTGAAGCGCACGATATACGCAAAGACAGATGCACGTCTTGAAAAAGGAAAACAAGAGCTGAAGCTGGGCATGGTCGACCGTGCCGATACGCTGATCTTCTATATTGAAGATGCCTGCAATACCTTCGGACAAAATCAGAAACGGAGGAACAATAATGGCGTCTTCCACAACGGCTGGGGCTATAACTGGAATTGCAATAACGACAACGACTGTCGCACGGTATATGACTATCGTATGGACTTCACAGTGAAAGTTCCGTCTGGTGTACATGTGCTCGTCAGCACGATCAATGAAGGCAATGTTGAAGTTGAGAACGTAAAAGGAGTTGTGGATGCCAACAACATCAACGGAAGTATCCGGCTGACAAACCTAGTGCGTGAGGCCGAGGCCTCGACCATCAATGGCGATGTGGATATCGACTACACGGTCAATCCATCCAAAGATTGCCGGTTTTATTCCCTCAATGGCGACATCAACGCAAATTTTGTGAAAGGACTTGCCGCGAGCCTGAGCTTCGAAAGCTTCAATGGAAATTTTTACACGAACATCGACAAGATGGAGCAGCTTCCTGCAAGTGTTGAAAAATCAAATAAAGGTGAAGGCATCCGATACAAAGTGAACGGCAACCGATATAAAGTCGGAACGGGTGGCGCAGCGTATCTCGACTTTGAGACCTTCAATGGAAATGTATACCTGAAAGAAAAAACAAACTAAAGGAAACGAGTATCTGGAATTTTTTAATCAACGAAACGAAATGAAAAAGCAAGTATTAACGGTAGCCTTATCCTTGATCACGTTAGGGTTAATTCTGATTGGTTCTTCAGCTTTCGCGCAGGGCAACAACGAATTTGTGATCCCGCTCAGCGACCCCGCGAAACGCGCCAAGCTTAAAGCACACCTTAACTATGGATCGATTACAATCAAGGGAACGGCCCGCAAAGATATCCTTGTCAAATACAGCACAGAAGCTGACGATGATGACGACCGAGACCACAACCGCAAGAACGTAGAAGGCATGAAACGCGTGAGCGGTGGAGGAATGGATCTTGAGGCGGCCGAAAATGCAAACAGCGTTCGCGTGCAATCCAATTCGTGGAACAACAAAATGGATCTGCAGATAGAAGTTCCTTCAGGGATCGACATCGATGCGCACACGTACAATGACGGAGATCTGGTTCTCACAAACATCCAGGGAGAGCTCACGCTCACGAACTACAATGGCGAAATTACCGCGCTCAATGTTTCAGGTTCGGTGGTGGCGACAACATACAACGGTGAAATTAAAGTGACATTCGACAAGGTCACCGAAGACACTCCGATGTCGTACACCACTTACAACGGTGATATCGATATCACGCTTCCCGCTGCAACCAAAGCTTCGTTCAAGATGAAGACAGAACAGGGTGAGATCTATACGGGCTTTGAAATGGACATCACCAGCAGTGGACCGGTTCAGCAAAAAGACACACGTTCCGGAACATTCAAGGTGGTGATCGATGACTGGAAGAAAGGCAACATCAATGGCGGAGGCCCGCAGGTTACGATGAAGAATTACAACGGAGATATCTACATCCGAAAGAAATAATTCCCGGGATTTAACACGTGAGCCGGATCATGAATGTGGTCCGGCTTTTTTTATTCGCGCGCATTTCAACTTCAACGCGTCCAATTCTTTCGCGTTTCGGGATCTTCGCATCAACGGAATGGTTTTATAATCGCTCAGCCTCAACTCCTATGCAGGTGCTGTCTTACGCCACCATCGATTAAAAAAATCGTGAGCGACAGGCCCCGACTTTCGTCACAGCAATTAATTTTTTCGTCCGATAAAGATCGTTTCACCCTTCACAAGTCCGAAATGCTTGCGCTCCTCATCCGACTTGCCGTTCACAAACTGATCTTCCACCGGCACAAGACCCGCCCTGGCAATCCGGGCGCTATAATCTTTTCCGTACTTCCGAACGTGATCATCTTGCCCGAAGGCTTTTTCGCGGGCGCGGGGATCGGTGATGGAAGCATCTTCAAAAGTAACTTCCGGAATGGGATTGAAAAAAGGTACCTGTAGGATCGCGAACCCGCCAGGCTTGAGAACGCGATGAATTTCACCCATGGCTTTGATGTCATTGTCAACGTGTTCGAGCACGTGATTGCAGAGCACCACATCGAATTTATTTTCCGTGAACGGAATCTGGTGAATATCCATTTTTACCTTCGCCAGCGGAGATTCAATGTCGGCCGTGATATATCGGTCGCCATGCTTTTTCTCAAACCGCGGAATGAAGCACGCTTCAGGTGCAATATGCAGCACATCCATCTGCTTATCGAAAAATGAAGTTTTCTCCTGAAGATAGAGCCAGATCAGGCGATGACGCTCGAGCGCCTGGCAGTTCGGGCAAAGGGCGTTAGGCCGGGGGTTGATTCTTCCATAGGGCAGAAACTTCCTGAAGGTCTTCGAGCATACAGGGCATGCAACTGCAGATCCCGCATAAAACAGTCCAAGTATTTTCAATCCAACTCCGGCAACGCGCTGTAAGTATTTTCTGGGTACGTATCGGATAACTAGTGAAATCAGCTTTTTCATTGGGGGGCAAAGATAGAAAAAGGAGCCGGGAACCCGGTAAGCGAGAGGCCGGGAGCCAGCAAGCCGGCAATCCAGGAGGCCAGCAAGCCCGATATCTAGCCAAGCCAAGCCGCAACGCGCAGGGAAACAGATTGTCAGAAGGCGCTGCACGTTTCACTCTGGCGGTCCCGGCAACCAGGCACCTGGCATCCCTGCACCTCCGTTCAGGTTCGCACAAATTATTTCCAACCTATAAAACTATTTGGACCACCTCGCCATCTTTATGTCAGAATGGTCGGAAAACGGCCAAAGTTTGCGAAAATGGCGGTTATGCATGCTGAAACTTTACTTGACATTGCGATGATGCACTCTGACTCCCTGATCCTGCGTGCTAAACAGGGTGACCAGAATGCCCAGGGGAAACTGGTTCAGCTGTGGTACAAGCGTATCTACAACTTTGGCTACAAGTTCTTCCTGGACCACGACATGGCGATGGAGATCTCGCAAAAGACCTTCATTTCCATGTGTAAGAACCTGGCGGGACTTCAAGATACGCTTCGATTTAAATCGTGGTTGTACAAGATAGCAGTCAACTATTGCCGGGAAGAGGCACGCAAGACGAAGAACAACCGCTCGCTGTCTTTCGACACGGTCTGGAATCGCGAAGCCGAAGATTCACCGCGGTGGGAGTCATCGTCACAGCGTATCGACAGCCCGGAACGTCAGCTTGAACAACTCGAACTGGCCGATATTTTACAAACCGCCCTGCTCGAGCTCAATGAAGAACAACGTGAAGTGGTGATCATGAAGGAATATGAAGGATTGAAGTTTCGTGAGATCGCTGAAGTACTCAACATCTCCGAGAACACCGTGAAGTCGAGAATGTACTATGGCCTCGATGGACTGAAAAAAATACTGGAAAAGAAGAACATCAATAAAGATACAATCGGATATGAACTATAAACCGGACGAAAAAGATTGGATGGCTTACCTCTACGGTGAAGCCGAGGGTGAGGAAAAAGAGAAAATGGATCAGTATCTTCTCGAGAATGCCGAAGCCCGGGCGGAGTATGAAAAATTCCAAAGCCTCAGACGAATGATGTCTGCGGTGGAAGACAAGGAAGTGATCGCGCCACCGATCATCATCGAAGGCAATCAGCAACGCTTCCTCTGGAACACGCCTTACTTTCGGATTATTGTAAGTATCGCAGCGTCATTGCTGCTGATACTTTTGGTAGGGAAGCTGACAGGTACGCGTATGAGTGTCTCCGGGAATGAGTTTCGCTTGAGCTTTGGGGACGAGCAGGCCACGCCAATTCAAGAAAATGTACAACAACCGACATTGACGGCCAACGAGGTTCAGGATATGATCAATGCTTCGCTCGCACAAAACAATTCTGCGATCGAATCGAGCTGGAAAGATTCACAAGCAAAACTGAACGCTTCTATTCGTCAGAATCTCGCGGTGAACTCTGCGAAGATCGACCAACTGGTGAAGAACGCATCAACTGCCACCGAAGACCAGGTTCGCCAATACGTGGCTACTATTCAAGCTAACAACATGCAGCAAGTGAAAGACTATTTTCAGCTGACATCAACGCAGCAAAAAGAATACATCGAAAGCCTGTTGGTTGACTTCGATAAATACTTACAACAACAACGCAACAATGATCTTCAACTCGTGCAAACCAAACTGCACAGCATAGAAGAGAATACCAACGTGTTCCAGCAGGAAACCGAACAAATACTCGCCAGCATCATCAACACGGTGGGCAGCGAGACTTCAACCGAAAAGAAAAATTAAGACTGCAGCTTTAATCGATACATTAACAAGTTTTAAATCAGAGGACCAATCGATATGAAAAAGATGATGAAATTTTGGGTAGCTGTGATGATATTGATCGCCTTGCAACAGCAGATGAGTGTTGCCCAAAAAATTGACCAGGATAGAATGGCGAGAGATATTGAGGTAGCAGAAAATGTACTCTCAACACTGATACGCCAGGAAGTGAGTCCGAACCGCACTTTCTTCGGCCTCGAGATCAAAGGTTATTACCAGGAGGGATATGGGGTTACTTTTCGCCTTCCCGGTGATTATGCTGCCCCCATGTACATCAACAGCAACGGGGGAAACACGATCGTATACAGCACCGATCGTTATGCTCCGGGCCTGACCGTAATTGAGGGTGACAATCGCCCTGCTAAAGTTTCGAAAGAAGAAAGCGAGATGATGAAGTTGCGCGAGAAAGTAGAAGAAAGACGCAGGGCATCGGTTGACAGCGCACGTGATGAGTATAACAAGAGACTCATTAAAGCGGCTAAAGATTTCATCATCGATTATGGTGACTTCATGACACAGCTTTCACCAAGTGAACGCATCGTGGTGACCAATAAAAATGAAGGACGCTCATGGTATTATCGCGAGAACAAACGGACACACATTTCTATTGAAGCCTTCAAGAGCGACATTGCCGACTTCAAAGCAGGAAAGATCAGCCGTGACCAAGCCATGAACAAACTGAAAGTTATAAACACCGAAGTTGTTGATGTTAAGGAAGCAGATCTCGAGTTGTTCAGCAGTATCATTGGCAGACTTTATCGCACTGACCTTTCAAAGACATTCTTTTCATCAGAAAACAACATCTACTACGAAAGGATGAAAGATTATGGCGTGGTATACTATATGGAGGTTTACAGCAGCAATGAAGCGGCATTCAAAAAATTCAATATGCCGACAGTTGGGCTTGTGGATATAGACCAGGAAGAACGCAACAAGAAGGTGATCGAGCTGTATCCCAAATTCGAACAGGATCTTAAAGAAAATATTCTCGAATACGGACGTACCCTGAAGACCCTGAAGCCCGATGAAGTGTTGGTCTTCAATGTGACCCTTACCAAATGTAAAGACTGCGGAATTCCGGCCACCCTGGAATTGAACATCAAGAACTCAGTTCTCACTGATTTTGGCTCGGGTAAGATTGATAAAACATCTGCGCTCAGCAAATTCACCGTAAAAAAAGGCGTCAAGCAATAATTTAAAGCCTCAGCAGCCGTTGATGGAAGCGTGCTGACGTATAGCAGGGATCACGCAAACTACGTCAGCACTTTTTTATTACACCAAATGTGATGTTTCTTATTCGTATGGAAGCAACATCCTGTAACCAATGGCGTACCTTAGAGTATTAGAAAAACAAACCCTTAATCCAAATGAAAAAAAACCTGATCATCGGAGCTGGCGTGGTAGTGGTGCTGCTCATAGCCTTCTTCTTCGTGAAAGGAAACAAGGCGAATGATGTTGTCGATATCATCGCCAGTGTTAAAAAAGGCCCGTTCAAGGTGGAAATAGAAACCACTGGCGAGCTCGAAGCCAAGAATTCGGTGAAAATTCAGGGACCGACACAGCTCCGAAACTATGAGATCTGGCGCATCGGTATTCAAAGCATTATTGACGAAGGAACCCTTGTCAAGAAAGGAGATTGGGTTGCAACCCTCGACCGCTCTGAATTCCAAACCAAATACAATCAGAAGCAGATCGAGCTCGAAAAAGCCAACTCGAAGTTTGTACAAACGCAGCTTGATACAACACTTCAAATGCGCCAGTCGCGCGATGAGCTTATCAACCTGAAATACGAGTGGCAGGAAAAAGAAATCGTACTCGAGCAATCGAAGTTCGAACCTCCTGCAACCATCAAACAAAACGAGATCAACAAGGATAAAGCCAAGCGAGCCTATGATCAGGCCCAGGAAAACTACAAGATCAAGAGCCGTCAGAATGTGGAGAAGATGCGTGAGGTTGCAGCCGAACTTCGGAAAGTTCAGGAAGAATTCAATGGCATGACGCAAATTATGGCAGCGTTCAATGTTGTAGCTCCTGAGGACGGTATGGTTATCTATCAGAAAGACTGGGATGGCAAACCGATCAAAGCCGGATCACAGGTTGGTCTTTGGAATCCGACCGTTGCTACCCTTCCTGACCTTACGGTGATGATGTCGAAAACCTATGTGAACGAAGTTGATGTTCGAAGAGTGAAACCGGGTCAAAAAGTTGACGTAGGATTGGACGCGTATCCCGATAAGAAGCTCTCAGGAAGTGTTGTTCGTGTAGCCAACGTTGGTGAACAACGTCCGAACTCCGATGCCAAAGTTTTCGAAGTAGCCGTAGAGATCAACGGCACCGATCTTACACTGCGCCCGTCCATGACTACAAGCAACAAGATACTCACCAGCATAAAAGACAACGCACTATTTATTCCGCTCGAAAGTCTCCATAGTCATTTCGATACCATTACGTTCGTCTATAAGAAAAATGGGATCAAGACTATCAAGCAGGAAGTTATTGTAGGGGAAACAAACTCCAATGATGCTGTGGTCCTGACTGGTCTTGCTGAAGGCGATCAGGTATTTCTGTCTATACCCGATGGTGTTGAAGCAGATGATGACTTTGTGTTGCTGAAGGAGATGAACGGCAAGCGCAAGAAGAAAGAGGAGAAAGACGACAAGCTGGATCCCAAAGTTGATCCTGCAGCAGCAGCAAAAGCAGACGGTAAGATCAGTCAAGCGTCTCAAAAGTAATCGCTATGTTATCACAACGTCTGCTAGCCAACTTGTACATCGCCATCAACGCGGTGACGGCTAACAAAGTACGATCGCTGCTCACAGCACTGGGTATCATCTTCGGTGTTGCCGCTGTGATCGCGATGCTAGCGATAGGAAACGGAGCTCAGCAGGAAATTCTTGAGCAAATCAAACTGGTAGGTGTCAACAACATTGTCATCAAACCAATCATCGAGCAAAAAGAAGAAAAGATCGAAGAACAGGTTGGGAAGAAAGAAAAGAAAAAGTTTTCGCCAGGCCTGACCGTTCGGGATGTCAGTAACATCAAAACGACTATACCTGGGTTGACCCGTGTGAGCCCGGAGATCATTCTTGAAACCAGTGTTGTGCGCAAGGGTTATCGCAGGTCTGCTAAACTTGTCGGGGTTGAACCAGCCTATTTTGAGATCTATAATTTTGAGCTACAAGATGGGCAAGGCTTCAACGAAGACCATCGGAAATATGGAACCATGGTTTGCATCATCGGCCAAGGGATCAAGTCCAGATTTTTTCCTACCGAAAATCCGATCGGTAAGAATATCAAAGTAGGCCCTAACTGGTTGACGATCGTTGGCGTTCTAAAGGAGCGGATGGTTTCTCAAAACAGCATCAGTAAGTTGGGCATTCGCGATTACAACATGGATGTTTACGTTCCCCTTCAAACCATGCTCATTCGTTACAAGAACCGCGACATGATCACTGCTGAAGAGCTCAGGCTCGAGGCTATGAAAAGTAATGGGATGGTCTTCGGTAACGCCAGTAATGCGGAAGAAGATGCCGCGAAGGCAGCAGAACGAAAGAATTACCATCAGCTCGATCGCCTTGTTATCCAGGTGACGGAAACAAAAATGCTGACACCTGCGGCCGAGATCATGTCGCGCATTCTTCAGAGAAGGCATTATGAAGTTGTCGACTACGAGATCGAGATCCCCGAACTCTTACTGAAACAACAACAGCGTACAAACGACATCTTCAATTATGTGCTTGGCGCGATTGCGGGCATTTCACTGCTCGTTGGCGGTATCGGAATCATGAACATCATGCTCGCCTCAGTATTGGAGCGTATCAAAGAGATTGGCTTGCGGCTTTCGATCGGTGCGAAGAAAAGTGACGTGATTCAGCAATTTCTCTTTGAGGCAATCATGATCAGTATTTCCGGTGGTATCATCGGGGTCATTCTGGGTGTGAGCATGGCCTATGCGGTCTCCGAGGTTGCTGGCATTCCAACCATCATCAGTTTTGCATCTATTGTTTTATCATTTGGCGTTGCCGCTACTGTGGGGCTGATCTTTGGAATCGCTCCGGCACGGAAAGCTGCCAATCAAGACCCTATTACTTCACTTCGTTATGAATAAGAATCACTGGCGTCTCAGCCTCATACTACCATTGTGTCTTATCGTGTTTGCAGCGGCTGGGCAGGCGCAGGAAGCATTCACTATAGAAGATGTGATCCTTCGCGCAAAAGCGCAATCACCTTTCTCAAAACAAGCGGAAACACGAAAAGAAAATCGCTACTGGAGCTACCGGACATACAAGGCGCAGTTCAATCCGCAACTCGTGTTGCAGGGAACTCTTCCGAGCTATTCAAAGTCAGTGAATCCCGTACTTCAGCCCGATGGTACCTATCGCTACATTCCGGTAGAACAGACTTTCAACAACGTGAGCCTTGGGTTGATCCAGCCACTTTTTTTGACGGGCGCAACGATCTCCGCTAACACAGGATTGAATTATTTTAAAGACTACAGCAATGCGAACGGTGAGAATGCAGGTGAACAGTGGAGCGGTTCTGTCATGAACATCGGCCTACAACAACCTTTATTTGCATTCAACCGGCTGAAATGGGAACGCAAAATTCAGCCGTTGATGTTTGAAGAATCGAAACGGGAGTACGTTGAGCAGATGGAATTGATCTCGCAGCAGACCGCAGAACGATTTTTCAATGTGCTGCAGGAACAGATCAATCTGCAGATTGCGCAATTCAACCTCGCCAATAACGACACCATCTATAAAATTGAACAAGGCCGATACAACATCGGCACAACTTCCCAGGACAAGCTATTGCAGGTTGAACTTCAATTGTTGCGCTCCCGCCAGGCTACTGCACAAGCAAACCTGAATCTACAAACTGCGAGGCTTGCCCTTCGCACATACCTCGGCCTTCGCGATACCGATGCTTTTCCCTCTTTAATTATGCCTGAAACGGTGCCGCTGTTTGACGTTACCATCGATGAAGCGATCGAATTT
>CBHROW010000107.1:0-15001 GCA_966080355.1 uncultured Chryseosolibacter sp.
GGTCAGGTAGATATTTTTCTTCTCATCGAAACAAATGATGCCCACACGAATATGCTCGACAAGCATTTCTAAAAAAAGATATTGAGACTCTTTCTCATTTCGCAGGCTTCTGAAATGATCGATCACCTGGTTGAAGTCTGCGTACAGGTTGTTGAACCCTCCGGTCTTTTCCTCGAAGTGAATAGAAAAATCCTGTTGTTGAATAGAGATCAAAAATATTCTGATCCCATCTGAAAATCGTTTGATAAAATAGAAGAGTTCCCCGATGACGATGATCGCGAATGCTGCCATATAGATAGCTCGCAACGTCAATGAATGGGCAACACAGATCGCAAAGAGTAATAACACGATCGTCAGCAGCGCGATCCGGATAAATACCTGAATGTAAAAATTCTTAAATGCCATACTTCTCGATCCTTCGGTAAAGTGCACCCCGTGATAAGCCCAACTCTTCTGCCGCGTGACTGACGTTACCCTTATGTTTATCAATCGCCTTGCGGATCGCCCAATGTTCAAGTCGCTCGAGATTGAGATGGTCGAAGATCAATTCACCGGAGTTTTCACTTTTAGCGATCCCGAAATCATCGAGCGAAAGCGCTGTTTTCTCACAGAGGATAACAGCGCGCTCCACAGCGTGTTGTAATTCGCGAATGTTTCCTGGCCACCGATATTTCTTTAACGCCAGCATTACCTCATCAGGAATATCGAGTCCGGCCTTCTGGTACTTCGCGCTGAATTTTCTCAGGAAGTGATCGATCAATCCTTCAAAATCTTCCATGCGGTCGAACAAAGATGGAACTACAACCTCTACCGTGTTGATCCGGTAAAACAAGTCTTCGCGAAACTTGCCTTCCTTCACGAGCTGGCGAATATTGGCGTTGGTTGCACAAATAACACGCACATTAACGGGCACCGGGTGGTTTGTGCCGAGTCGCGTAATAGTTTTGTTTTGAAGTACCGTGAGCAATTTTGCCTGCAGCGCCAAATTCAGGTTGCCGATCTCATCAAGAAAGATCGTTCCTCCGTCCGCAGCCTCGAACCTTCCCGCGCGATCTTCCTTTGCATCGGTGAATGATCCCTTCTTGTGGCCGAACAATTCCGACTCAAAAACATTTTCACTGAGTGCCCCAACGTCTACCCGCACAAATACTTTATCTGCGCGATTAGACTTGCGATGGATAGCTCGCGCGATCACTTCCTTCCCCGTGCCGTTTTCACCCAGGATGAGCACAGCCGTATCCGTTACCGCAACCTTGTCTATCGACTTCTTTATCGACTGGATCGATTTCGATTCCCCGATCAGCGATTCGTATTGCTGATCGAGTGTGTGGTGGATGATCTTCTGCTGCGGACTGAGCTCACGTACCTTGTTGCTCTCGTGAAACAGGCTGACAGCATTCATCACGGTAGTAAGCAGTTTTTTATTGTCCCAGGGCTTGGTAACAAAATCGTAGGCACCACTTTTCATCGCTTCCACTGCCAAAGGGATCTCACCGTATGCTGTGATCAACACTACAGGAATACGATTTGACTGCTCGCGAATCTTCTTGAGCCAGAACAATCCTTGTGTGCTGGTCGTGTCGCCATGCCGGAAATTCATGTCGAGGAGGACGGTAGTTACCGTGTTGCGCTCGAGAAGGGTTGGAATTCGTTCCGGTATTTGCGTGCTGACAACCGCGAATCCATTTTGTTCAAGAAGGATCCGGAGCGATAAAAGAACATGTTCATCATCATCTGCAATTAGAACGCAAGAGCTGTAAGGTTCAGTCATAACATCGCGAACCTACGAAGAGGTTAAGAATTTTCTGTATTCAAGTGCCCACAAATGGACATTCGTTTTTCTGACATTGGGCACTTCTTGTTAATTTTTCAGCAACAATCCGCGAGAAGGCTTTGAATCGCGGTTTTTGAAATTGGTATTGCATTTTGAGTCAATCGGGCAAATCACACTTTATGCTTAAAAACTATCTAGCCATTGCCAGCCGAAATCTTCTCAAGAGCAAACTCTTTTCCTTGATCAACATCATCGGACTTTCCATCGGGATCGCTTGTTGCCTGATCGTGTCGTTGTTTGTCATCGACCAGGCTAGCTTTGATCGCGACAACGTTCACGCGCATGAGATCTATCGGGTGGTGCATACCCAAACCAGCGACAACCAGGTAACAAACGTTGCACTCACGCAGGGTTTGATGGCTCCTGAACTGGCGAGAAATTTTGCAGAAATTAAAATGGCTACCCGTGTCGGTCTTTCCAGCGAGACCGTGCTGATCGAAGGAAAGGATCCGAAGGAAGCAAGGATCCTCGCGGTCGACACTTCTTTCTTTTTAATGTTCACTGTTCCCATGATCCGGCAAGCTTCCGGCAATCGTGCACTATCTCAAGCTGGAATTTTTATCAGCGAAAGTGAAGCGCTCGCCAATTTTGGAAAAGAGAACGCAATCGGACAAGTGATCAAATTCAAGGGCACGGGTGAATTCCGGGTTGAAGGCATATTCAAAGACCTTGTTCGTTCTCACCTTCGTAAAGATTATATCGTTCGCTTCGAGTGGCTCGAAAAGCAAAGACCCTTTGCAAACTCGTGGAACTTCAATTCATTCTACTCTTACGTGATGCTCGATCCGGGTACGGACGCGGCAGCGCTAAGCAAAAAAATTGATGCGTTTGTAGATGCGCATACACCGGAGAGCTGGAAGTCATTCAATTATTTTCTGCAGCCTCTGCTCGAGGTCTACACCGATGCTTCGTTTTCCAGCAATCCGTCACCTTCTGTTGGGAAAACTTGGTCATACGCCTTTGCTGCAGTTGGCGCGGTGGTCCTGCTTCTCGCTTGTTTCAACTATGTGAACATGGCTACGGCAAGATCGATGTCGCGGTCGTTGGAAGTCGGTATTCGCAAAACCATGGGTGCGCACCGCAGGCAGCTGGTGTTCCAGTTTCTGAGCGAATCCATCATCGTTGTTACCATCAGCTTCGCCCTCGCCATCCTCTGGGCCGATCTCATGATCCCCGTCATCAAAACTTTTACCAACGCATCAGCTATTGACATGATGCGCTTTGATGTAAATAACTTCTTCAGCGATTACCGGCTTGTCCTCGCATTGATAAGCTGCAATATTTTGCTGGGTGTGCTGGCCGGACTTTATCCATCATTCTATTTGTCGCGATTTGTGCCCGCACTGATTCTTAAAGGAAAATCCGGTGTCGATGCGTCTCGTACGGCAAGAGGTACAATTGTAGGCGTACAGTTTGCGCTTACTGCAATATTTGTCGTATGCGTTCTCGTCATTTTCCGGCAAGTCGATTACATGAAGAATAAAGACCTGGGCTTCAGAAAAGACGGATTGGTTCTGTTTGCGGCAGCGCTCGACTCAACGATCAGCACAACATCATTCAAAAATGAAATTGCCGACTTGCCAGGCGTTGAGCGTATCACGGTCGCAGCTTCGTTGCCGGGAAGGACGTTCAACATGAGCGAAATGAAAAAACAGGGAGAGTCTGCCGATCACAGTGTTAAGATGGGATTTGTGTCGGTTGACCATGACTACATCCCGACACTTGAATTGAAAGTTGCCGCGGGACGTAATTTCTTTGCCAGCGGATCGGATGAAAACACAGGCGTGATCATCAATGAAAAAGCATGCGAGGCGTTCGGCTGGTCGCCCGAGGAAGCCATTGGCAAAAAAGTTTCAGGATTTATTTTTTCAGACTCACTTCCCGGTGAAGTGATCGGGGTGATCAAAGACTTCAACATGAGCTCACTGCGAAAACCGATATTACCGCTCGTGCTCAATTACCAGCTTGACAACAACCGATACATAGCGCGCATCACCGGAGACCCGTTGGTTGTGAAGAGCCGGATTGATCAAAAGGTCAAATCGATCATTCCCAATACACCCTTTGAATCGATACTGATGAACGATTACCTCGACAACATTTATCAGCTCGAAGAAAAACTCGGTCAGATATTCACGTTCTTCTCCGTGCTCGCCATCGTGATCGGATGCCTCGGGCTATACGCACTCGCCACCTTCGAAGCGGATCAGCGTTTGAAAGAACTCGGTATCAGAAAGATCATGGGTGCATCACCCTTTCAGTTGGTGATCATGTTATCGAAGACTTTTTTAAAACCCGTGATCATATCGATGGTTGTTGCCATGCCGCTGGCTTATTTGCTTGGTAATCTTTGGCTACAAACATTTCCTTATCATGCGGGGTGGTCGGTATTCATTTTTGTAAAGGCTGGGGTTTATCTTGTCGCACTCGGGTGGCTCACCGTGATCAGGAAAGGCCTGCAGGCAAGCTCCCTGAATCCTGCGGAAGTATTGCGGCACGAGTAAGCTGAAAGCTAAAAGCCGAAAGCTGAAGGCTGAAAGCTGAAGTTGTGCCAGGTGAAAGATTGGCAAATCGATCATGATAAGACATAATTTACGAAGTCTTAAAAGCCGTGTCCATACGGATTTGATTCTAGGCATGACACCGTTTTGCTGCGTAGTTACAAGGGTCATATTGCAATGACTGGGATCTATCACCAATTCAATAGTAAACCACTGCATTATGAGTTATCCTTTATGGTCCCGAGGGGCTTATCAGGAGGTCCGGTTTTAGTGAATTCCGTCCGAAATGAAATTTTCTTGGTTGGGCAGGCTATCGGAAATGAAATGACAGACATGATTGTTCATAGTTTCCGCGAGAAGAATGAAGACGGCAATACAATCTCCCAATATGAAAAGACTGAAACTCTTCATCGCGGAATTGCGATTCAAAGCAGCAGTTTGATAGAAGTTAAATCGTCTATTCTCGGAACAACAATTGGCCAACACCTGAAGTCAAATGGCTTGCTGAGGTAAGGCCGAGTCACGTTTACTGCCAAAGCTGTAAACCTCATTCACAAATATTCACAGTGCCATGATAAAACACATGGCCTACCAATATTTTAACCAATTTGATCCGGAGTGATTGCTGCTCATGTTGCTCAAGATCAGTGCTGCCTTCAATCAGGCTAAACAATTGCAGAATATTTTGCGGTTGATCGAGGAGGGTAAGAACCTGGTCCAGGTCGTCAAGACGCATCGCTTTAGACAGTCTTGTAAGAGGTTCCACAAAGTGGATTTGGTCATCTTTGATTGCTGCACTCTTATCGATCACGAACTTGGTCGCAAATACATCCCCGCACTTGCGCCATTTGATTAGGTTTGATCTAAATCGCCCTTGCCATACCTCATCTTGAACCTTATCAGCAGCTTTCAGGAAATCTATAATGCGCGCATGATGTCTTGGGTATTCGAGCCTCAGTAACTCTTCCATCATTGTGCAAGCGATCCAATTCTTTTTTGCATGGCCAATCATGTGGACGAAGGTCGAGAAGTGCGGAACCAGGTGTAGTTGCAAGCATTCTTGATATCCGCTTGACATCTCTTCAAAAAGATAGCTGAAAGTAAGACCTAGTGTGTCAGCGATTCGTTTCGCATAGTACTGTTCGAAGATGAGGTTGATATCTCCGGTAGTTTGGCATGCAATAACCTTGTCATTCCGTGAAATGAATGCTTCTACCTTATGGAAGAAGTCATTATAAAATTTGAAATTACTTCCTCCAATTATTCCTGCGTTAACTGCGTCAGTAATTTCCGGTGAGAATTCCGCAGGAATAAACGTTGCAACTTTATAAAAATCCTGAAGAACAGATTTATATATTCCAAAGTTGTATTCTGCATTTTGCGCCACTAATTCGGCACACTCGAGCTCGCGCGGGAATTTTTTCCATATAAACACATCGCCATCAACGTGGAGAAAAGGCTCTTGCTGTAACGAGTACGCGTATATCTTTCCCAAGCTCCAAGCCTTTGGATACTTCCACCGTAAATTATCTAGCTCAGTTGACACATGGGTGTATGGTAAACGTAGTTCATCAATTAGAAGCCTTTTGCCATCGGTATCAGTGACCAGATTTACGTTTTTGTAAAATTCCTTCAACTTCAAGCAACTCAGAGCCCAACTTACTAAATGGAATCTTTCACTCAACCAGCCTCCTGCCGACCTGTTCTGGACATCACTATCTGCAAATGTTTGAGCGGGCAACGACCAAAAGCTCTGTACTATTTTCATGAGATATTTGTGACAACAGGAGTTATTGCTTGGCGTATTTCATCAGCGGAAAAATCTTTTCAAGCAATGTTGTATTCGAGATCAGAATTTCACCAGTTCCTTTCATTTCCTGAATAAATTTGAGTCGCTCATGGTAGGTTGATGTCATTCCATTTGGCAAAATAATTTCAGCCGCGTAGCCCTCTTCTTCGGGAACTAACGACAGCTTTTGAATTTTGCCTTTCAGCATTCCAAATTGCATACGAGGAAAGCCGTCAAGGCTAATGTTGACATCTTGTCCAGCGCGTACGCTTCCAAAACGAGTGAGGGGCACGAATGCTTTGATTAGAATATTGCTCTCCGCTGGGACCACAGTCGCAATACGTTCACCAGGCGATACGCTCTGGTTTGCCGCCCATATTGTAGTGAATGTCACATGTCCATCTATCGGTGCTCTAAATAAGTATCGGTCCGACCAAGCTGACAATTGACTTATCAGTTCGGCTTTCGCTTCTTCGTATTGAATCATAGCTGAGAGTCGACTCGACTGCTGCGAGTCGTGCGTTGACAATAACGTTTGTCTGAGTGTGATAACGTTTTGCTCTGCGCTTTTTACCGTAGCCGTAAATGCGAGATGGCTCGCTTTTTCACTTAAATAGTTTTGAACTGCATTTTCGTACTCAGTGAGACTAATGCCATATTTTTTCGAGTGATATAAAGCAGAATCACGCCTGAAGTTATTTGTTAGAAATCGAAACTCAGCTGATTTAATTTGAAGTTGATTCTTAAAGTTTTCTAAGATCTCCACCTGGCGATCGAGCTGCCCTTGGATCAACTCTAGCTTATCAGGGTTTTGCACTTGTGTTGCCGTCAACCTTTGAAGTTGTGCTGCATTGTAAAATGTCACGTACGGGTTTTGAATTTCTCCTAAAGAAAGGCTCGCGGGAACCGGCAAATCATTTGCGATTAAGGCCTCAGCCAATATGTTTCGCACTTTTTCAATGTCTGCGATCGAAGCATTGTTGACCATCCATGCGACAGCCGTTCCTTTCCGTACAAAATCACCTTCGGCAACAACGACCTTTTCTATAATGCCCCCGGTAGAGCTTACAATTCTCGCGGGAGGTTTTTCGGTTGTTAATATGACTCCACAGGAAATTGTTTCGGGTTGAGGAATCATGAAGGCGACACCAAGAACTCCCAGCAAGATGCTGAATAATAGCATGAGGCCCCACCTAATAATCATGGATGGAATTTTGCCGAGGATATCAGCAACTTCTTCAGAGTGCGTGTCTATAATTTCGTTTTCCGCCATGAGGTTAGTTGCCTATATCAAGTTGATCTTTAACCAAATGATAATAGTGGCCTTTTGCAGCAACCAGGTCATCGTGCTTGCCAATTTCCTGAATCCGTCCGTTTTTGAGCACTACAATTTGATCAGCACGCTTTACGGTACTTAAGCGATGTGCCACGAAAACGACTGTTCTGCTTTTGCAAAAGTCGTTGAGATTTTCGAGCAAAGTACGTTCGTTGCTTGCGTCAAGGGCATTTGTGGCCTCATCAAAGAACAAATAGTTTGGATCCTTGTAGATAGCTCGCGCAATCAGCAGGCGTTGCTTTTGGCCAGAGCTGACACCTTGGCCATCATTGCCAACTTTCGCATTGTAACCCATCGGAATCGATTCAACAAACTCTTTCAAACACGAAAAGTGAATAGCGGATTCCATTCTTTCGTAGTCAGGCCTTTCGCCATCGACTGCGAGATTTTTGGCAATTGTGTCGGAGAACAGGTAACCGTCCTGAAGAACAACTCCACACTTGCGCCTCCATTCTCCAAATCGGTAGTGTGATAAAGGGGTTTTGTCAAGTCTAATTGATCCAGAAGTCGGAAGATAGAAACCGAGGACAAGTTTTATCAATGTCGTTTTTCCGCTCCCGCTCTCTCCTACAATTGCTGTGACTTTGTTGGCCGGAATAGTTAATGAAATATTCGACAGTACTTCGTCCGACCCTGGGCCGGGGAACTTAAAATGGATACGATCAAACACAATATCTTTCCCAGCAGGAACTTCTGATTGCTTTTGTTCACTTGAGTTTTCCTCTTCTGCCATACCGTGAACTTCCTGAAGGCGTTCGAAGCTCATTTTCGCATCCTGTGCCGATTGAGCGAATGTGATAAACTGCTGGATCGGAGCGTTTAGCTGGCCAATAATGAACTGAACTGCCATCATCATACCCAGCGTCATCTCACCGCTAATTACAGCTTGAGCAGTGACGAAAGAAACGAGGATGTTTTTTGTTTGATCTATGAACACCCCTCCGATCTGTTGATTTTGTTTCAACAACAAGCCTTTAACACTGATTTTAAATAATCGGGCTTGTATGGTTTCCCATTCCCATCGTTTTTGTTTTTCGCAATTATTGAGTTTTATTTCCTGCATGCCTTGCACCAGGTGGAAGATGCCACTCTGGTTCATTGCGTTGTATTGAAAGTTTTTGTGATCGATCTCTCTTCTGAATCGCATAAAAAAGGCGACCCACATTACATAGGCAATAGTGCCGGCAATGAAAATGAAAAAGATTTTTGCTTTGTAGATCGCGATGATACCTGAGTAAACAACAAAGGTCAGCAGTGAGAAAACTATTGTTACCAGGGATGATGTGAGGAAGGTTTGTATTCTGTCGTGATCTGAAATACGTTGTGTTATGTCCCCTGTCAATCGTGAGTCGAAGAACGACATAGGAAGTTTCATGAGTTTCGTGAGATAATCGGAAATAATAGAAATGCTTACCCGAGCTGTCACATGCAGCATGATCCAATTCCTGAGCGATTCATTTGCGAGTTGCCCAAAGCTTAACACCAATTGCCCGAGCAGAACGGCCCAAATAAAAGCCAAGTCACTTTGGGCAATGCCTGAGTCAACAATTGATTGGGTTAAAAAGGGGAACAAGAGCCCAATGACCATTGCTGTTGCCATGGAGAACACGAGTTGGACAAGCTGGGCTTTATATGGCCGGAGATAATTGAGGAGACTGACGAACTTTATTTTCTTTCTCTCGTCACTGTGTTCTTCATAGAATTGAGGAGTCGGCTCGAGCAGCAGAGCGATCCCTTTCCCCTCTCCTGCTTTTTTTGCACTTATCCATGAATTAAGAAATTGTTCCTCGGTGTATTCAAGCAAACCGTGTCCGGGATCTGACACAGCCACTCGCGTGCTTGAGTTATCTCTTGATAATCTTCGGGTAAATTTGCGAGTGCTCTTTTGCTTGATTTTATGGACAACTACGAAATGATTTTGATTCCAATGAACGATACAGGGGAGATTTGCTTCCTCCTTCAATTGTTGCCAAGTCAGCTTTACGCCAAGGGTTCTGAATCCAATATTTTCTGCGGCATCGCTAATGCCGAGTAGCGAAACGCCACGTTTTGTGATGAAGCATTGTTCCCGAAGCGTATGAAGGTCTAGTGTTTTGCCATAGAAGCGAGAGACCATCTTAAGGCAAGTCGGTCCACAATCCATTGAGTCTAGCTGTCTGTAGTGAGGGAATGCCATTTATTATTCTTATAAGTAGTCAAGAAGTATTTGCTCAAGGTGGGCGGAGGTGGGGCTTGGTGCATTTGGGTGAACCAGGTTACCTTCTTTGTCATAAATCAGGTAGCGCGGAATTGTCTGTATTCGTAGGTTCTCTAAGAACTGCGAAGTTCGAAGATTAGTAATTACATAACTATTTTGCTTTGGTAGGCTAAATTGCTTCACAGCCTTCTTCCAATGGTCAAGCTTCTGGTCTTGAGAGATGTATATAAAATCTATCCCCTTATCCTTCAACTTACGCGAAGTTGATAACGCACCAGGCATGGCACTTAAACAAGGACCACACCAGCTCGCCCATAAGTCAACGAACACAATCCTACCTCTATGTTTTTCTAGAACGCTGTTCAGATCAGTCGGTGCGCCATCGTCATCCGCTAGGGAAAGTTTTGCAGTAATCGCTCGATCAAGCTTAAATTCCTTATCAATGGCGTTCCTAAACGCAACGTTCTTAACCAGATCGTGATTAAACCGATCGCGATAGGCCTTGACGTCTGCAACTTTTGAAGATTGAATAATATCTTTCAGTGTTTGATATAAGAGTAGCTCCTTCAAGTTTATTGGCAGTCTGTTGTTGTTTAGAATAGTGTCGTAAAGAATTTTGAAATCAGGGACATCCCCACCCGCTCGACCTTCATGCACGGAGACCATGCGAGCAACTTTTCTACTGCTGATAAGTTGAAGAAGCGCAATGCTTGGCTTGTAATGAGCAAAACGGAGAAGTGTATCGTTGTGGATTTCAAGTAACGCCCGCTCAGTTGAAGCAACCAAATTGACATCCAATTTTTCTCGTATGAACCAGAAATTCGTTTGATACAAGCTCATCAGTCTTGATTCGTATATTCGCTTATTGTTGTGAAATTCAAATTGGGATTTGCTGACCAAGCCTGCGCTAAACAAAGAGTCTAGAAGAACTTGTTCTTTTTTTAGGCTCAGCTCGACTCGATTTTTTAAATCAGCGAAAAGATGATACGCTTTCTCAGCAGTAGGCTCAGGCACGAGCGCTGAGAAGTGGATAAAAGCCTTCAACATGGCAACTGTTGAAAATGTGTCTCTATAAATAAGTCTTGTTTTAAGAGCGTCAAAGTTCAATCCCAAGTCGTAAGCGTGACCATCACTATTTCGAAAGGCTTTCGGATAAAAGCCATCGTATTCGAAAACCACAGTGTCACCAGCCGACAATAAATAGTGGTATTGCGAAAAGCCTTTTACGACATGCTCTATTTCCATCGTAGGCCGCGATGTTGAGATTACTATTGTATCATTTTCTGTTTCGCCAAGCACCTCATTGATGGTAAACAAGCTATCTGACACATAGGAAATCTCATGCGTAGCGTATCCGCCCACGATTCCTGCCATCCTGGATACTCGGTTAATAGGCGCATCCTTAAAAATCAAAACAATGTTTGTGGGACCAATCTTAGTTTGAGGAGACTCGAAATGGACGCTGCAAGAGACTACCATGACAAAGATCGCAGCACACCCTATGGATTTTCGGGAAATTCGTTTTTCTCTCATGATTTCAATGGAGCAATTTTCACTTATTAAGTGGTGAAAAGAGACCTGCGCGTGCAGGTCTCTCAATTGTTTAACAACTCTGCCAATTACAATACGAAGTTTGTGGGCAGCTTTGGCAGCACCAATAGCCGCCAAATGTTTGCTGAAAGTAAATTGCTTGTGACTGCGAAATGCAGCATGAGGCGCCACTTCCGGCTCCGTTCCAGCCGCAAGTATAGCCTCCCATTACATGCTTCATCTCATCGCGAGAAAGCTTGGCTTTTAAATCGCTAATCTTAAGAGTTTTCATTTTAGATTTAATTAGGTTTTCCTACTCATTGGTATAGGCTTTTCGGAATCCGCCTACTGTGTGCACAGACAGTGTCATTAGTCAAAAAGATATTTGAGATCATCGATTGAATAAATACCCGGTAATTGCTTGCCGTTTACAAACACCAATGGAGTTGCAAAAAATTGGTTTTGAATACACCACTGAACATGATTCATTAGAATGGAACGAGCATACTGTCGATCCACCTTTGTGTCGGAATATTTGTCGATCCATGTCTTGTGGTTGTATACATAGTTTGAGTAATAGTCATCGATGATCTCTAGCGCTTCTGGCAATGGGTGAGTGTGAAAGATATTGACCATCGTTTCGGCAACGGCATTGGACGGATGGTGTTCATCTTTTTCAATAAGAAGAACTTCACGGACCGAAAGATTTGTTCGTCCATGAATCAGCTTAGATAGCGACTTGTGAATTTCAATGCATTGTGAGCAAGTAGGGTTCGATACAATCACAATTTCGTTAGCGGATTCGCTGGCTTTGTAAACAAGCGCATCATTAGGAAATGAAAGGACCTTGATCTGTCGCGCGTGCAACACGTTAAATATTTCGAAATCCGCTTTGAGTTTCCTGAACGCTTTACTCTCTTCCTTTAATGAATGTGATGCGGAAACCAGAGGGAACACAACTGCGAAAGAAGCCGATACAACCACCGCCACAATCGACATATACGCCATTGCAAGAAGTGAAATATTGACCCCATCAGATGCTACATAGATGCCGAGACCGAATTCAATTGTAAGCACAGCCTGAACGTAAAGGCAAAGCCGGCACCATCTTTTTACAACTTGACTTTGATACCAGAGCGAGTATCCGACATATGGAAATGCTATGATTGAGATGGTGGCCATTAATTCGACTGAAGAAGGTGAGGGAAAAATTGTTAGATATAAGAATGACGTCACGAAGTAAGCAAACCCAATCTCAGCCCATGAAAAGAGGCCCAAAAACTTTGCCCCATTCGAGTTTAGAATTGAGGCGCAATTCACTTTGCTAAGCGGACTATTGGATACACATAGTTTTCTGACTAACGGATCATTCTTATCGATCAGCTCGATCAACAATAGTAACGCTGCGAGTATTCCTATCAGATTAGTTGCAATGAAACCGAAAACCAGAATTGCTTCTATTGTTACAAGATCCGCAAGACGCAATGACAGACAAAGGATAAGCATAAGGCCTAAGGCCCAATACTTCAATTTATGGAGGATACTCTTAACTGAATTGATGACGAACTTCTCTTCTCCTTTAGAGTTTGCCCCATCAACTACAACGGTCACACCGCTCCATGATTTTTCGAAGCTTTCCTTCGGCTGGATTTCATCTTGGTTGTTTTCATTAATAAACCTCACACCAGTCTCATCGATATCGGTGACCACCAAAAAAATTCCTCCATTATCATAAAGGTGGACGAGCGCAGGTTTAGGCAGCTCGGTTTGAAGCTCTTCATAACCAGCTCGTACAGCCACATTATTAATGCCAAGCGTGTCGAGCGTGTGGCTGATTGATAACAGGTTAGGATAGTCCGGGTGTGCTCGGAGAAATGAGAATGTTTTCTCGGTGAACCGAACGTTCAGTTCGTTCAGTAGAATGCGTACGCACTCCGATGCGTTGTCAGAGAGGAGTTTTCTCATGTGAGTGGCTTAGCTATCACGAATCGTTAGCCCTCGTGAAGGCAGCATCAAAGGCGAAGTCATCACATTTACCAACATGCGAATTGAGTTATTAACTCTGGTTCGCATCCGTTAGTATGAAATTCAGTAAATTTATCAACAGGTCGCTTGTTTGCAAATAAAATTCGATTAAGGATTTATCAATACCCTGTTATTAGCAACCAGGAAATATGTATCAAGGCGTAAGTCAACGTGAGTGAAAAAACCGAAGAAAGAGTTTCATGAAAAGAGCTAAGTAAATTTCACCGCTAAGCAACGACCATTACGGGCATTTAATTTCTCGTTCTGAATCATTAGTTTACCTTGGCCGGTCGGCATAGATTCTTATGGAAATAACGCTGCATCCAAATATTGACAACTCGTATTTGCTAAGGTGTATCGCTGAGCTTCGCTTTGACTGTGAAAAAGAAATTGAACCGGAAACAATCAATTCTGAACGAGTGTCATTTTATACAAGCCTCTCGCTCCAACTTGAATATGTCAGCGACTACCGCGACCTACTCGAGCTACTTTACAAACTGTCAGAATCTTTACATAGACCTGCATTTGAGGATCACATTGGCTTGTACTATGAAGATCCGCTGGATGATGAGAAGCGCGAACTTGTTGAAAGAATGATCGAAATTTTGAATTTTACGAGTCCACTCATCACAGCAGCAGAGCTTCAGTCTGAACCTGAAAAATTGTTTTCCAGCTTTCTGATACCATGGAATATCGAAAGCCAAATAGAGCAAGTTAAGTCACCGATCAAAGAGATTAGCAAAACTGATCAGGCTCGTTTTTGGGTATCCGTGTACAAGAGTCTTCATGCGAGACTTCGAGTGCCGGATCTTGAAAACCCAAGACGTTCAAGGTGGTATTCAGGTCGAGCAGGACTTATTACCATGCATGATTTGTCCGATACTTACTTGACATTGCTGCGATGGATCGAAGAACGCCTGCCCATCTTGAATTGGAGTGGGACATTTTCTTAATTGAAAGCAATAAATACAAAAAAGAACTTCGGAACAGCGCTTTAACCGAAGACCTGAAGAAACAAAAACTGCTCTGCAACTATCCAAAGTATGTTTGGATTGCACGTGCACAATTTGAGGACTTAGTTCTCTTCGACTTCATATTCGATTCGACCGACATCCCTACTGGCTATCATTGCATAGACTTCATTTTATACGAACCGGTTCTTGCGAAATACTTGCGCGAACTATTTGATGACTCTAGGGAGATATTGATAGATGATATAGATGGACCGAAGCTAGGAACTAATGTATTCAACTTAATCATGAAACAATTAGAGGCATATTCTTCATAAAATTCAGATTCATGAGGATATTATTTCTTTCGATGAAAATCTGTCCAATCAATTTGAAGCAGCTGAGTATTCGAGCATTGACAATATCGAGCTGCAAAAAATTCTGACACCTTTTTTGACACCCACAAAAACAAAAAGCGCTGATCTCCAGCGCTTTCGTTCTCAAGTATGTACCCCGGACGGGAGTTGAACCCGTACAGCCATTACTGGCCACAGGATTTTAAGTCCTGCGTGTCTACCAATTCCACCACCAGGGCGGGTAAAGTCACTAGTCATTCGTCAATGATTATGGCAAATGCAGTGTGTATGTTTATCGAAGTGTCTTCTTCGATGAGGCATTGGGAATCAAGCATTGGGTAATGCTGAATACCGAATACCCGAAAACAAAAAATGTGAGCCATTAACTCACATTCTTGTTAACTGAGCGGGAAACGAGACTCGAACTCGCGACCCTCACCTTGGCAAGGTGATGCTCTACCAACTGAGCTACTCCCGCTTGTA
>CBHROW010000108.1:0-14957 GCA_966080355.1 uncultured Chryseosolibacter sp.
CGCGCTGCAAAAGATCCGATGGTGTATGCAGCAAGAGCTCATTCGCAATTCGAGCTCAAACAATATGACAAGGCAATCCCTGATTATAACAAGGCGATTGAATCCGGCCTTACTGACAGTGAACTTTTCTACAAACGTGGCGCATCGAAGTATTTCCTCAAAGACTATACACCCGCACTTGCCGACCTTGATAAAGCTATTCAATCAGGCGTGAACGAGGCTATCGCTTTCGATATGCGCGGTCACTGCAAGTACGAGAACAAAAGTTTCGAAGATGCACAACGCGATTTCTCTGAAGCGATATCGCTTGATGCAAAATTTGGCAGCGCATTTTTCCACCGTGGAGATTCAAAATTCCAGCTCGGCAATACACCCGGTGCAGTAGAAGATTACACCCAAGCAATGACCCTTGGCGTAAAAGATGCTGTGCTGTTCAACAACCGGGGAAAAGCTTACTATCAGCAAGAAAATTATGCAGCCGCTATCCCCGACTTCTCACAAGCGATCTCAAAAAATCCTGAATACACGAAAGCCTATGAGAATCGTGGAATGGCCTATTACAAGACCGAAAAATTTGAAGATGCCGCGAAAGATTTCAGAATGGTGGAAAAGCAATCGCAAAAGATTGATAACACCATGATGCAATTGCTTGGTGAGAGTTATTACAACATGAAAAAGTATGCGGCCGCCCTCGAATATTTCGACAAACTTGTTGCTGCCGGAGTGAAAGAAAAAGGCATCTTCTACAAGCGTGCACTCATGCTTGTTGAAAACCAGGATTTCGAAGCTGCGATCCGCGATTTTGAAAACGCGCAAAAGGCCGGTGAAAATACGATTGAGCTTTATTTAAATCTGGGTCGCGCTTACCTCTCGATCGAAGACAACAAGAACGCTATCGTAGCATTAAACAAAGCAATCGACATCGATCCGAAAAACGTGAATGCACTTTTCAACCGTGCGCTGGTAAAGGAAGCGATCGAAGACTTTCAAAGCGCGGTTACCGATTACAACAAAGTGATTCAACTTAATCCCAACGATGCGCAAGCCTATTACAATCGGGCAAATTGCAAAGCTGGCCTTGACGATGTCGGTGCCGGGATCTCAGACATGGATGAGGCCATCAAACTCGAGCCGAAAAACGCCTCGTTCTATAAGCAGCGTGGAAATTTCTACTACCAGATGAACGACAAAGAAAAAGCATGCTTCGACTGGCGGAAAGCGGTAGAGAATGGCGATGCAAAAGCCAGATTTCAGATCGATAATTATTGCAAATGATCAGATTCAGAGACTTCTTACGAAGACCATGTGACCGGAAAACATGGTCTTTTTTTACGGATTTACGTTATAGAATACCTGTTAACCGGAGAATTCCCTGTCATTCCAACAAAACCTTACATCTGAAAGACGCCATTTGCATTCCAGTTTTACAGCCGGTTGCCTCGTCCGATATTTACTTCCATGAGATACTCAGGTGCACTGTTCCTTTCCTTCTTTTCGATTGCAGCGCTTTGTAATGATGAAACGACAGGTCGCGTGACAGACGTCATTGACGGAAACACGATCACCATCAAGACAAGTGACGAAGAATACACCGTTGTCCTTGCAGACATCGATAGCCCGGAACTCAATCAAAGCTATGGCGATGAGGCAAAACGCTTTCTCGAAAAAATCGTTTTGAAAAAAGAAGTGGTTGTTCAATTCACCGGCAAAGACAGGAAAGGTAATCATCTCGCCATCATACTGATCAAAGGAAAAGTAGACGCGCGCGTTGAATTGTTGAAAGAAGGGCTGGCCTGGACCTCCGAAAGAAATCCGAAACCCGAACTTGAAGCGCACCGAAACGAAGCGCAAGAAAAAGGAATCGGTTTGTGGAAGGACGAAAACCCAACGCCACCATGGACCTTTCGCAGAGAACAATCCATGTTGCAACCGAAAAGCAGCTGATGACAATTTGTGCGAGGTGCGATGTACGATGGGACGTGCGAAGTCGAAGGTACCTATTACCAGTGACCATCGCGTTGAATAAATAGTACCCGCTAAAAAAATCTGTCAAAGGTTTTTTGAACTGCAGTGACCAACCGGCAGCAAAATCCGCAATTCATCGACTGAAAAGTGACACAAGCCTTTTGCGAAAACAATATTTAATCGGTTACTTGAGTTAGTACGGTATGCTTCAGCGATCCATCATCATATTTATTCTCATCGCCTTAACTTTTTCGGCCCAGGCACAAAATCGCAAAGGAAAGAAGAAGAAAGCCAGGCGAACTGCCAGCACTGAGCAACCGAGTGCACTGAACCCGGGAGGAAGTGAGCGCGCGTATGCTCCAAAGGTGTCGCGCAAGGGATCGACCGGTACAACCTATAATGCCGAGCGCGATTTTTACGAACGCATGGAAGCGCTCGAGAAAACGAAACGTAAAAACGAAAAGCTTCAGGACAAGCCTCAATATTCCGATCCGATGTATTTCGGCCACAAAAAGCCACCGAAGAAACACAAACCCGGGAAGATGAAGTATTGCAAAGAATGCGGAATCAGACACTAGCTGAGGCTGTTGGCTATCGCTAAGGCTTTCGTGTTGGTAATCGGCATTTCATCTCCTGATTAAAATCTCAAACCTTCGCAGACAGCCATCGCTTCGTTCATTCAAAGCAATGAGCTTACATCTTCGCTTACAAAAAACCATAGCCTAAGCCAAAAAAGCTTCCAGGCCCCAAGATCACAACAAGTTACCACTGGACGTTTCGATCAAGTTGCCATAGGCAAAAGCTTTTATCAAGCAGTAACAATTTTTCGCATCATGCAGCCGCATTTGCCAAAGCCTTAGCCAAAAGCCATTGCTTTAATTTGTAACTTGATGGAATGAACATCGCTTCGTACATCGAGCACACCAACCTCAGTCCAACCCTAACCATCAGCGACATTGATAAACTGGTTGACGAGGCCAGGATGTTCGGGTTCGTTGGCGTATGCGTTCCGCCTTTCTGGGTGAAGCGTGCGCAACGTGAAATCGGAAAAGAAAAAATATTTTTAGTGACGGTAGCAGGTTTTCCGCTTGGCTACAATATGACCGAAACGAAGCTCGATGAGATCAAACGTGCAATCGATAACGGAGCCGATGAAATCGATGTAGTTTGGAATATCACCTCCTTCAAAACCGGAATTCCCTGGACAAAGATCGAGGTCGCTAAGTGCAGCAAACTCGCACACGACCAGCAGAAGCTATTGAAAGTAATCATCGAGACTGCTTATCTTTCTGATTCCGAGATTGAAAAGGCATGTAAGCTTTGTGCTGATGCCGGTGTGGACTTTGTTAAGACCTCAACGGGATTTGCACCAGCCGGAGCGAAAGTTGAACATATAGAACTCATGAGAAAAAATCTGCCGGCTGAAGTCGCAATCAAAGCATCAGGTGGGATCAAAACACTTGATCAGGCATCGGCTATGATCAAAGCCGGTGCCTCACGGATCGGAACTTCTTCCGGAATTGCCATTGTAGAATCGACTAAACAAAACTCAATCATAACGTAATGAGCCAGATCCTTGCGAATGTTTTTCCTCAGGAAAACGCCATCCCAGAACCATTCAACATCGCGCAACCGCTTGAGCAGCGTGAATACCTTATCAACGGTGAAATGAAAATTTGGGAAGGCAACCTCAATCCTGTGCTGAGTCCCGTGTTCGTTAAACAAGGTAACAGTTATAAACAGAAAGTGATTGGAAGCACACCGTTGCTTACATCCAAAGAATCGCTCGAAGCATTAGACGCTGCAGTAAAAGCTTATGATCTCGGTCGCGGTGAGTGGCCGACCATGAGCGTGACGCAACGCATCGAACACGTTGAAAGATTTCTCGCGGCCATGCGGTTGAAACGTGCCGAAGTAGTAAAACTGTTGATGTGGGAGATCGGTAAATCACTGAAAGATTCTGAAAAAGAATTCGACCGCACGTGTGACTACATAGTCGATACGATAAAAGCGTTGAAAGACCTTGATAGAAATTCTGCAAAGCTCGTGGAGGAACAAGGATTCATGGCGCAGATCAGACGCGTTCCGCTCGGTGTCGCGCTGTGCATGGGCCCATTCAACTATCCGCTCAACGAAACGTTCACCACGCTTTTTCCTGCGCTGATCATGGGCAATACCGTGGTATTCAAACCTGCTAAGTATGGCGTGCTTTTGATCAGACCTTTGCTCGAAGCTTTCCGCGATAGCTTTCCGGCTGGCGTGATCAATATCATTTATGGAAAAGGAAGAGAGACGGTGGGCGCGCTCATGGAGAGCGGGCGTATTGATGTGTTCGCTTTCATCGGGACAAACAAAGGCGCCAACGACCTGAAGAGATTGCACCCCAAGCCTCATCGTCTCAAAGCCATACTCGGCCTCGATGCAAAGAACCCCGCAATCGTTTTGCCTGGCGCTGATCTGGGTACTGCTGTTTCGGAATGTATCACTGGATCGCTCTCATTCAACGGACAACGCTGCACTGCGCTAAAGATCCTATATGTACACAAAGACATCATAGACAGCTTCATCGAAAAATTCGTTGCTGAAGTCAAAAAAATAAAACCAGGGATGCCGTGGGACAATGGCGTTGGCCTCACACCGTTGCCAGAGCCCGGTAAAGTTGAATACTTGCACGATCTGGTTGAAGACGCTAAAAAACATGGCGCGAAGATCATGAATGAGAACGGTGGAGAATATCTGAACTCATTTTTCTACCCTGCAGTCCTTTATCCAGTAAACGACAAAATGAAAATCTATCGCGAAGAGCAATTCGGCCCGGTGATCCCGATCGTAGCGTTTGGTTCAGACGATGAAGCGATCGACTATGTTGTTAACTCGAACTATGGGCAGCAGGTGAGCATCTTCGGAAGCGATTCAAAAAGAATGGCAAAATTGATGGACGCTTTTGCAAACCAGGTTGGACGCATCAACCTGAACACACAGTCGCAGCGCGGCCCCGATACATTTCCTTTCAACGGACGAAAAGATTCGGCAGAGGGGACACTTTCCGTTGCCGATGCGCTTCGCGTATTCTCGATACGTACCCTGGTTGCAACGAAAAGCAATGAAAACAACAAGCAGCTCCTGGGAACCATTATCCGAAACCGGGAGTCAGCATTCCTGAGTACAGATTTTATTTTCTGATCGTGCGAAAGCATTTCAACATCAGGGTCAGCGGAAGCGTACAGGGTGTATTCTTCCGCGCCTCAACGAAAACCAATGCTGACCATCTCGGCATTCACGGCTTCGTGCGAAACGAACCCGATGGAAGCGTTTACATCGAAGCTGAGGGCGTGGAAGAAAAATTGACTGAGTTCATCAGCTGGTGCAAGCAAGGACCGAAGTCGGCAGTGGTAGAGAAAGTGGATGTGAAAGAAGCTGGAGCGAAGAATTTTACTTCGTTTGAAATACGGAGATAGCCACGAAGACACAAAGGCGCGAAGAATTAACAAATACTATCCTGTCAAATTTAAATTCATCGTCCAAAAATGTCGGATATCTGAAAGGAAATATGCAAATCAAGTTCCTTTAGCTGCGCTTTAGAAGATGCAGACCTCCCGGTTAGCAATCCTTAGTGGCTTTGTGCCTTCGTGGCACCCAAACCTCAGGCCATCTTCTTTACGATGCCTTTCTGCGGATGGATCTTGATGTCGAAGTGTTGGGTAATGAACGCATTCATACGATTATCCACCATGATTACCGGGCTGTCTACCGGATAATAGATTGTCAGGTCAAGAACTGCGCGCAGAAAATTATGGTGCTGGCAGAATTCCTTCGTCCAGCGTTTGAACTGGTCAGTCCATTCGAGTTGATATTTCTTGAAGTCGTCACCACCATCGAACATGAACGTAAGCTGGTTATCGGAATAATTCCGGAAGCGGAAAATACCCATCAGATTAAGATAGAATTCGTGAAGGTGTCGAAAATCCTGTTGCTGGTGCAGGCTGATCCGGTCGGCCATCTCATCTTTGATTCCCAACGGGTTGTGCCTCAAGAGATATTCTACTTTAACGTAATCAACCAGGTATTGTAGCAGAGGTTGTTCCAGTGACAATTGCGCCTCCTCGAGAATGTAATTCTTGTCTAACGGAAAGAATTTGCGAAGCACAGGTGAATTGTTTCGCAAAGGTAATAAAAAAGGCGTTCTCATGGGAACGCCTTCGCTTGGATTCCTTTGAATTTTTAGCTGAAACTCATGGACGAAGCACGGCTGAGGTAGGTGTCGAACTCGATCGGAGAATCACCACCATCGAGCAAGCATCCCTCGGGTACAGGTGGATAGATCTCTTCGTAGGTCTTCACCATGTTCATGAATACCCTGCGATAAACGTGCGTGCGGTTGATCTTATCGGGACTATCAAGTCCAGCAGCAGCCAGTAACTCGACAAAACTGTCCACGGTGTTTTTATGGAAATTGGCTACGCGGGCTTTTTTGTCGTCAATCACCAGCCCATTCATGAGCACGGGGTCCTGAGTCGCAACTCCCGTGGGGCACGTGTTTTTGTTGCATTCGAGTGCCTGAATACATCCCAATGCCATCATCATCGCCCTTGCACTGTTACAGGTGTCGGCACCGAGCGACATGGCACGGAGAATATGGAAACCTGTAAGGACCTTGCCCGAGCATATAAGTTTCATTTGATCGCGAATCGCAAATCCCCGTAATGCATCATCCGCGAAAGCGAGTGCATCTAATAGCGGCATTCCCACGAAGTTCGAGAACTCTGGCGGAGCAGCCCCAGTTCCACCTTCACCACCATCGATCGTTATAAAATCCGGGTAACTGTTCAATTGCACCATGGCTTTGCAAATTCCGAGGAACTCGCTTTTTCGTCCGATACACAACTTGAAGCCGATCGGTTTTCCTCCAGACAGATCGCGAAGCTTTTCAACGAATTTGATCAACTCAACTGGTGTTGCGAAAGCGCTATGAAATGGAGGCGAGAATACCGTAGTACCAGGCTTCACAAGGCGGATGGCAGCGATCTCAGGTGTATTTTTCTTAGCGGGCAAAATTCCACCGTGGCCGGGTTTTGCACCCTGTGATAATTTGATCTCGATCATTTTTACCTGCGGCAGCGATGCATTTTTTTTGAATGCATCCTCTGAGAATTTTCCATCTTCAGTTCGCGCACCGAAATAGCCCGTGCCAATCTGCCAGATAAGATCGCCTCCGTTCTTCAAATGATGCGGGCTGATCCCACCTTCGCCTGTATTGTGAGCAAAGCCTCCGATCTTAGCGCCTGCATTCAGCGCCTCAACAGCGTTACCACTCAACGATCCGAAGCTCATGGCGGAAATATTCAACACGCTGGCAGCATAAGGCTGCTTGCATTTACTTCCGCCAAACGTAACCCGCGGACTTGGGTCGATCTTATGATGATCCAGTGGAGCGATCGAATGCGTCATCCACTCATAGCCCTCAGCATAAACATTCAATTGTGTGCCGAAGGGAATGGTGTCGATCTGTTTTTTTGCGCGCTGGTAGATCACGGAGCGCTCATTGCGGTTGATGGGTGCACCATCCGTATCAGACTCTACAAAATATTGCTGGATCTTCGGCCGCATATCCTCAAACACATAACGCAGCCGCCCGAGCAACGGAAAATTCCTTTTGATCGACTGCCGTGTTTGCACCATGTCGGCAATGCCCATATAGATCAGTGGGGCGACAATCACAAAAGCCAGGAGTGCATCAATCCAGAAATAAGCCCAAACCAGGATCAGCGCAGACACCGCGATACTGGCGACAATGAATAATTTTCTCATAGTGGTGGTTAAAGCGTATCCAAATATAAACTATGATTTTCAAATGATTACCTTGATTCCGGACTATGATTTCCGAATGATTACCTCGGTTTTCAAAAGCTAAATTTGATTTCAAAAGATTGATGCCTTCCAGCAATACTGTGAAGCCCGCTGACGAATCAAACTAATCAGGCGATCACATGAAAATCACTGTCCTAATCATCACAAAATCATAGTATGGAACCACATCTGACGCGCTATCTGAACTTCGACACAACCTTCGCGGTCTTCGATCTTATTGCCGTTTTTCTGTTTGCAATCTCGGGTGCGCAGGGGGCAATCCTGAAAAGATATGATTTCATTGGCATCCTCATCCTGGCTTTCTTTTCCGGTGTCGGTGGCGGCCTAATCCGTGATGCGATCTTTATACAGGCAGGCCCTCCGGTGGTTGTTACGGATTCAAAATACCTGATGGTGATCCTGGCGGCATTTGTAATTGCAATGTCGTTTCATGAAAAACTCAGTCATATGCGCAAGACGATCCTTCTGGTGGACGCGCTTGGACTTGGAACGTATGGTGTTGTAGGTGCTCATGCTGCGCTGCAGGCCGGACTCGTTCCGGTTGCTGCAATCCTGGTAGGTGTATTCAATGCAACCGGAGCCGGAATCATTCGTGACGTTCTCATCCGGGAGGAGCCGATCATTTTCAAACCTGGAACTTTTTACGCGGGCGCTGCCATTGTCGGCACTATGCTCTATGTGCTTCTTACGTTGACTTTCGAGGTCGATCAGACCATTGCAGCCCTGATAGCGATCCTGGTGGCATTCGTCATCCGCGTGCTTTCGGTGAAATTTAAATGGCAAACGCGGCCGATTTTGAAAGAGCGTGAAGAACTGTTAAATTAATGATACCAAAAAAGTGCCCATCCCATTAGTTCTAACAAAGGCATGAAAGGAAGTCGTAAAATTGGTTGGCTACTCGTCATTATCCTTGTGGTGATGCAGTTCATTCAACCCACCAAAAATATTTCGGGTCAGGAGATCACCGTAACGGACATCAGTAAGGGCTATAAAATTCCGGAAGGCTTACACCAGACGTTGATCCAAAAGTGTTACGACTGCCATAGCAACAACACGCGTTATCCTTGGTATTTTAATATTCAACCCATCGGATGGTGGCTTGCCGCTCACGTTCACGATGGCAAAGAACATTTGAATTTTTCTGAGTTTACCACTTATGCATCGGCCAAAGCAGAAAATAAACTTGAAGAAATTGGAGAGGTGACCGAAGATCGCTCTATGCCATTGAAAGCCTATGTGATGTTTCATGAAAACGCTGCACTCACCGACTCCGAAGCAAAAGAGATCATGATCTGGCTCGACTCTCTGGGCGTGAAGCCCGACTAATTGTACTGAACAAAAGTTGGAGCTTTCACAAAACTTGCACTGTATTTCACGCGAAGATTGCTGCTTAACCTCACAACAAACTGATTGATATTCTCAACGGTCCGTGGAAAATAAACCATCCGCAACTCGATCGTTCCAAACACCAGGTTTTCATTTCGCGTGCGGATTCCCCCGCCAAATCCGAAAAAGGGTTTATCACCGAAAATACTTCTTGTATCGGGAGCGATCATCGCCATCTCGCCAAATCCGAATGGCGCGAACCGAAAACCTGCAATCGATAGGGGTGTGAACGCCAACGTTTCGGTGCTGACATGAAAACGCCTTGAGCCAAGCAAGCTGTCGGCACTGAAATAACGCAAGCCGAATTCATTGTTGATGTCGAGCGGAAGCGTGGTATGTTGATGATAAACGCGCGTGAAATCCACGGTGAAAGATTGGCGGATGAGGAACTGACCCAAGGGAATCAGTCGGCTCAACATATTTCCAGACACAAGCAAAATCCCATCTTCGAGTTTACTGTTGCTGCGATAACCTCCGGCTCGGAGCCCAAAAGTGTAAAACTCATTCCGGGGTGTGACAATTGATTTTTGAAGATCGAGTCCGACATAGGGTCGGACTCGATTCAGTTCACGCGACCATCCGAGATAAAGAGACATGGTATGACCATACGGAACGTCTTCCGTTCGACCGAAACCATAGATGTAGCTTGCCGTGTAGAAGTTTTGTTTGAAGAAAGTGAAACCAGCCAGCACGTAACGCCTGTTATTGTAAAGCGGACTCTCCGCACCGATCAACGGCTGACGCGTAAAATGCTGATCGAATGCCCTAATTGCAACGAAGTGCCTTCCGCGGCTATGGCCATTGTTCTTTGCATTCAAGTTGTAGCCGACCCAAAAATCATTTACCAGGTAGCGATAGTTCCTGAACAGCGTATCGTTAGCATGAAAAAAATTCTCAGACCAATTCCGACTGATTTCCATGCCTCCAGCGAATGTCGTATACGGAGAAACCAAAGGACGATCGAGCCGGAGATAATAAGCTTTCTCTTCTTCATCACCATAACTGCTTCCCGTGTTCAGTTGCGTGTATCCAACACTGCCATTCACAAAACTCCCACCAATACTGTTTTTCCTATACAAGGCCTCGTAAGCGAACGGAGGATACCTTCCTTCCTGAACCAGGCCATTGAACTGAATTCGCTGCCCCCATCCTGCGAGGTTTGTATCAAAAAGACGGAAGCGGGTTTTGGTTGGGCCTGACGGATTAAAGCTTCCACCAACACTAAATACATCTCGCGTCAGCACAACAACATCGACCGAATCATCTGAGCTGGTTAGTGGAACAACATAGATCTTTGAATCGAGAATGAAATCGAGGTCGCGCAGGTATCGCTCATTGTCCGCCATCTTGTACGGACTCAAAGGCTTATTCTCCCGAATGAAAAGATTATCGCGGATCAACCATTCTTTGGTGTTGCTGTGAAGTGCTTTACTGACACGTGTTATCGTGTTCCGGATGTTTCTTGTGGTATCGTAAACGGTCTTATCGAAGCCTATGTGCCGGATTTCAATTCTGCGGATGATCTTTCCTTCGAAGGGAACGAAGGGGTCTTCACTTCGAACTGCGGCAGTCGGGTTTGAAGATTTCTTGCGTGTGATCGATTTCAGCAAACGCCTCGACAGCTTCGACTGTTTGATAACCTGGATGATATTTTTTTTGACCGTATCTGATTTTACCGTATCCCTATCCTGACACAAAGCGAGGCCAGGCAGGCAGATAACCCACACAAAAATGAATAGCCTGACTTTGACAGTCATAGAGATACAATCGCGAATTACTGCTGCTAAAAAAATCAATCCAACCCGCAAAACGCAGAGATTGAGGCAAATGATGTGCTAAGAAGCGGAATTACTTGCGATTTGCGAGATAGACGCCTGCAATAATCGCAATCATTCCGATAAAATGGCCAATCAGGAGATTTTCGCCATCGATCAGGCCCCACATTACCGCAACTATCGGTATTATATAGGTGACCGAACTGGTAAATACCGGTGTACTGATCTTCACAAGTTGATTAAAAAGGATAGTGGCGACCGATGTACTCATCGCCCCCAAAAGTACCACATAGCCCAGCGCAGGCAGCGCGCCTTCAACCGTTGAAACTTTTGTAGTGAACTCGGTAAAACCTAAGAGATAAATAAGTGCAAGCGGTGCGATCAGCATGATCGAAACGCTGGTGATGGTCAAAGCCTTCAGCGCGGTGATCCGATATTTAATGAAGTTCAGGTTTGTGGCGTAACACATACAAGCAATGATCACCAGTAATGCAAAAAGATTAAGTCCCCCAACTTCGCCACCGTAATTTGCAAAAACGAGAATGACCGTTCCAATCAGCCCGATGATGATACCGAGCAACGATTGCGAACGAAACGGTTGCTTGAACACAAAAATTCCAACCAGTAACGTGCAGATCGGTGTGAGGCTGTTCAAAATTCCCGTCACGGAACTTTCGAGCCGTGTCTGAGCCATTGCAAAGAGAAATGCGGGAAAGAATATGCCGAGCAATCCGGAGATCAACAGTTTAACCAATTCCTTCCCGTGAAGTTCTTTGAGTCGCACGATCGCAAAGGGAAGTAAAAAAACGGAGGCTGCAACAACGCGGATCGATCCAACTTCGCCTGGAGAGTAAACCGTGAGCCCGCGCTTCATCAGAATAAACGATGTTCCCCAGATGAGCGAAAGTAAAATCATCAAGGTGATCGCTTTGCCTCGGTTTTGCTCAGAAATAGCCATGGGATTTGAAAAAGTTTGCGCGCAAAGATTGTGATTCGTGTAAGTATTTCAAACCGGAATCTTGCGGAAAAGCTGAAAGCTAAAAGCACTTGAGCTAACAACTTCCCGGATTGGCACTTCAGGGATTACGGGTGAGCGATGGATTAGAAACATCCGTCATGCAAACTATCGCGCTGAAAGCATTGGTTGACAGTTCACGGATGACGGTTCACGGTCGAATATCCTTCTCCACGATCGCACGGCACAAATGGCTGTGAACTGTGAACGGTCAACTGTGAACTACGAGGTGGCAAAGGCAAGATTAGAGTAAACTTCATTCACTTCCGCAAGTATCGCTCGCACCTCACCCTCCGTGTCTGCTTCCACAAGCCTGGTGCGGAACGGTTTGAAGTCGGCAATTCCTTTGAAGTAATTGGTGTAGTGTCGTCTCATTTCGAAGATGCCGAGACGATCGCCTTTCCACTGGATGGAAAAATCGAGGTGCTTGAGCGTTGCGCGAACCCGCTCATTCATATCGGGAGGAAGGGGTCGTTCACCGTGTTTGATATAATGTTTGATCTCATTGAAGATCCACGGATAGCCGATAGCTGCGCGGCCGATCATCACGCCATCAACACCATATCTGTTTTTATACTCCAGCGCTTTTTGAGGTGAATCAATGTCGCCATTGCCGAAGATCGGAATATGGATGCGGGGATTTTCCTTGATCTTCCCGATCAGGGTCCAGTCTGCCGAACCTTTGTACATCTGAACGCGTGTTCTTCCGTGAACGGTTAAAGCTTTTATTCCAATGTCTTGCAGGCGTTCTGCAACCTCGAGAATATTTTTTGTGCTGTCATCCCAGCCGAGTCGCGTTTTCACGGTCACCGGTAAGTGCGTGCACTTCACGATTTCGGCTGTCATGCTGACCATCTTCGGAATATCTTGCAGCAACGCAGCGCCAGCCCCGCGACACGCCACAGCTTTCACGGGGCAGCCGTAGTTGATATCGATCAGATCAGGATTTACCTGCGTGGCGATCTCGGCAGATTGAACCATATTACCGATGTCGCCTCCGAAAAGTTGAATGCCGATCGGGCGTTCGTATTCAAAAATGTCGAGTTTCTGACGGCTCTTCGCTGCATCACGAATAAGTCCCTCCGAAGAAATGAATTCGGTATACATCAGGTCCGCCCCGCCTTCCTTGCAAACCGCACGAAAAGGCGGATCGCTGACGTCCTCCATCGGAGCCAGTAGCAAAGGAAAATCCCCTAACTCAATATTGCCGATTTTTACCATATTTGCTCGCTGTGAAAATCACAGTAACTCGCAAAGTTAAGCCATTTTTCAGATGCTTGAAAACCCATTGTTCCAGCGACCCGAAAGACACCCGGTGACCAACCTCATCATCATCCTCGCGCTGGTCGGGCTTGGGTTTGTACTCATAGGTCCGGTCATTGGATTTTTTCTCGCCCTGCCCTTTTATCCCGGCTCGATGATGGACATGATCGAGGCTTTTCAGAATCCACTGAATAATCCAGACCTGAAAGTTCCACTTTATATCATGCAGGGGTTCGCCACCCTTATCGGTCTGATCGTTATCCCGACCTTATACCTCGCTAATGAGCGCAAACCCGTTTCTCTTTTCTTTACCGGAAAGAAAATTGAAATAACACCCGTTGTCATCGTGGTTGTGCTCGTGATCGTTTTCATGTTCGTGAATTCGGTTTTTATAGAATGGAACTCGAAGGTCCAATTCCCCGATTTTCTCAGGGGATTTGAACAGTGGGCCCGTGAACGTGAAGATGAAAACGCAGAGCTTACAAAATATCTCACTGCGTTCGACACAGATGGCGAAGTGCTGATCGCCTTGATCGTTATCGGCATTCTTCCAGCCATTGGTGAAGAACTTGTTTTTCGCGGAATGATCCAGAACGAGATGTTTCGCGCCACACGCAACATTCATATTTCAATCTGGGTTTCAGCCATTCTGTTTAGCGCTATTCACATGCAATTTTTCGGTTTTGTTCCGCGGATGTTTCTTGGGGCGTTATTCGGCTACCTATATTACTGGTCCGGAAAACTTTCATTAGCGATGCTGGCACACTTCGTCAACAACGGCTTCTCGGTGGTTGCAATGTATCTCTATCAAAAAGGAAAATTCAATTTCGACCCCGAAAGCACAGAAGCCGTACCTGTAAGCGTTATCGCGATAGCGGCTATTTGCACTGCGGGACTTCTTTATTTCTTTCATCACTATTTCAAAAATCGCCAAACCTCCACCCACCAGCTGTGACGTCTGCCATCAAGAAATACAACAACCTGACTCAACGCATCATCACCGGACTGTTAGGGTCAGCGGCAATTATTGCTTCCATTTGCTTTGGCCCGTGGACATACTTCGCAATCTTCTTCTTTATCTGCACGATGACACTGTGGGAATTTTACAAGGTTGTTGGCCTCGAAGGATTACAACCTCAGCCGGTGTTTGCAACGGTAAGTGGAATGGTGGTTTTTGCGCTTTCATTTTTTATTGAAATGGAAAAGATCTCTTACCGCTATTATTTCCTGATCTTTCCTTTGGTATCATGCATCTACCTCATCAAACTTTACAAACGTTTCGAACGCAAGCCGTTTACGAACATCGCGTTTACGCTTCTCGGGATCTTCTATGTGGCCGTACCCTTCTCGCTATTGAATATCGCAGCGTTTGAAAACGGATCTTATAATTACCAGATCATGTTCGGCTGCCTGTTCATTCTTTGGGCGAGCGATACCGGTGCTTATTTCGCGGGAACGTTCTTCGGAAAAAGTAAACTTTTCGAGCGAATCTCTCCGAAAAAATCCTGGGAAGGTTTTTTTGGTGGCGCAGCCCTGGCGATGTGCTTTGCTATCGGGCTTCCATTTTTTTTCGAAGGAATCGGCCAGACTTCTTCGCTGTCACTCTCTAGCTGGATCATCGTTGGCCTGATCATTATCATCGGTGGAACATTTGGCGATCTGGTTGAGTCTCTGCTTAAACGCAG
>CBHROW010000109.1:0-14928 GCA_966080355.1 uncultured Chryseosolibacter sp.
GTTCGGCTGAACCGGCATGCGCATCAGCTCCGATACCAGCTTGCTGATCTCATAGATGCGTTCGGATTTGATGTTGGTATAGAGGCCAAGATCTTTGTGCGTTTTCAGGATCATGGCAACTTCTTCGAGCGAAGTATTTCCGGCTCTTTCGCCAATGCCATTGATCGTGACTTCGGCTTGTCTGGCACCATTCGAAATTCCCGCGATGGTATTTGCGGTTGCCATGCCGAGATCATTATGGCAATGAACCGATATGACTGCTTTGTCGATATTCTTTACGTTATCGAACAAATATTTGATGCGCTTGCCATAAAGATCAGGAAGGCAATAGCCCGTTGTGTCGGGAATATTGACAACATCGGCACCTGCGGCAATTACAGCTTCAACCATTTGCCCGAGGAAAGCAAGATCAGCCCGTCCGGCATCCTCAGCGAAAAATTCTACTTCAACATTTTTGCTCTTCGCATATTTCACGGCCCACACAGCTTGCTCGAGTACTTTTTCCCTTGTGCTATTGAATTTGTGTTTGATGTGAATATCAGAGGAGCCGATGCCCGTGTGGATCCTTCCGCGCGTTGCATACCGAAGCGCTTCGCCCGCAACATCGATGTCGTCTTTTTTGGAGCGGGTCAACGCGCAGACCACAGGATCTTTTACCGCCTTGGAGATCTCGATCACCGAAAGGAAATCGCCAGGGCTGGATATGGGAAAGCCAGCTTCGATCACATCCACGCCAAGGAGTTCGAGCTCGCGAGCAACAATGATTTTCTCATCGGTCGAAAGCTGACAACCCGGTACCTGCTCACCATCCCTCAGGGTTGTATCGAAAATTTGAATTTTTTGGCTCATAATTTTTTTATTAATGATGGCGTTATTTCTCTACTGGTACTGACGTTGTCATGCGAATCTGATTTGCGATCACATTACCCATGACATCCGTTCCGAGAATTTTTTCAAGCGCGGTGTCCGCATCAGCGATATCTCTCGTTCTATAGCCTTGCTTCAGCGTTTTCCCGACAGCTGCGATCACAGTATCGGCCTCTTCCTTCAATCCGAATGAAATGTCGAGGAGAAGCGCTGCAGAGAGGATTGACGCCAACGGATTGGCTATACCCTTGCCGGTGATATCGTGAGCGCTTCCGTGAATAGGTTCATACAACCCGACTTTGTCGCCAATCGAGGCTGATGCGAGCATTCCCATGGAGCCAGCGATCTGTGACGCTTCATCGGTAAGAATGTCACCGAAAAGATTTCCAGTTAGCACAACGTCAAAACTTCTCGGGCTCTGGATCAATTTCATTGCAGCGGAATCGACAAACATGTGATCGACCGTTACGTCTGGATATTGTTTTGCGACTTCCTGAACCACGCTTCTCCAAAGGCGTGAACTCTCGAGTACATTTGCCTTGTCGACCGAAGTCAGTTGCTTTTTTCTCGTCTGCGCTGCTTTAAAAGCTTTGTGCGCACTTCTTTCGACTTCATACTTCGAATAGATCATCGTATCGAAAGCCGTGTCGTTATTGTTCTTGCGTCCGCGCTCCCCGAAGTACACATCACCGGTAAGTTCCCGGAAGAAAAGGATGTCAGCACCTTTCAGTATCTCAGGCTTGATGCTCGAAGCTCCGAGCAGTTCGTCAAATAATTTGATTGGGCGAAGGTTTGCATACAAGCCGAGTTCCTTCCGCATTTTCAATAGGCCTTGCTCCGGGCGCACAGGCAATGAAGGATCGTTATCGTACTTCGGATGACCGACTGCACCAAACAAGATCGCATCTGAATTTTTTAGTTTCGTCAGGGTTTCATCGGGCAGCGGATTTCCGGTTGCTTCGATGGCATCGTGGCCGATCTGTCCATAATCATAGACAAACTCATGACCAAAGCATTCTGCAATCTGATCGAGCACACGTTTGCCGCATGTCGTCACTTCCTTTCCAATTCCATCTCCTGGCAGAATGGTTATCTTTTTTTTCATGCTTAGTGGGTTAATTCAAATTGTTTGATCTCTTCCCGAAGGCTTAGCAGGTAATCGATGTCATCGTAGCCGTTCGTCAGGCACGTTTTCTTGTAAGCGTTGATATCGAAATGTTCGGACGCACCGTTGGGAAGAGACACGGTTTGTTTTTGTAAGTCAACTGTGATTTCGGTGTTCGGATCTTTTTCGATCGCTTCGAATATTTTTTTCAGGAACGCGTCAGTCACCTGTACGGGTAGCAGCGCATTGTTAAGTGCATTGTTCTTGAAAATGTCTGCGAAGAAACTCGAGATCACGACACGGAAACCATAATCGTAAATGGCCCAGGCCGCATGCTCGCGACTGCTTCCGCAGCCGAAATTCTTTCCAGCCACCAATATTTTTCCGGAGTATGTTTTGTTATTCAGTGGGAAATCCGCTGTAGGCGATCCATCGCCATCATAACGCCAATCGCGGAAGAGGTTTTCACCAAATCCTTCGCGCGTAGTAGCTTTCAGAAATCGCGCGGGAATGATCTGGTCGGTATCGATATTTTCAATCGACATCGGAACTGCCTTGCTTTTCAACGTGGTGAATTTTTCCTTGCTCATCTTTTTATCATTATACAAGCTCACGTACGTCAGTCACTTTTCCTGTGATCGCGGCAGCAGCAGCGCTCAACGGACTCGCTAAAAACGTTCTCGACTTCGGACCTTGACGCCCTTCGAAATTTCTGTTTGATGTCGAGATGCAATATTTTCCAGCTGGAATTTTATCTTCATTCATTCCAAGACATGCCGAACATCCCGGACTTCGCAGTTCGAATCCTGCCGCTTCAAAAATTTTATCGAGGCCTTCTTTGCGAGCTTGTTCTTCCACCTGCTTTGAACCCGGTACAACCCAAACTTCAACGCCTGCAGCTTTCTTTTTTCCTTTCACCATGTCGGCAACCAGTCGCAGGTCTTCGATGCGTGCGTTGGTGCAACTTCCGATGAAAACATAATCGACAGTTTTTCCGAGGAGTTGTGAACCGGGCTCGAGGCCCATGTATTCGAGTGATTTCGAAAATGAGGTTTGCTCGCTGATGTCTTTGAGCTCGGCAATTGTCGGAATGCGATCCGATACCTTGATGCCCATGCCCGGATTTGTTCCATACGTGATCATCGGGGCGATGTCAGCCGCATCGTACGTCAAAACGAGATCATATTCCGCACCTGGATCGCTTTTCAAATGACGCCATTGTTCTACGAGACGGTCGAAGCGTTCACCTTGTGGAGCGAATTTTCTTCCTTTGATGTAATCGAATGTTGTTTCATCAGGAGCGATCAGTCCACCACGTGCACCCATCTCGATGCTCATGTTGCAAATGGTCATGCGCGCCTCCATTGACAGGTTGCGGATCGTGTCACCTGCGTACTCCACGAAGTAACCGGTAGCACCACTCGCAGAGATCTTCGATATAATGTAAAGGATGATGTCTTTCGCTACGACTCCTTTCGCAAGCTTGCCGTTGATCTCGATCTTCATGCGCTTCGGCTTGTATTGGAGAATACATTGCGTTGCGAGAACCTGCTCCACTTCGCTCGTACCGATTCCAAATGCAATGTTTCCAAATGCACCGTGCGTGGAAGTATGACTGTCGCCACAGACAATGGTCATTCCGGGAAGTGTTAATCCAAGCTCCGGGCCGATGATGTGCACGATTCCCTGGAACGGATGACCGAGATCATAGAGGTTGACACCGAACTCCGCGCAATTTTTGCGAAGGGTTTCAACCTGGTGACGAGACAATGCTTCTTTGATCGGAAGATGTTGATCTTTTGTTGGAACATTGTGGTCGGCAGTTGCCGTTGTTCGCGATGCGTTGAAAACAGGAATGTTTCGTTTTCTCAATCCATCGAATGCCTGGGGGCTTGTGACCTCGTGAATGAAATGTCGGTCGATAAAAATGACATCCGGGTAACCTTCGCTTTGCTTGACAACATGGGCATCCCAGATCTTGTCGAATAATGTTTTTGCTTGACTCATCTCTTTTTTCTCAGCGTAGTTCTCTTCTCAATTCCTGCTAAACAACTGTTAGTTCGTTCTCAAATCCCTAAAACAAAACCGTCCCGCGACTAAGGCGGGACGGTCTGTCTTATGAAATAATGTATCTAAAACGATTGCTGAATCTCTGTTCTTCTATTGTGTTTTGTGACTTACGAAGATGATAAAAACTCAATCTTGCATCAACATAAATCATAAAAAAATTTCGCTGCTAACGATTGGTAGTTCTTGAAAAAGCGACAGTAAGAATAGCCTCGTTATTTTTTGTATTTTGTATTCGGAGTTCCCGACCTATGAAAAAAACGATGGCCTTTCCCGCCAGGCAGCCGCGCCTTTTCAACCTCGTTTATATTGTGGCATTTCTTTCTTTCTTTCTCTTCGTCTCATGTGTTTTCTCAACCCGGAAAAGCGCGGTTCGATGTTGTAATTGACAGCCTCAACGATGAAAAAAAAGTGCAGTACATCATCGATAATTTTTATGCGATGTACAGCAACAGTTTTGATAGTGCATCGAAGTATGCTGCACAGGCAGCAGCGATTGCTCACGGGCACAAATGGAAAGGCAAGGAAGCTTATGCTTTGATGCTTCAGGGCGTTGTGTTTTACCTGACCAGCGATCCGGAAAATGCATTGCCAAAATATTTGCGGGCATTCGCAATTTTCGATTCACTTCAGGACCATCGCGGACTTGCCAAAGTGAGCAACGAGTTAGCCGTGTTTCACCGAAAACATACGGGAGCAGAAAAAGCACTGATGTATCTTGATATCGCAGAGGTAAATGCATCGGCAATTCACGATCAAACCGATCTTGGAACTGCTTACGGTCATCGGGCTGTAATTCTGGATGGCCAGGGCAAGGTCGATGAAGCTTTCAAACTTTATGAAAAGGTTTACGAGATCCGGCTGAATGAAAAAGATAGTGTCGGCCTGGGTTATGTGCTGCTTGATCTCTCGTCCATGGCATTGAGAAAAGGTGATCTGGAGAAATCGTTGACGCTCATTGAACAGTCGACACGCATCCGGAAGAACATTGGAGACCGGCAGGGTGTGGCCGTAAATCTTGTTAACACCGGAGAAACATACTATTCGGTGAAAAATTTTCCGAAAGCGATCGAATATTTCAAATCGTGTCTGGAAGAAGCAACGGCTATAGGTTACACTGACCTGGTGCGTTATACATTCGAACAGCTTGCATCGGCCTATGCGAACATCGGTGATTATAAAAATGCTTTCATCTATCAGCAGCGAGGAAAAGTGTATAGCGATAGCCTCTTTACGATCGAACGGACGAAGGTGCTTGCCGATCTGCAAACAAAATATGAGTCGGACAAAAAAGATCATCAGATCTTGTTGCAACGAGCCGAGCTTCGCCAGATGTACACGACCATTGCAGCGTTGGCTATTCTGATATTGGCTATTGTTGTTATTCTATTGCTTGCGCGAAATCGTCACAAAAGAGAGCAACTGCTATTATTGAAAGAGAGCGAGCTTTCAATCCAGGAGGCCTATAATCTCGCATCCGTGCAATCGCAGGAAATGGAGAGACGGAGATTTGCGCAGGATCTTCACGATGGCATGGGACAACTGATCTCCGCACTTCGATTGGCGCTTATTTCTGTTCACCACGATAGTACGCTCGAGGAAAGGGTTAATGTTGTTGGTAAAGCCGAAAAGTTATTGAATGAAATGCATCAAGAGATCCGGACAATTGCGTTCAACCTCATGCCTCAGACCCTCGTGCATCACGGGCTTGTTCCCGCATTGCGAGAGATGGCTGACCGTGTTAATCAATCGGGAAAGATTACTATTCGTATTCAAAGTTTTGACCTACCGGAAAGACTTTCTGAAGTGCGTGAGATCTCGCTGTATCGTATTGTGCAAGAATGGGTGAACAACGTCATCAAGTATTCAATGGCTACAACGATCGAAGTGCAACTTATCGGTTACGAGAACGAGATTAATGTGATGATTGAAGACAATGGCGATGGCTTCGATCCTGCAGTTTTGAATCGGTCTGCGGGCAATGGGTGGAAGAACATGCACTCGAGGATGAATCTGGTAAAAGGCTCGATCGATATTGATTCGAAAAATGGTATCAGAGGCACTACACTCATATTGAAAATTCCGCTCACCACACAAACTCATCGTGAACAAATTGCCCAGATCGCACGCTAATTGTTATCTTTATTACATGAAAAGGAAATCCCCCTGGTATGCGCTGATGGCGATGGTCGTGCTATGTTCTTTTTCATCTTTGCGCGCGCAAGAAAATCAACGTCTCGACAGTCTCGAAAGGGAATTCAAACATCGGATAGGCACGGAAAAATCGAGAATACTTTACGAGCTCGTCTACGACTATCTGCGGATAGATATCGATAAGGCGAAGCAGTACAATGAGAAAGCAAAAAGCCTGGTGAAAACGGAAGTGCTGCCCGGATCGCTTGCGTACCTCTACATGGCGAGGGGAATCTATCTCAGCAGAACCGGCCAACTCGATAGTGCGATCTTCGAACTGAACAAAGCAAAAGAACTTGCGGTTAGCACGAACGCTTCATACGCATTGGTTCGGATTTATGCTTCCTTGGGACATGCCTACGTTTCGTCTGGCCGGCCTCAAGACGGTCTTGAGAACATGTATGCTGGACTTCGTGTGCTCGACAATCAGGCTGACAAGGAGGTTGAACTGAAATTGAAGACCAACATTGCCTGGGCTTATCTCGAACTCAAACAATATCGAAACTGCATTGATTACGGTCTCGCTAACCTGAGCGCAATGGAAGGCACATCGTACGAATGGATTGCATTATATACCTACAACAATATTGCAATAAGTTATGGTGCGCTTGGCATGCTGGATTCTGCACGTTTTTACATCGACAAGGGAATTGCGGCTGCGGAAAGAAGTAATGACAGCCAATCGCTTGCCAATGGTTATTTTATTCTCGGCACCATCTTCGCAGACGCTGGCAAATATGATCTTGCCATCGAGCAGTATTTGAAAGCACGACCCTATCGGGAAAAAGTTGGCAATCCATTTTTCATTGTTTCGGATCTTTACGCGATGTCTGAGTTGTACTTCAAGCTTGGACAATTCCAGAAAGGTATTGCTTCAGGGCACGAAGCGCTGGCGCTCGCTGAGAAATTCGATCTTACGCTCAAGTTCGAAGGAGCCTATCATTCATTGGCACAGAACTATGAGGGCTTGCATGACTATGTAAACGCGAGCAAATATTACAAGCTCTGGGCGGTTGCAAAGGACAGTGTTTATGAAAATTCGAACACGCAGGCTATTGCGGAAATGCGGACACGTTTTGAAACAGATAAAAAGGAGCAGCAGCTCGTGCTTCAGCAATCGCAACTGTTGCAGCAGCAAACTGCACTCGAGCTCACATTCGCGATCATTGGCGTATTGCTGCTTTCGCTTGCGCTGATCATTGTGATCTCCATATTGCTTCGAAACCGGCTTAAACGCGAAAAAGAAGTTTTTTTGCGCGAAGCACAGACGCAGGCAACCATTCAATCACAGGAAAATGAACGAAGAAGATTTGCGCAAGATCTTCACGATGGCATGGGGCAATTGATATCAGCGCTGCGCCTGGCTATTCACAGCATTCATAACAATAGCCCACTCGATGAGCGACTTGCAATAGTAAACAAAGCCGAAGTACTCCTAAATGAAATGCACCAGGAGATTCGAAGCATCGCGTTCAATCTTATGCCACAAACACTCGTGCAAAGCGGACTGGTCCCGGCCTTGCGCGAAATGGCGAACCGCCTCAACGACAGTGGCAAAGTCACAGTGCGCGTGAGTGGCTTCGACATTCCCGAACGATTACAAGAAATTCAGGAGATCTCACTTTATCGTATTATCCAGGAATGGCTGAATAACATCATCAAGTACAGTAACGCAACCGTTGTTGAGATCCAACTCGTTGGCCATGTTGAAGAAATAGCGCTCACGATCGAAGACAATGGGTTTGGTTTCGATGTGAGCATTCTGGAGTCTGCGAAAGGTAACGGATGGAAGAACATCCGCTCACGCCTGAACCTGGCGCGCGGAAGAATAGACCTCGACTCGCGGCCCGATCGGAAAGGAACCACTTTGATCATCACCATACCTAAAGCACTTGCCAAACCTTCTCCGGATGACGCTGTAGTCATAAATACCCAATAGCCCGTATTTCATGCAAATTGAATCGTTATTTATTTGCGTTAAATGGATGAATCTGGCATCTTTAATTTCCTGAAACCTACAACGCTTTCAACATCCAAGATGCGGATACTACTGGTTGATGACCATGCCATTCTCCTGGACGGAATAAAAAATCTTTTAGAAAAGGAAGACAACGTGCGTGTAGTGGGTCAGGTTGAGTCGGCCGAGAAAGCGATCGAATTCCTGAAAACTCATGAGATTGACATCATGATCACCGACTTCCATATGCCCGGTATGGACGGATTAGCCCTCGTGAATACGATCAGAAAAATTCACCCTCAAATCAAAACGATCATCCTCAGCATGCACGATGAAACACACCTGGTGAAAGAGATCCTTCGTGCTGGTGTGAACGGCTATGTTCTGAAAAAAGATACGCACAAGGAGTTACTGGCTGCTATCCAGGAAGTGCGCAACGGAAGAGTGTACTTGAGCAACGACATCAACAAACTCCTGATCAACAATCTTCAAAATCCTGAAGAAGGACGACTGCTCACCGATCGCGAACGGGAGATATTGAAACTCATCGCCCGTGAGTATTCAAACAAGCAAATCGCGGAAGAACTTTTTATTAGCGAGCGAACCGTTGAAACCCATCGGAAAAATATCTTCAAAAAAACTTCCACGAACTCACTGGTCGGACTTATCAAATTTGCTTACGCGAACAACCTGATCTAAGCGTACACAAATAAAAAAGCCATGTCTTGCAACACGGCCTTTCGTTTTATTTCCGGGTCTCTGCTAAACCAAGTATTCAAAAAGATTTTCGTTTTGATTGACGAGTGTGTAATTCAGGTTGTGATCGTTCATACGTTCGATCAATGAATCGAAGTCGTCCCGCGACTTGACTTCGATGCCGATCAAAGCAGGACCTGTTTCCTTATTGTGCTTTTGAATGAACTCGAAGCGCACAATGTCGTCATTCGGTCCGAGGATATAGTTGACGAATTCTTTCAACGCTCCCGGACGTTGAGCAAATCGCACAATAAAGTAATGCTTGAGACCTTCATACAACAATGAACGTTCTTTGATCTCCTGCATGCGATCGATGTCGTTGTTTCCTCCGCTGAGAACGCAGACCACCTTTTTTCCAGCGAGTTGATCCGCGTACTGATCCAGCGCGGCAATCGACAAAGCACCTGCAGGTTCGGCTACAATGGCATCTTCATTGTATAATTGAAGAATTGTCGAGCTCACTTTTCCTTCGGGCACGAGCAACATGTCGGTCAGCGTGTCTTTGCACAGGGCGAATGTGAGTTCACCTACTTTCTGCACCGATGCGCCATCGACAAATCGTTGGATCTTCTCGAGCTTGATCGGTTTGCCAAAGTTCAATGCTTCTTTCATGGATGGAGCACCTGCTGGTTCTACACCGATGATCTTCGTGTTGGGTGAATAGGTTTTGAAATACTCACTGATCCCGGCACAGAGGCCACCGCCACCGATCGGCACAAAAATATAATCGATGTTCGACAGTTCGTCTAATACTTCTTTTCCAACTGTGCCCTGGCCTTCAATTACTTTTGGATGATCAAAGGGTGGAATGAAGACCATGTTGTTGGCCTTGGTGAATTCGAGTGCATGCGCCTGACAATCATCAAAAGTGTCACCAGTCAGCACAATCTGGATCAGGTCTCCCCCGAACATTTTGACCTGGTTGATCTTTTGTTTCGGGGTGATGGCAGGCATGTAGATCACGCCTTTAATATTGAGCTGGCGGCACGAGTATGCAACGCCCTGAGCGTGGTTTCCCGCGCTTGCACAAACCACACCGCGCTTGCGTTGTTCTTCGGAGAGGCTATGGATCAAGTTGTATGCGCCTCTCAGCTTGTAAGAACGAACGATCTGCAGGTCTTCGCGCTTCAGATAGATTTCGGCTTTGAATTTTTCCGACAGCTTGCGATGAAACTGCAGTGGTGTTTTCAGCACCACCGACTTCAGCGTGTAGTACGCTGCGTTGATGTTGAGTGATTGTGTTTGTGTCTGCGTTGTCATAGTATTCATTCACTCGTCTTTATGTTCACCTCACCCTCGATCCCTCTCGTCAAGGAGGGAAGCAGCTCTCCTCTCCTGAAGGAGAAAGGTCTGTGATGAGGTGACTAAAGCGAGATGAGACTTTAGTTGATCATACTTGCTTCCACCTGTTGTTTCTCCGGGCGCAATGCGCGAACCGCAGCACCAGCTTGCCACAATTCACTTTCGCGAAGCTCTTTCAATTCTTCAGCAAGCTTTTCGCGATAGTCTGGCTTGCTGCAAGTTTCGATCGTGCGTTTTGCTTCCTGTCCGGTAGCCACACTCTTGTAAAGTTCCTGGAATACAGGGAGTGTGGCGGCTTTGAATTTTTTCTTCCAGTCAAGAGCACCGCGCTGAGCCGTTGTCGAACAGTTGGCGTACATCCAATCCATACCATTTTCGGCAACGAGCGGCATGAGAGATTGCGTGAGCTCTTCAACCGTTTCGTTGAACGCCTCGGAAGGTGAATGCCCGTTCGCGCGAAGCACTTCGTATTGAGCTTCGAAGATCCCCGCGATTGCGCCCATCAAGGTGCCGCGTTCGCCTGACAGATCGGAGTATACTTCTTTTTTGAAATCCGTTTCAAAGAGATATCCTGAACCAACTCCGATTCCGAGCGCAATTGCTTTTTGTTTTGCTTTACCGGTGGCGTCCTGGAATACGGCATAACTGGAGTTGATACCTTTTCCCTGCAGGAACAATCTTCTTACCGATGTTCCTGACCCTTTCGGTGCTGCGAGAACAACATCGATGTCGGCAGGAGGAATAATTCCGGTTTGTTCTTTGAACGTGATGCCGAAGCCATGGGAAAAGTAAAGTGTTTTTCCCTTGGTAAGGAAAGGTTTGATCGTTGGCCACAGCGCGATTTGACCTGCATCTGAAAGGAGGAACTCGATGATCGTTCCGCGTTTTGCCGCTTCTTCGATGTCGAATAAACTTTCTCCCGGCACCCATCCGTGTTCAACGGCTTTGTCCCACGTCTTTGAGCCTTTGCGTTGACCGACAATGACATTGAATCCGTTATCGCGCAAATTCAATGCTTGCGCAGGACCTTGAACGCCATAGCCAATAATTGCTATCACCTCGTTTTTGAGGACATCAAGCGCTTTTTCCATCGGGAACTCTTCGCGAGTTACCACTTCTTCTATCGTTCCACCGAAATTGATCTTTGCCATGTGTTGTTGCGGTTTAAATGTGTTATCTGATATTTTAGTTTTTCTTTTCGTACCTGGTTCGTGCGACTTTGGGAACTGAAAGCTAAAAGCTCAAAGCTGAAGGCTGATGGTCGTTAATTCGCTCTTTTCCCAGTCGATCATTTTCGTTGATTGTGTCGGTTATAGCCATTTCTGATATTACTATCTACTCGCTTTCGGCTTTCAGCTTTAAGCTTTCGGCTTATTTAAGCTACTGCCCGATGCGATTTTTCACTCAACTCGTAATACAAGCTGCTTCCTTCGTGATAGGTCGCTGACTCTACTTCGATACACTTTTCGAGCTGGTGTTTCACTTTTTCGACCATATCCTGTGTTGTGTAAACGAGAATGATAGCTCCACCTCTCGTGAAGTCGGTATCATGTTCGTGGGCAACAAGCTTTTTAATACGAACTCTCCTGCGGTTGAGTACATTCACAATCCTGTTGAGGATCGAAAAATTGTTGTCAGCGGCAATCTCGAGGGTGAATTCTTGTTTCATATTCGTTGAGTTTCCTAATTCGTTCGTGGTGCTAATTTGTGCGTGCTCTTTTATTTCCGCAGCTGAAAGCCGAAAGCTAAAAGCTGAAGGCTTGTGCCGACTGTATTCACTTTTTTCCGATCAGTTGAATTCGTTCTTTTCCTCATTGTCGATCTTTCGCTGTTAAATGCTTCTAGCTTTCGGCTTTTAGCTTTAAGCTTTCAGCTCTTCGGTGGCTCTAACAACACATCCGACACACATCCTCCAGCAGGTACCATTGGAAATACGTTGTCTTCTTTTCCAACGACCGCTTCGAGGAAATATGGTGTTTTGGCATCGAGCATATCTTTCAGCATTCGGTCAAGCGCTTTTCGCTCCACAACTTTTCCAGCGGGAATGTGATACGCTTCCGCAAGCTTGATGAAATCCGGGTTCTGCATCTCGGTGAATGAGTAGCGTTTTTCGTGGAAGAGCTGTTGCCATTGACGCACCATGCCCAGGAAGCTGTTATTCAAAACGATGATCTTCACAGGAATTTGATATTGCATGATGGTTCCAAGCTCTTGCACGGTCATTTGATAACCACCATCACCAATTACAGCGATCACATCTTTGTGCGGCATTGCAAGCTTTGCACCGAGTGCTGCGGGAAGTGCGAATCCCATGGTACCAGCTCCACCGCTTGTTACCTGCGTTCTCGGATTTTTGAATTTGTAATAACGTGACGTCACCATCTGGTGCTGTCCGACATCGGTAACTACAATAGCCTCTCCGTTGGTAAGCGTTGAAAGATGGTTGATCACTTCACCCATCATTAATTCGCCTTCCGGAAAAAATTCTTTTTGAACGACTTTTTCGTACTCGACTTTATTCAGCTTTTCGAAGCTTTCGATCCATGCCGAATGATTATTCGGTTTGCAATAGCCGATCAGAGCTTCGAGTGCCTCTTTGGCGTCAGCGTGGACCGCAACATCAGTGTGAACGATCTTGCGGATCTCGGCTTTGTCGATATCGATATGTATGATCTTTGCTTGTTTGGCATAACGCGCAACGTTTCCGGTAACACGGTCATCGAAACGCATGCCGACAGCAAGTAGCACATCACATTCATTCGTATTTACATTCGGGCCATAGTTTCCGTGCATGCCCAGGTAGCCGACATAATTGGGATGATTCGTGGGAAATGCACCCAGCCCAAGCAACGTACTGGCTACTGGTATTCCCGTCTTTTCAGAAAGTGCAATAAGTTCTTTGGATGCGCCTGACAACAATACGCCCTGACCCGCGAGTATGTATGGCTTTTTTGCATGGTTGATCAATTCAGCCGCAGCTTCGATCCGGTCATATTGAAGTGTCGGTTTTGGCTGATAAGTTCGAACGTGCTCGCATTTTTTATATGGGAGCTGCTCGGTCATTTCATTCTGCGCGTTCTTGGTGATGTCGATCAGAACCGGTCCCGGTCTCCCGGTCGTTGCGATGTAGAATGCCTTGGCAACTGCGGCAGCAATATCTTTTGCTTCTGTTACCTGTACGTTCCATTTGGTAACCGGAATGGTTGTGTTGACTACATCAGTCTCTTGAAATGCATCGGTGCCAAGCAGATGAGCGAAAACTTGTCCTGTGATGCAGACAACCGGAGTTGAATCGATCAGTGCGTCAGCAAGCCCGGTTACAAGGTTGGTTGCACCTGGTCCCGAAGTTGCAAATACAACGCCTGGTCTACCGGACACTCGTGCAAATCCCTGTGCAGCGTGAATCGCACCTTGTTCGTGTCGGACTAAAATATGATTGAGTTTGTCAGCGTAACCGTAGAGCGCATCATAAACTGGCATGATGGCACCACCTGGATAACCAAAGATAGTTTGCACGCCCTCAGCCACGAGACTTTGCAACAAAACCTCTGATCCCGAAATTTTTTTCAGCGGCTGTTTATCAGATTCCGCTTTAGGCTCACTCTTCGTCAGTAACGCATCCATCCGCAGCAGTTTTTACTTGTTTCGCATATTTTAAAAGGATCCCATTCGAGACGGCCAGCTTTGGTTGTTTCCACGCAGCTTTGCGCCTTGAAAGAGTTTGAGTATCGACCAGCAAATTGATCTGGTGATTCTGGATATCGATCTCGATTTGATCGTTGTCTTCTACGAGGGCAATCAAGCCTCCTTCAAATGCCTCAGGTGTAATGTGGCCCACGACAAATCCGTGCGTGCCTCCCGAGAATCTCCCGTCTGTGATCAATGCAACAGATTTTCCCAGGCCGGTACCCATGATCGCTGAAGTTGGTTTCAGCATTTCTGGCATTCCGGGTGCACCTTTCGGCCCAACATACCTGATCACGACAACATCTCCGGTTTTTACTTTTCCGCTCTGAATTCCATCGATGAGCGCGAACTCGCCATTGAAGACCCGCGCAGGGCCTTTGAATTTTAATCCTTCTTTGCCGGTGATCTTTGCAACTGATCCGTTGCCAGCGAGATTTCCGTAAAGGATCTGGAGATGGCCGGTTTCTTTCAATGCTTTTTCAACGGGATAGATCACGTCTTGCTTTTCAAAATCCAGCGTGACGGCATCCTCGAGATTTTCAGCAATTGTTTTCCCCGTGACGGTGAGACAATCGCCATGGAGAAATCCTTTCTTCAACAAATATTTCATCACGGCAGGTATGCCTCCGATGCGATGAACTTCTTCCATCAAATATTTTCCACTTGGCTTCAGGTCAGCGATCAATGGCGTGCGATCAGAGATCATTTGGAAATCGTCTTGTGTGAGTGTAACTCCAACAGACTTTGCCATCGCTATCAGATGAAGCACTGCGTTGGTCGATCCGCCAAGCGCAACAACAACGGTGATGGCGTTCTCAAATGCTTTCCGTGTCATGATATCTTTTGGTTTGATATCATGCTTTAATAAATTGAAAATCGCTGCGCCCGCTTGTCGACACTCATCCGATTTTTCTTTGCTTAGTGCAGGATTTGATGCGCCATAAGGAAGAGCCATCCCCAGCGCTTCAATTGCAGAGGCCATGGTGTTTGCAGT
>CBHROW010000110.1:0-14912 GCA_966080355.1 uncultured Chryseosolibacter sp.
TTTTTCTTTTTGACTTCACCCACATCAATGAGTAAAAAAAACCACGACTGGTTACCCGCATGCAATCAACGAAGTCAACTTTCGCATTTCTGGGTTATGCCTCTGCGCTCGAGCTAATTTGCAGGTATCTCGATCGTAATTTCAAGCGGGAGCTGAACATCAAAGTTTCTTCGATAATTGCCTCCTCCGAGTCACTCAATGATTTCACTAGGCACACCTTTAAAAAGTATTTCGGTGTTGAGGCGGTTTCGCGTTATTCCAATTTAGAAAATGGAATTATAGCTCAACAGGTCGTTGGCTCAGGTTACGATTATCTAGTAAACGATGCGGTAAAATGGGAAGAATCATTGTGACGGATTTGTTCAACTATGGTATGCCGATGATTCGCTATGACACCGGAGACATCGGTTCGGTAAAACCTGAAAGCCTTATTTCGGGAAACCTGCTTCTTAACCATGTCGAAGGGCGCAAACTCGATTTGCTGTATGGGACGAATGGGGAGTTGGTTTCTTCCTACATCGTTTATAAAAATATGTGGCAATACACGGAGATAGAGCAATATCAACTGGTGCAAAAAGGCGCAAAAGACTATCTTTTCAAGATCAATTCGAAACAAGGATTTACCCGAGAGGCCAAGCTAATTGCAGAGTTCAAGCAATATTTGGGAGCCGATGCAACCTTTCGCGTTGAGTACGTTTCGGAGATACCCTTGCTTGATTCGGGAAAACGAAAAAAAATTGTAAACGAATTCCATAACAAATCAGCTCATTAAGTGCAATCGATGAACATCTTAATTTCAGGGATCGGTGGACCCACGCCATTAGGGATTGCTCAAAGCATTAAGAAATCGGGATACGTTAAGAGACTTATTGGCATCGATGGAAGCCCGTTCGCTCCTGGCCTTTATAATTATAATCTTTTCGATCAAACATATTTAGTGCCACATTCTTCATCCCCTGAGTATTGGAAAGTGATTGAAGCTATTGTTGCAACCGAAAAAATCGATCACGCTTTTATTGTACCAGAACTTGAAGTTTTAAAATGGTCGGAACGCAAGCAAAAAGGAAAATTGCCTTGTCCATCCTCCATTCCTGATCTCGCGATATGCCAAAGCCTTTATGATAAGTTTAGCACCTACAAGCTGCTTGTTGAGACCGGGCTTGTTCCGAAAACTTGTAAGGTTGCGTCCACCGCTTCGGACGAAATAATCTCCTCTTTTGGGTTCCCTTTTTGGTTACGTGCAGGGGCTGGCGCAGGTGCAATCGGTGCATTCAAGATTAATAATGTGCGTGACTTCAGAAATTGGACAATGATTAATCCGCTCATCACAAATTTTATTATGAGCGAATTTCTTCCTGGAAGGAATTATGCCGTGAAGGTCTTGTTTCATGATGGAAAGATTATTCGCGCGGCAAGTGCAGAACGTATTGGATACTTACTTTCTAACGCGGCCCCATCTGGAATTTCAGGAATGTGCTCCTATGGACGTTTATTAAACAATCGCGACTTGGCAACAAAAGCCATTCATGCGGTTGCAAAAATTTTTGAATCCAATAAATTGCCTCCCGAAGGAATGTTTACAGTAGATTTTAAGGAAGATCATGCCGGCATTCCGAAAATAACCGAAATCAATATCAGGCATGTTTCCTTTACATTGGCTTACGCATTGGCCGGAGCTAATTTTGCGTTAGATACACTCCGCTTATTTACAAACGATCCAACCTTCAACCGGAGTTTTACAGAACACAGCTTTGATCAAAACTATTACTTCATGCGAGGGGTAGACGCACCTTTAGCACTCATTCCGGCAACCCAAATGAAAACACTCGACTTACATTAAAATATAAGATGAAAGTTAATCCCAGAATATACCTATCCTCCCCGCACATGGGAGGTGATGAAGTAAGATTCATCCACGAAGCTTTCGAAACCAACTGGGTTTCTCCGGCAGGCCCTAACCTGGACGCCTTTGAAAAGGAATTGACTGTCTATAACAATCCAAACTTTCATTGCGCGGCCATTTCATCCGGAACTGCCGCAATCCATCTGGCATTAATCATTTTGGGAGTTGAACAAGGTGACGAAGTGCTCTGCTCAACATTTACGTTTTCGGGCACATGTAACCCAATCGCCTATCAAAAAGCAACCCCAGTTTTTGTCGATTCTGAGCCTGATACCTGGAACATGGATCCCGCTGCCTTACGAGAAGCGATATTAGATCGTTTGAAAAAAGGAAAGAAGCCGAAAGCGATTATTCCAGTGCACCTTTATGGTATGCCAGCGAAAATGCGGGAGATCATTGCTGTTGCACAAGAATTTGAGATTCCCATCATTGAAGACGCTGCGGAAGGGATTGGATCGATTTATTATCAGCAAAAGCTCGGCACCTTTGGCGATATTGGAATCTTCTCCTTCAACGGTAACAAGATTATCACAACCTCAGGTGGCGGAGCGCTGATGTCGAAGAATGAGGCATGGGTTAAAAAAGCAAAATTTCTTTCAACCCAGGCCCGCGATGCCGCGCCCTACTATCAGCATTCGCATATCGGATACAACTACCGCCTCAGTAACATCTCCGCGGGCATCGGTCGAGGCCAGCTTCAGGTTCTTGATACCAGAGTGAGTCAGAGGCGAGCCGTATATGACCGGTACGTGGACAACCTGCGATCATTCGAAGGATTGTCGTTTCAGCCTGAAATGAAAAATTCGATATCCAACCGTTGGCTTACCTGTATTTTGTTGTCGGATTATTTCGGAGTTAAGCCGGAAGATATTCGCCTGGCGCTGGAAGAACATAATATTGAAAGCAGGCCGCTTTGGAAACCGATGCACCTTCAGCCTGTTTTCAAAGATGCACCCGCTTACGGAGGGCAGGTGAGCGAAAAGCTTTTCGATGCCGGACTATGCCTTCCCTCGGGTAGCAACATGTCGATCGATGATCAGATGCGTGTTATCGAAATCTTATCCGATGTCTTAACTTCGAAGGTGTAAGCTGAATGAAAGATATTGCAATCTATGGCGCAGGAGGATTCGGAAGGGAGGTAGCTCTTTTGATCGAGCAGATCAATAACGAAAGCAAAAAATGGAATTTTATCGGGTTTATCGATGATGATCCGACTCACAACGCAAAAGTTCCTTTTCTGGGATCGGGTGAGGCAGCCAACAGAACACTTAACAATGTTTCAATTGCAGTTGCCATTGCGAATTCATCTTCACGCGCAAAAATTGTTTCAGGCCTGACAAATCGCACTTTCGACTTTCCGGTACTTTCTCATCCAGGGGCAAATCTTGGCTCAACCTCAAATCACTTCGGCCGCGGCACGATCATCACAGATGGCGTAATACTTACAACGGGCATCTTCATTGGCGAATTCGTGATCGTCAACCTGGCGACAACAATTGGGCATGATGTGCATATCGGTGATTATTGTTCGGTTATGCCCGGAACAAATTTGTCAGGAAATGTGAAAGTCGGTTCCGGGTCGCTCATTGGAACGGGTGCAAAAGTTTTGCAGAATATTACCATTGGCGAAAACGTAAGAGTGGGGGCGGGCGCTGTTGTTGTTCGCCACGTTGCTGACCATCAAACTGTTGTCGGTATTCCGGCTAAACCCATTTGATCAATGCTGAAGGAATACAAGCACGCATTATTTTTTCTGGCGAAGTACATTGCGATGTACCTTGTGCTCAATACTCTTTATGCGCTATATGTCGAAGGGTACAAGCCTGATGCGGATCCGATCACGATAGCGGTAACTAAACAGGGCGCCTTCATCATGTCAATTTTTGACGCTGACATCAATTATCATGTCGTGACCTCAACACCCAATGTGCCGATAACGAGAAAGGAGCAAACGGTAATCGAAGTGTTCGAAGGTTGCAACAGCGTTAATGTGATCATTGTTTTCGCGTCTTTTCTAATAGCATTCACCGGGCCGGTCAGGAACACGGCATTTTTTCTGATCATTGGTGGCTTGGCCATTTATTTCCTGAACCTGATGCGTGTCATGGCTCTTTATTGGGTCGCTTTGAAATTCCCGCAATCCCTTTACTTTTTCCACAAGTTCTTTTTCACTGGAATTATTTATCTGTTCGTATTCTGGCTGTGGTATGTTTGGGTCACTAAGCAGAAACAATGGAAATTGTCAGGCAACCGATGATACGCTTCGGCTTGTTTGGAGCTGGATTGCTGGTGCTCGCAATCTCCTACCTGTTTCAATACACTGACTTTCTTTTTGTTATAACGGGTGCTCGCTTTTCGCCTGAGGCCCATTTCATTGTCAATCGCGTTGCGAGAATTATCCTGAACGACCTGGGTACGATGGCGATCGTTTATGCCATTTTTTTTAAAGGCGGGGTTCTTAAGATTGCCTTGTTGATTCAATTAATCGACTTATTTATTTTACTGCCCATTTACCTCGCCATAAAACTGCCCTCCGAAGGTGTCTCCGAATTGTCCACACCGTTCCTCTCGCAATTTCACAGGTTAATTGTAAATCCCGTCCTGTTAATCCTGCTGGTACCCGCGATTTATTACCAAAACATGGCGACTAAGCCATCAAAAAACGAAAACAATATTCGTTAAGCGGTTACAATAGTCGCTTAATGCCGGATATATTACTTGATTGTTATAACGCCAAAAATCCGTATTTTTGAAGCCTTTGTCGGTAAACTATGAGAATACTTTATACCCTCATCTTCGTCCTGATTTCAGTCGCCTCATTTTCGCAAAGATATGCGGTTGCAAATGGCTCCTGGAGCACTGCTATCTGGGCTTCAACGCCCGGTGGTGCAGCCGGTTCCGCGGCAGTTCCGATTTCAACCGATGATGTCTACACCAATGGACACAATATCACGGTTTCCGGTACTGGCCAAACATGTCGCAATCTCTTTGTCACGTATAACGTTGTCGGATCGATCTCACTAGGCAGCTTGGCGCGATTGAACATTACTGGAACATTATCAGGATATGATGATAGCCTGCCGGGAGAAGAATTTCCCACGGTTGCTGTTATTACATATGGTAATGGATCAACGCTCAATTTCACTGGCGCAAATACGGTAGCCGGTGGATATGATCCCTATGTAATCTATTTTTGGGATTCTAATGTTCCAATCAGGCAGGCCTTCTTCAATTTTGGAGCGGGAAATACTCGAAATTTGCCATTGTCCCTTCAGTTTAGTGCGCTTGCACGGGTTCAATCTGGCACGCTTACTTTGGATCCAGGTGTTACACTTTCGGCAGCACCGGCTTCAACGGTAACGCTCGATATTTCCACTGGGGCAACTTTGACTACAGATGACCCGCTGGGGTCGTTTAATTCCATCACAAGTTCGGGAACGATCACCACATCGAGTACAATTACAGCAACTAATGTAACAGTAGGAGGGACGATCACGACTTCCAACACGCTCACTGCCACAAACCTTACAGTAAATGGTGGCGGTCTGATCACGAGTTCTTCCGGCATCACGACAACGAACACAACAATATCGGGTACCATTAACACATCTGGCTTTTTAAACGCTTCTGGAAATCTCATCTTGAACGCGAACGCACTTCTCAACACGAGTTATACGGCAGGCACTGGTTGGTACTCAGGAGTTGCACCCGCAGGTATTAGCCTTGATGCGACAAGCACCGTCAATTTTTCTGCAAATGGTGCGCAAAACATTCCTATCACGACCTACGGCAACTTGACGCTCTCAGGATCGGGAACAAAAACAGCTAGTGGGGTGGGGTCTTTAACTTTCCAGGGAAATATAAACAACAGTTCATCGGCCGTAACTTTTTCGCCTACTCAGGATGTTTTGTTTACAGGCACTGCTGCGACTCAGACAATATCTGGTACTGGCACAATTAGTTTTGCCAGCGGGGTTGAGGTTGACAAGTCTTCTGGAAGTGTTAATGTCAACCGAGCCATCACAATTGCGGGAGGGCTTGCTGTTACCTCCGGTACGTTGAATCTAGGTTCACAAACAGTTACTCTTACAAGCGGCAACCTTACGAACACAGGAACATTTACTCCTGGCACGAGCACATTTGTTGTTAACGGAACCACCCAGATCAACGGAACGGGCGTCAGTTTTAATAACCTCACAATTGGAGCCTCAGGCAATTTTACTGCACCTGCAGCGCTTACCTTGACAGGGAACCTTACCAATAGTGGAACATTCAATTCAAATAGCGGTACGCTTTCGTTCACGGGCACAACGGATCAAACGCTGACTGGAACGTTTACGCTTAACAACGTCACGTGTAGCAATTCCGGTACGAACGGAGTGCTGGTGGCGGGCACTGTCAACCTCTTGGGAGCATTGACACTTTCAACAGGAAGATTTGATGCAGACGGTAGCAGTAACACAGGGGTTTTTATTGTGAGATCAACAGATATTGGATCTGGCGGCAGAATCGCTGCGCTGACCACACCAGCCAATTTCACTGGCAATGTTACGATAGAGCGCTATATAAATGCGCCCGAAGATTATCGATACATGTCAATGCCGATCACCAATGGCAATGTTGGAATGTGGCACGATGACTTTGGTGTGACCGGAAATTTTTCCAACGCAACAACGCCCGCACAGAATCCTAATGTGCTCAGCGCTTCCGCACCATCGATTTTTTCATTTAACGGTGCGAGCCAATCTTATACAGCTGTTGGAAGTGGTGCAACAACATCAGGTACAACGCTTAGCAATACCGTTGGCTATGTAGTTTGGCCCTATAACAGCAGCGATATCACGGTTGACGTTACCGGAACAATCGGAAAGGGTAATATTAATATCACGGGCCTCGCTGCCGGGCAATATAACCTTGTTCCTAACCCTTACCCATCGGCCATTGACTGGGACTTGATTACCGGAACAGGTTTTTCCAGTAGTATGTATATGACTACCGGCCAAGGTTCGTTTGCCACTTACACAAGAGGCGGAGGCTTTGGTGTCAATCACCCGAACAGCGACTGGAGCGGTGAAATTGCTTTGGGGCAGTCGTTTTGGGTACAATCAACCAGCGGAACATCGTTGAGTATGACGGAATCCGCTAAAATTGCAACGTATGATTTTGTTCGAACTGACGAAGCAGTTGATTACTTCAAAATCAAACTACTATCGGGCAGCACACAATCAGATGAATTGGGCATTGCCTTCAGGGATAATGCAACGATTCAAAACGATGAAGAATTTGATGCACCAAAAAGGCTTAACCCAGCAGGGCTTATCAATTTTTCTTCTTACAACGACAATGCTTCGGTTGATTACGCTATCAATGTGCTTCCAAAGATCCAATGCAACAGTACTATTAAATTGAAAATGAGCGAAGTCTCAGCCGGCCAGTATACCATGCGCTTCTCCAACCTCGATAAAATGCAGTTGGGGTATGTCGTTAAGCTGAAGGATAATTTTGCGAATCAGGAAAATACAGTGTCAGGTGAGTATGACTACGCATTTAATATTACTTCAGATCCTGCGTCCAGTGCTGATACGCGTTTTGAGATAAGACTTGAATCGCCTGTAGTCAATCCATTGCTTGATTTGGGTCTTTCGCCAAACTATGAATGTGGAAAGGATTATGTGCAGGTTGAATTTGGTGCAACCCAGCAGGGGGTCAACTATCTGCTGAAGCTTGGTGATAATGGTTTGCACGAACCTATCATAGGAACTGGATCAGAAGCAATGGTCTATGTTTCAAAATCATCGCTCGCATACGGGGCTAATTCACTCTCTCTGGTAGCTTCGTCTCTGGATGGCTGCAACGCCCAACTCATTGATAATGCGATCACTTTAAATTTGTCTGAGATAAATGAAATTACCAGCCAAGCATCTGCAAGCCGATGCGGTCCCGGTCAGCTTAATCTTTCTGCACAGGGAGCTTCTGCGAACGGAACTTACCGCTGGTATGAATCATCGGAGGCAACTGAGGCTATTCCTGATGCGCTGTCATCATCGTTCACAACGCCAGAATTGACCGAATCACATACCTACTTTGTGACTGCGGTGAATAGCAATGGATGCGAATCAATAAATCGTGTTCCCGTTCAGGCAGTAATAACCGGATTGGAAGCAGTGACATTGATCAGTAATAATTCCAACTGTGGACCTGGCAAAGTCACGCTCTCAGCCGCGGGCGTTTCTGAAACCGGGTCCTATCGATGGTACGATCAATTGGATGCTCCGGCTTCAATTAGCTCAGGATCGTCATTCACGACCCCGGTTATCTCCAGCAACACTACCTACTATGTCGCGGCTGTTAATGCATTGGGTTGCGAGTCGCCAACACGTGTTCCGGTTAAGGCAACGATCTCAGATGTTCCTGTTGCAGCAATGAATGTTGACGGATATGAATTATCTACCGAAGCCATAGGCACAATAGAATGGCTATTCAACGGCACAGTGATCGAAGGCGAAACCGGACGAGAGTTGACAGTGAAGAATTCTGGGACTTATGCGGTTCGTATAACAAACTCGGTCGGGTGCTCGGCAACTTCAGAAGGTGTTGAATTTTTTGTAACTGGTGTCGAGGATTCGGGAACTATTGACGGATTCTCAGTGTATCCTAACCCGACTGACGGAGTTGTTCAAATACATGGACGTGATTTGTTCAAATCCAAAATCACGGTGCAAGACGCTTCAGGAAAGAAGATTCTGAACGTTGTTGATGTAAGAACAAACGAACTTGCTCATGGAGATCTCACCAAATCTCCAAAGGGTTTGTATATTGTGACGATCCAGAAAGACAAAAGGGTAATTCAACTTAAAGCGATAAAAAAGTAATCCTCCATGATCGGCAAACTTAGAAAAGCCTTATTGCTTCTTGTTACAACGGGTATGATCCTGGTTGCAAATGCACAACCAGGTAGTAACCCGGGAGGCGGTACCAAGCCGGGCGGTGTTCCGATTTCGGGTATCGAGATCCTAATTGCGATTGGAGGAATAGTTGGGTTGAAGAGGATACTCGGACAAAAACGAGATCGTTAGGAATATTTTCAGAGGCTTATAATGACATTATTCAAACCGCTCGGAAATTCAATTCTGCGAGCTATCTACCGTCTCAAGATACTACCGCGGTGGGTTATCATCATTATTGATCTTGCAATCATCGCGATTTCAAGCTTTCTTGGCTACATCCTGCGTTTCAATTTCTCGATAAGCGAACTCAATAGTTTCAACTATATTGAAGGAATTCTTGTCAGCGTGTTGTCCGCGCTCCTGGCTGTTCTGATCACCGACAGCTATAAGGGAATTGTTCGATATACAGGTATTCAAGACGGGGTGAGAATTTTTTACATGCTCTCCCTTCACTTACTTATCGTACTCTCGGTCAACTTGGTCTATCATTACAATTACCAGTTGAACTTCATTCCATACTCGGTTATCATCATCTCCTTCCTTGCGTCTTTCCTTTTTCTATTCAACTACCGTTTGCTTGTTAAGTATATATTCTCGTTTTATAATCCAAGTGCGCTGAGGAATGCTCACGTGCTCATCTATGGGGCAGGACAAACAGGGATAATGACAAAACACGTTTTTGATTCATCTCCGACTTCACGCGTTATCGGCTTTCTTGAAAACGATGATCACAAAATCGATAAGGTCCTCAATGGCTCGAGAATCTATTCTGCAGGTTTAGCATCTATCGAGTCACTCATTATTAATATGCGAGTTGACGAGTTGATCATCACCGTTAAGAATTTGGGATCTGAAACAAAGAACGAAATTTTTGATCTTTGCCTGAAGCATCATGTCAAAATGCGGATGGTGCCTCCAATCGAAAAATGGGTGAAAGGAGAGTTGTCATTAAATCAGATCAAGGAGGTTAATATAGAAGATTTGCTGGAGCGGGATAGCATTCGACTTGAAGACGCAAATATTCAACGCCAGATCTACGACAAACGCGTGTGTGTTACGGGGGCAGCCGGTTCCATTGGAAGCGAGATTGTCCGGCAACTCGCCTCATATAGTCCAAAGGAAATTATCCTTGTCGATCAGGCTGAGTCAGCGCTCTTTGAGATCGATCGTCAAATAAAAAAAGCGAGTAATAATTTTTTAATTTCCTCCTATGTTGCCGATATAACCAACCGGCAGCGAATGGCCGGGATTTTCAGAGATCATAACCCTGAAATTATTTTTCACGCGGCAGCGTATAAACATGTTCCACTGATGGAGCGGAACCCGTCAGAAGCTGTGAATTGCAATGTACTTGGTACTAAAATTCTTGCGGATCTGGCAGTTGAGTTCAAAGTAAAAAAATTTGTAATGATCTCGACAGATAAGGCGGTCAACCCAACTAGCGTAATGGGATGTTCAAAACGTATTGCTGAGATCTATGTCCAATCGTTGAATCGATACCTCAGTAGCGGCCTCACCGATAGATTTCCCACAGCCTTCGTCACGACACGCTTTGGCAATGTACTTGGATCTAACGGATCGGTTATTCCAGTCTTCAGAAAACAGATCGAGCAAGGCGGCCCGGTAACGGTAACCCATCCTGATATCACGCGCTATTTTATGACAATCCCTGAGGCATGCAGGCTCGTCCTTGAAGCTGGTGCGATGGGAAGAGGAGGGGAGATCTTTATTTTCGATATGGGGCAGCTCGTAAAAATTCACGACTTGGCGAAGCGAATGATCAGGCTTTCTGGATTTGAGCCAAATAAGGATATTGAAATCGTCTTTACAGGGTTGAGAGAGGGCGAGAAGTTATTTGAGGAATTGTTGACTGACAAAGAAAGTACGCTTCCAACACACCATGAGAAGATCATGATCGCTAAAGTTCCTGAGTATTCGTATCCGGAAATAGACAATTACGTGGAACTCTTCAATGACTTTGTTGATGACAAAAATGAATTGAAAATGGTTGCTTTAATGAAGGAGTTAGTCCCCGAATTCAAAAGTAATTATTCCCGTTATCAAGTGCTGGATAGGGTTGAGTGAGACGTGTAATTGAAGAGAATTTATAGTAAGAATTCTCTATGGCTACCTTCCTTTAGGTCTGCGATACATATTTCTCCGTTTTTGATTATAGAGTTTTCTCGAACCGCCAAAGCTTACATTCGCGGGGAGATAGTATTCTATCTTGACGTTCAGCAAGAAATAGCCATCGTTTGTTTTTGGATTACCGCGAATAGCGCCAGGCGCAGCAGGTTTTACCCCCGCTTCAGGCCCACGATCAGAGAGAGCAATTCGGATAGGATCCGTCCACGTTGTTTTATCTTGATGAACGGTACTAACATCATCCAAGTAATCTGTAAACGTCAGCCTATTCGCGCCTTCGATAACAAAATTGAAAAACGGCCCGGCTTTGATTTTTACCCCCAGTCCATAAGGAATTACTGGCTGAGTTCTGCTATACTTCACATTTTCAGTCATTAGCGGTTGTAGCGCATAGCGAGCACCATTTAACTCGGCAGTCGGATTGAAGTATAATATTCCAATACCGGTAAATCCATAAAAGTTAATCGCTGGGCGCTGATAATATCTAACGCCAAGCGGAAAAAGGTGGACAGCCCCCGTCAGTGAAATCTCATAATTATTCGATTGAAATGACAGGTTTCGAAATTCCCGGCCACCACCTGTTGCCTGCGCATCATCGCCAGACAATTGAAACCAGTTTATTTCTGCGCGTGCACTCACGCGAGACCCCAAAAAGGCCTGCAAACCCAGATTGACGTTTGGCTTTGCATCAAGATAATCACCCTTATTGGCAAGTTCTCCCCAATACGTTGAAGTCCCTGTACCCGCTGAAAAAATCAAGGTCCGGTCTCTTCTAACAGAATAAAAACTCTGCGCCTGCGCTGGGACGAGGGTGATCAACAGCAATACTGCAGCAAAAACGTTTTTCATTTCAACTATGCGAAGCAATCACTAAAGATACAAAATACTGACTAACCAAGCACCTCTTTAACTCTATTTGCAGCATCCTTAAGCAAAATTGCAGATTTCACTTTCAGACCCGATTCTTCTATGATTTTGGCGCCTTCTTCTGCGTTTGTACCCTGTAAACGAACAATGATCGGAACGCGAATATTGCCGATTTTCTTATAAGCCTCAACAACACCATTGGCGACACGGTCACATCGAACAATTCCTCCAAAAATGTTAATGAGAATGGCCTTTACGTTAGGATCCTTTAAAATGATCCTAAATCCTGCTTCCACTGTCTCCGCATTTGCACCACCCCCAACGTCCAAGAAGTTCGCGGGCTCCCCACCTGAAAGCTTAATAATATCCATCGTAGCCATTGCTAGCCCTGCTCCGTTCACCATACATCCCACGTTGCCGTCCAGCTTTACGTAGTTAAGCCCGGCATTTCCTGCTTCAACTTCCAATGGATCTTCTTCGGTGATGTCTCGAAGTTCAGCCAGGTCTTTATGGCGATACAATGCGTTATCATCAAGATTCACTTTGGCATCAACAGCAAGTATTTTTCCGTCTGAGGTTCTCAGCAAAGGATTGATCTCGAACATAGATGCATCCAGGCCCAGGTAGGCATTGTATAGCGAGTGAATGAACTTCACACCTTCTTTAAACGCATTGCCTTCCCAGCCCATTGCAAACGCAACTTTCCTCGCCTGGAATGGTTGCAGCCCAATGGCTGGGTCGATCCATTCTTTCACAATCTTCTCGGGATGTGTTTCTGCTACTTCTTCAATGTTCATTCCGCCCTCGGTTGAAGCCATGATCACAGGGCATCCTTTAGACCGGTCGAGCAAAATCGACATATAGTATTCTTTCGGCTCTAATTCACCAGGATAGTAAACATCCTCCGCGATCAAGACTTTGTTTACTTTCTTTCCCTCAGGGCCAGTTTGAATGGTAACCAGAACGCCACCCAGCACACCTTTCACTTTCTCCGGGACTTCCGCCAAACTCTTCGCGAGCACAACACCTTTCGAGCCGGTTTCTTTAACAACACCTTTACCACGGCCACCCGCGTGGATCTGCGATTTCACCACAAACCACTTTGTTCCAGTCTCAGCCTGAAGCTCTTTTGCAGCCTGAACCGCTGAGTCAAGCGTGTCGGCCACAATGCCGCGCTGAACGGCTACTCCATAACGCTTAAGAATTTCCTTTCCCTGGTATTCGTGTATGTTCATTTGAATGTTTTGTTTTGGTGCGAAACTTACTTTATTTAAGTCGTTATTTCAAATCTATAGCGGGTTGTCGGGCAATCTGCTGAAAATCTTAAATCTCATCTTTCTCATGCTTCGCGCAAAAGGAATTCAGAAAACATACGGTCAGCTCTCCGTTTTGAAAAGCATCGATTTGCACGTAGATAAAAGCGAGATCGTGGCCATTGTTGGAGCGTCAGGTGCGGGGAAAAGTACCCTATTGCACATTTTAGGAACGCTCGATAAGCCTGATCAGGGAGAAGTGACGATTAACAATCAAAATGTTTTTTCACAGTCGGATAAAAGCCTGGCTTCATTTAGAAATCGATCCATAGGTTTTGTATTTCAATTTCATAACCTGTTACCGGAATTTACCGCTCTGGAAAATATTCTCATACCCGGATTCATCGCTGGGAAACAAGAAAGAGATTTAAACGATCGCGCTACCGATCTGCTGAACATGCTTGGTTTGGCAGACCGCAAACATCACAAGCCTTCAGAACTTTCGGGTGGAGAGCAGCAACGTGTGGCAGTGGCACGTGCACTGATCAATTCTCCGGATCTCATTCTAGCAGACGAGCCCAGTGGTAATCTGGATTCGAAGAACGCAATTGAACTTCATAACCTGTTCTTCCAATTGAGAAAAGACTTAGGGCAAACTTTTATTATCGTTACGCACAACAACGATCTGTCGCGCATGGCCGATAGGAAGCTGGAAATAAGAGACGGGCAGATAGTAAAATAGTTAGTGGTAGGGAATGCCACGCTAACGCAGGCCAGTTGGCAAAAGGTGCACGACTTTTTACATGCTGTTGTCGCTGATTGATATCGAATTAGTGAGAACCTCTTCCCGATCTGTTCGCTAATTACCCACTGGCCTCGATCCCATCGGGGCTTTTTACTATTGTCTACTATTAAATGAGAGACGGTCTCTTCGCAGCGCGATGCTTCGAATACTTTGACTGCGCTTTCGCACCATGCTTGGTGATCTTATTGTGGTGTGAGTAAGTAGGGCAGTGGCTGTAACTTTCAAAACTACATGACGAAAGGCCGATCAGGGTAACGAATGCGATGGCGATAATTGATTTCATTTTCTTTGGCTTTGGTGATTCAAAAGTATGCTCCCTTCCTCCAGCGATTTTTCCCATGTTATACCAATAACCATACAAGTAAGAACAAAGGCCGGTTGATCGATTCCTAACGCAGTCTGACCCCGATTTTTACGCTAAGCTAGACGATTGTCACATACACATGGCGAATTTGTAGTTGGGTGTTCAGCTTTACTGCATCAGTTCAATCGACTATTAATCAGTAAGTTATAATGAAATTTGTCACCTCATTAGTGTCAGAAAATGTACTCATCTTACATAACTTTCTTACAAGGTGACCAACAACAATACCGGAGCTAAGAATTTAGCTTGCCTTCGATCGTTTTTAAAAGAAAGCTTGGAATATCAATGCTGAAGCACTTCCACTTCCACTTCAGAAACTTCAACGGTGCCTTTTTGATTGATAGATTCGAGGCGAACCTGTTTCACTTCATTGATGAGGATCGGGTCGTACTTGGCCGTAACCCGGATGTAGTTATCGGTGAAGCCATGCATCATACCATCTTCTATGTCGTTTTCAAAAAGCACGTGTTGAATTGAAGTGAGGTTGTCTTCATAAAACTTCCTGCGTTTTTTGTCAGAAAGAATATGAAGCATCTTCGAGCGGTCTGCGCGATGGTTGCCCGGAACCACGCCTTTCATGGTTGCCGCCAAAGTGTTCTCGCGTTCCGAATATGTGAAAACATGAAGA
>CBHROW010000111.1:0-14892 GCA_966080355.1 uncultured Chryseosolibacter sp.
TGTTATGCTTCGTTGAGGCCGATCGAAGATCATGTAGAGCCCTTCTGATTTTTTGTGAAGTGTGCACGGCTCGAGTTTCTGACGGTAACGGATGCGTGCTGAATATTTCCTCGATTCTCCGATCTGGAGCTGAAGATCAGGGCGGATCCAGTGTTCATCGGCATTAGAAATAAACAATCCCTTCCTATAAAGACCTGGATGATCTTCGCCCATGCCGGTGTAGATGATATTTTCAGCAGTGTCTGTGCCTATTACAAACATCGGCTTCGCATGACCACCAAGGTGCAGTCCTTTGCGTTGACCGATGGTATAGTAATGTGCGCCATTGTGCTCACCGATCACCTTGCCAAAATCTTTCTTCAGCGCATAGGGTTTTGACAATCCGGCAAGATCGCTGTCTGCATAACCGTTATTGAATATTTCCACATCCGCGCCAAGCTCAACAACTTCGCCCTTTCGCGTTTGAAGCCGTTGTTGGAGAAAATCGGGGAGGTGTACTTTTCCTATGAAACACAATCCTTGCGAATCTTTTTTCTCTGCAGTAACGAGCCCGATCTTTTTGGCGATCGCACGGACTTCTGGCTTAAGCAATTCCCCTACCGGAAATAACGCCTTCGACAATTGTTCCTGTGTAAGCTGACACAGAAAATAGCTTTGATCTTTGTTAGGATCTTTTCCGCCAAGCAGTTGGTAAATCGTCCTTCCGTTATTTTCAAACTCACCTTTTCTCGCATAGTGACCGGTTGCCACGAAGTCGGCTCCGAGCTTGAGTGCTGCATTCAAAAAAATATCAAACTTGATCTCGCGGTTGCACAACACATCAGGGTTTGGAGTGCGTCCGCGTTGATATTCGTTGAACATATAGTCAACGATCCGGGCTTTGTATTCAACACTCAGATCGATAGCCTGGAAGGGAATTCCAAGATGTTGTGCCACGATCATTGCATCGTTGCTGTCGTCAAGCCACGGGCATTCGTTGCTGATGGTTACCGAGTCGTCATGCCAGTTCTTCATGAACATGCCGATCACCTCGTATCCCTGCTCTTGCAGAAGATACGCGGCTACGCTGGAGTCCACTCCGCCTGATAGTCCGACTACAACTCGCTTTTTCAATTTGGCGTTCAGAGGTTACAGTTCACGGTTCACAGCAGTTTTCTCTGATATCAGGTCGCAGCAGTTTCGATCTGGAAATGCGCTTTTCACGTCTTTACCTTACTGTGAACTGTTTGCAGTGAACCGTCAACTTATTTGTTTAACGCTATTTCTTCGCTCAAAAGTTCATTTATCGTCTCATTAAAATGCTGCACATACTGATCGAAATAAACGCCAGTGCCTGGTCCGTTGAACCCTGTGTATATCTTCTTCACTTTGCCATCGCGACCGATGAAGATTGTCGTGGGGAATGCAACTACTTTGTTCAGCTGTGGTAACGTTTTTCCGGCAGCGATCTTATCGTTCGTTCCTGCAATTACAAAATCGTACGGAACATCGAATTTGCTCACCATCTTTTTTACACGTGCGCTCGCATATTCGAAATCTGACTTTCGTTCATAGGCAAGCCCGATGATCTCAACGCCACGCTGATGATTTTCTTTGTACCATGGTGCGAGAAATTTCGTTTCGTCCATACAGTTGGGACACCATGTTCCGAACATTTGCAGGATAACAACTTTGCTTTTGTATTTTTCATCGCTCAGCGAAACCTGCTTGCCGTTCACATCCGGGAATGAGAATTCGATTTTCTCATAGCCAGGTTTCAGGTAAGTGAGTGATTCAGGGTCTTTCAGCTTTGCGTTCTCATTGGGTATGCCATCCCAAAATGCCATATAAGTTTTTCCGCTGTAGTATTCACCGGTCAATGTGCCATCCGGTCTTTTTGAAGCTGTGAAAAGATAAGCGTGGTTTCCATCGAACGTGCTGAGCTTGAGCATGCCATTCGAAACATTTCCTTGCAGGTAACGATAGTCACCGGTCTCAGTGAGGAAAGTGCCAGTCACGCTGTCGCGAACTTGCTTGAAAATTCCAATAGCGGGGGTCGAATCGTTTTCACTGATAAAATTCACGGCATAAGTTCCGTTGAAGTCGGGAAGCGCGGTTGTGTCTTGAGTTTTTTCAAAACGATAGCCTTGTCCATAAACAGCGAGGAAAGGAATGTTGTAATCCTTTTCGTAATTTTTGATGAACTCGCCTTGAAGCGTGTCTCCTTTGATCGCAGCTTTAATGTTCGCATCAAACACATGAAGGCCGATGTCTATTGAATCATTTTTGATTGCGATCTCATCAAGAAGGAGTCGCTCTCCGGCATTGATGATATACAGATCGTAGCCGCCTTCGTTATCGCGAACAAGGTCAAAATTGAATGGAAGCTCCTGACCCTGGATCTCGATCGTTGCCCGCCAAATGCCGGTTTTCAATTTATTTGAAGTTTCTCTCTCTGTGTTGCAGCTGCCGATGACCGACAGAATAGCAGCAAAAGCCCAAAATCTCAACATCATTATCTTTTAAATATGAAACAAAACACAAAAATGGCTGAAATGATTTACAATTTGATGTCGCATAGGCGATTTTGCCACAAATTCAAATGGCTGTGAATCAATTCTCGGGATTAAAAGTTTTGGAACTCGCTTCGGTGTTGGCTGGTCCCAGTGTAGGGCAGTTTTTTGCTGAGCTCGGTGCCGATGTGATAAAAGTGGAGAATCTGCGTCTTGGTGGGGATGTGACACGAACGTGGAAATCGCGTGGAGAGAAGACGGATGATAGATCGGCCTATTTCTGCTCGGTGAACTGGGGCAAACGATCCGTTGCAATCGATCTGTCAACAGCGCAAGGACAAGACATCGTCCACCAGCTTGCTGTCAAATCGGATATTGCGCTCGTGAGCTTCAAACCTGGCGATGCCGAAAAACTCAATATTGATTATAAAACATTGTCATCGATCAATCCGGGAATCTTATACGGACAAATCACCGGCTACGGATCAAAAAATTCAAGAGTTGGTTATGACGCGATTATTCAGGCCGAGGCCGGATTTATGTTCATGAATGGTGAACCAGGGGGTAATTCGCTAAAAATGCCCGTTGCGCTGGTTGATGTTCTTGCGGGCCATCAATTGAAGGAAGGACTGTTGGTTGCAATGCTTCAAAAGGCGAAAACAGGCCAGGGCACGCTGGTTGAGGTGTCGCTCATTCAGGCTGCGGTTGCATCATTGGTGAATCAAGCTACCAATTGGCTTGTGAACAACGAGTTGCCGCAGAAGCAAGGGTCGGCCCATCCCAACATCGCTCCATATGGCGATCTGTTTAAAACAAAGGATGGCAAAGAGCTGATTCTCGCGGTGGGGAGCGATGGGCAGTTTAATGCATTATGTGAAATTTTGAATGAGACAGGTCTTTCCAAAAGCATTGATTATCAAATAAATCCGGCTCGAGTTCGGAATAGAGCACAATTAAAAGAGATTTTGAATAATCGCATAAGCAAGTTTTCCTCCGAGGAATTAATGGCTGAACTATTACGAAGGAATATTCCCGCGGGGATCGTCCAACATATGCAAGACGCGTTAGAGCAGCCTGAAAGCCGGGATTTGATCATGGAAAACCAAGGTCTCAAGGGTATCAGGTCAATAGTCTTTAGTTCGGGTGCTACTGGACACTCCCACTTTCTACCACCGCCCCACTTTGGGGAACAAACCAGTGATGTCCTATCTCAGTTCCTCAATTACACGTCAGAAACCATTCAGGAATTGAGGGAAAGAAAGATTATCAACTAATTTTTTAAACCCGGAATGATTGAAAACGGCCGCATTTAGCGGCTTTTTTAATGCTATGGCTTAAAAAATGCAAAAAAGTGGTGTAAAGTGGTTGAAAGTGGTATGAAATTACTTATGTTTGCTTAGGAGGAAAAGACAACCACTACGTCTATGACTTTCTTCACCAGTGAATTTGAAAGTAAACTCGATTCCAAAGGGAGGCTGGTGCTTCCTGCGCGAATCAAGTCCCAGCTGCCCGAGGGAGACAGCCAGGAGCTTGCTATTCGCAGAGGTTTCGAGCAATGCTTGATTATTTACCCCATGGTGGAGTTCAAAAAGGTCTTCTCAAAAATTTCAGGACTAAACGAATTCAACGAAGAGTACCGCAAGCTGCAGCGCAATTTCTTGTCGGGAGTTGTAACGGTCGAGTTGGATGCCAACGGCCGCTTCTTAATTCCGAAGAACATGCTGACGTACGCGCAGATCGACAAAGAGGCAATTCTTGTCGGGATGGGAAACAAAGTTGAGGTCTGGAATCCAACCATCTACGAGAAGCACCTCATTCAGGATCCTGGTGAGTTGTCTAAACTGGCTGAAAAATATTTGAATGAGTGAGCGGGTAGGTCATCGGCATCAAAGTACGAGCGACTTGTTGCTGGAACCACTGTCACTGAATAAGCTGCGAGCCGTGAGCTTCGAGCTTCGAGCCGCGCGTGCGACTTAACGTGAGTACCAAAGATGCTGATGAGAATAGTGAGTTAAAAACATCGGCATGAAGAATTTTAAGAAACTGAAGATCTGGCAAAAAGGAATGGAGATCATAGTGAAAGCATACGCATTGGCTAAACAGCTTCCGAAAGAAGAAAGGTTTGGATTGTCAATGCAAATGAGGAAAGCTGCGGTATCAATTCCATCAAATATCGCTGAAGGGAGTGCAAAGAGCAGCATTCGCGACAATGTCAGATTCCTTGAAATATCACTAGGCTCTGCTTATGAGCTAGAGACACAGGTGATTGCCACGGAGATACTTGGCTACGGTGACCCAAGTCTAAGGACAACGCTTCTCAAGGACGTTGATGAAGAACAAAGGATGATTCGAAGCTACATAAATCGGCTTCAGGACTAATGGCTCGCAGCTCGAAGCTCGAAGCTCGCGGCTATCACGAACCGGTGATGCTCGAAGAGTGCGTCAACGGTCTCAACATCAACCCCGAAGGCGTGTACGTAGACGCAACCTTCGGAGGCGGTGGTCACAGTAAAGAGATATTGAAACGTCTCACAACGGGCAGGCTGATCGCATTTGATCAGGATGACGATGCCCGGAAGGAGGCAGAAAAAATTGATAGTCGTTCTTTAATATTTTGTCAGGCAAACTTCATGTATCTCAAAAAGTATCTGAAGCTGAATGGTGTCACGAAGGTGAACGGGATACTCGCTGATCTGGGAATCTCTTCACACCAGATCGATTCTCCTGAACGCGGATTTTCGACTCGCTTCGAAGGCCCGCTCGACATGCGGATGGATCGCAATACTTCGCAAACCGCAGCAACCGTGCTCAATGAATTTTCCGAAGAAGAACTTCATAAACTCTTCGGTATGTACGGTGAGCTGAAAAATGCGAAGACAGTAGCCAGGATGATCGCACAGCATCGCGTGAACAAACCATTCGCAAAAACTGAAGATCTGAAAAGAGTGCTGCAGGAAGTTGCCCCACGCGGAAAAGAAAATAAATACTTCGCCCAGGTGTTTCAGGCTCTTCGCATCGTTGTCAACAACGAGATGAAGGCGCTTGAAGATTTTTTGCACCAAACGGGTGAAGTGTTGGTGCAGGGTGGAAGATTGGTAGTGATGTCGTATCACTCGCTGGAAGACAGAATGGTTAAGAATTACATACGAACCGGGAAAGTGTTTGGAGAAGTGGAGAAAGACTTTTTCGGGAACGAGATAAAACCTTTGGAAGCCGTGAATCGGAAACCGATCGAAGCTTCTGCAGAAGAGATCGAACGAAATGCCAGAGCTCGGAGTGCAAAATTGAGAATAGCAGAACGAAAATAAATGAAGGTAAATCAACCCATCGAAACAACAGCACAGCCCGCGACCGAAAACAAATTTCGCGTGGTGACTAAGGAGAAATCTTCTTCAGGCTCCAGCATTTTTTCAGGGCTCGAAAAGAAACTGAAGCTCGAAACATACTTCGAAGAAGGGTTTCCCGTGCAGTACGTGCCGAAAATTGTTTTTGTGATGGTGTTGGGGCTCTTGTACATCGGTAATACACATCACGCAGAGAAAACGGTTCGCAAGATCAATAACATACAGGCTGAAGTTGAAGATCTGCGTGCAGATTACACCACACTCAAATCAGATCTGATGTTTTCAAGTAAGCAATCTGAAGTAGCGAAAAAAGTGAAGGCCTTCGGATTGAAAGAAAGTGTAAGTCCGCCACAAAAAGTTGTAGTCGAGAAAGGTGAATATTAAGAAGTCCATATTATTAAGAGTGCGGGTTGCGTTCCTGGCGGTGATGCTTTTTGCCATCGCGGTGATCGCGAAGATCGGGCATATCCAGGTTGCTCAGGGAAAGAAGTGGGCCGAAATGGGTGAGCGGATTTCTTTTGATTACAAGCGGGTAAAAGCAACTCGCGGAAACATTTACTCAGATAATGGAAGTTTGTTGGCCACATCGCTGCCATTCTATAAGATCGCCTTCGATGCAACGCTTCCCAAGGATGAAACTTTCAAGAATGGCATAGATTCTCTAGCCTGGCATCTGGCAGTATTTTTTAAGGATCGCTCACAAAAGGACTACAGGCAAATGCTGATCGATGCGCGCGCCAGCGGTAAACAATACATCGTGTTAAGCCGGAAGAAAATTGACTTCCAGGATAAGAAAGCGATGATGAAGTGGCCGATCTTCCGTGAAGGTCGGTTGCGCGGAGGCGCCATTTTCGAGAAGATCGATGTTCGCTACAATCCTTTTTCGAACCTGAGCCGCAGAACCGTTGGCTTCATCAATGAAAACGACAAAGGAGCTGGTCTTGAATACAGTTTCAACAATCATCTCGGTGGGCAGGATGGTTATGCCTATTATCAAAAAATAGCTGGCGGAATATGGAAACCGATCTTCGATGCCAACAACGTCAAAGCTGTCAATGGTCTTGATCTGCAGACAACACTTGATATCAACCTGCAGGATGTTTCTGAAACTGCACTTCACAACGCCATGCTCAAACACGATGCAGACGATGGTCTCGTTGTGGTAATGGAAGTAAAGAGCGGTGAGATCAAGGCGATCTCAAACTTGAGCCGCGATGGCTCGGGAAATTTTTACGAGAAACTCAATTTCGCTGCGGGAACAAATTTCGAACCCGGTTCAACATTCAAGCTGGTAACGATGATCGCTCTGCTTGAAGATACCAACGTTGAGCTCTCGGACAGCATTGATACCGGCAATGGCGAGTTCATGTTCTACAATAAGACAGTTCGTGATCACGAAGAAGGCGGCCTCGGAGTTGTCAGCGTTCAGGAAGCATTCGAGCACTCTTCAAATGTGGCCATGGCTAAGCTTGTCGACAAGCACTTGGGCGTAAAGCCACAGAAATTTGTGGACTATGTCGATCAGCTGAAATTATCGAAGCCCCTGGGAATTCAATTGGCAGGTGAGCCCTATCCGAAGGTGAAACGCCCCGGAGAAAAAGGATGGAGTGGAATCAGTTTACCGTGGATGGCTTATGGTTACGGGCTGGAGTACACCCCGCTTCACACATTGGCACTATACAATGCTGTTGCGAATGATGGAGAAATGATCCGGCCGGTTTTTGTGAAGTCGATCAAGAAGGCGGACGAAGAAGAAGAGTCGTATGAAACCGATGTATTAAACAAAAAGATTTGCTCATCGAAGACGCTTGACAAACTGAAGCTGCTGCTCGAGGGTGTTGTAGACCGGGGAACGGCAAAAAATATCAAAGGAACACACTATCGCATTGCAGGCAAAACCGGAACTGCGCAGATACTTGAGAACGGCCACTATACGAAAAAGTATATCACATCGTTCGTGGGATATTTTCCGGCACATGCTCCTAAGTACAGCGCCATTGTGTTAATCAAGAATCCAAGGGGATGGTATCAGTACGGAAGTAGCGTTGCTGCACCGGTGTTCAAAGAAATTGCCGACAACATTTACGCGCGAGACATCGACCTTCACGAGCCAATGCAGCAGAAAAAATTTGCGGCCGATGCAGACGTTCTTCCTGTGATCCGCGCGGGCAACCAGCAGGAGTTGACGATGCTTTGCAATGAACTCGGTGTATCGACCCACTCACTGTCAGAAGAAGAATGGGTTCGCGCCTCTCGAACCGGCAATGGCGTGAACTGGAAAAAAAATATCGAAGGCAAAGACATCGTACCTGATGTAAAAGGTATGACATTTCGCGATGCCATTTATTTGCTTGAGAAGTCGGGATTGAAAGTATTCTATGAAGGCAAAGGTCGGGTGGTCCAGCAATCGCTCGATCCGGGCAAGCGAGTAGGCAAAGGAGAACGGATCTTTATTCGATTGGGGTAATGCGTGAACTGAAAGACATATTGTACAAAGTTTCGCTGACCTCGTCATTCGGTAATATGAGTGTCGAGGTGAACGGTATCTGCTTTGACTCGAGAAAAGTGCAGTCTGGATTCCTGTTCGCGGCCGTGAAGGGTACGTCATCTGACGGACATCAATTTATCGACAAGGCTATTCAACTGGGCGCATCGGTGATCGTGTGCGAAAAAATGCCCGAGTCAGCCAATGAAAAAGTCACTTACGTAACCGTCAAAGACAGCGCTCATGCGCTTGGCATCATTGCTTCGAACTACTTCAACAACCCTTCGGAGAAACTGAAGCTCGTTGGTGTTACAGGTACAAATGGAAAAACAACTACGGCAACGCTGCTGTATCAGTTGTTCTCCAGGATGGGTAAAAAGTGCGGCCTGTTATCAACCGTTGAGAACCGGATTGGCAATGAGGTCATTCCTTCCACGCACACAACGCCAGACCCAATCCAGCTCAACGATTTGCTTCAGCGAATGGTCGATTCACAATGCTCACATGCTTTTATGGAAGTGAGCTCGCACGCAGTTGACCAGGAAAGAATCGCGGGATTGAAATTCGCGGGTGCGATCTTCACCAATATCACGCACGACCATCTCGACTATCACAAAACATTTGAGAACTACATCAAGGCCAAGAAAAAATACTTTGACGACTTAAATGGCGATGCTTTTGCGCTTGTCAATGCTGACGATAAACGCGGCATGGTAATGCTGCAAAATACAAAAGCAAGGAAATACACGTTCGGGCTGAAGAAAATGGTCGACTTCAAAGGCAAGATCATCACCAATGCGATCGATGGACTCGAGTTGGAGATCGGAAACAAGAGTGTTTGGTTCAAAATGATCGGTGATTTCAACGCCTACAACCTGCTTGGTGTTTACGGTGCAGCAGTATTGCTCGGTGAGGATTCCGATGAGGTGCTTACGCATCTTTCATCATTGCAAGGTGCACCAGGAAGATTCGAACTTGTTTCACCGGGTTCAAAATTCACAGCCATCGTTGACTATGCGCACACTCCGGATGCTCTGAAAAATGTGCTTGAAACCATCGCGCAATTCAGAACGGGGCAGGAGCAAGTGATCACCGTGGTCGGCTGTGGCGGAAATCGCGATCGCACAAAACGCCCGTTGATGGCTTCAATTGCGTGTAAGCTGAGCGACAAAGTAGTTTTGACATCGGACAATCCGCGGGATGAGGAACCGATGGCGATCATAAAAGAAATGCAAACTGGAATTCTTCCAACTGAGGCAAAGAAAACGCTTGTGATTGCCGACCGGGAAGAAGCGATCAAGACTGCGTGCATGATGGCGAAAGGAAAAGACATCGTGCTCATTGCAGGAAAAGGACATGAGACTTATCAGGAGATCAAAGGCGTGAAATATCCTTTTGACGACCGGGAAGTGGTGGCGAGGATGTTGAAGCTGTTTTCGAATTAATGTGCAGGATGACTCCATATGCAGATATACGATTTGAGAATGTGCCGATGTGCCAATGTGCCGATATGCCAATGTGGATATCCACCGCATGTAGCATTGATTTTGAATTGAATAGTATCGTTACCAAAGATGTGAAAATAAGTGTTGATGAAAGCCACTTAAACTCACATGATATGAGAAATTATAAGAACAATCCGATTGTAAAACTTTCATTTCAATTTGCGTTGGACATTGTAGAGTTCGCTGACACGCTAATCGAAAATAGGAAGTACAAAATTGCCGACCAGGTCTTGCGAGCTGGCTGTTCAATTGGCGCTAATGTCAGGGAGGCACAGGGTGCTGAGAGCAGAGCAGACTTCATTCACAAAATGAAGATTGCACTTAAGGAGGCTGAAGAAACAGAGTATTGGCTGGAGCTTTGCGAGTTTGCAAAAAAATATCCGAAGCCGGGTCAGTTATTGAAAGATATTGAATCGATAATTAAAATATTAAATAGGATAGTTGCCAGTTCAAAACGTATGCCGCTCAATCGGCATATCGGCTAATTGGCACATTGACGAATTGATATGTTGTACTACTTATTCAACTATTTGGATAAACTAGATTTCCCCGGAGCCGGTGTATTCCAGTACATCTCATTCCGGGCGGGAAGTGCTGCGTTGATTTCGCTGATCATTACCATCACACTTGGAAAAAACCTGATCAACTACCTGCGGAAAAAGCAAGTAGGTGAAGATATTCGCGACCTCGGATTGGAAGGTCAGATGTCGAAGAAAGGAACACCAACGATGGGTGGCCTTATCATTATTGCCGCCATCCTGGTTCCAACGCTACTCCTGGCAAAACTGGATAATGTTTATGTCATCCTTCTGATCGTTACAACGGTGTGGCTGGGGCTCATTGGATTTTTGGATGACTATATCAAAGTTTTCAAAAAGGACAAAAAAGGTCTCGCTGGTCGATTCAAAATCATCGGTCAGGTTGGCCTGGGTTTGATCGTTGGGTTAACACTTTACTTTAGTAAAAATGTTGTCATTCGTGAGGTCGATAGATCGGCAGTGACAACGCACGAACAAGTTGTCACACCAAACGCCAATGAGATTGCGGGCAACAATGAAACAGAAAAATACAAGGATGTCAAGTCGACAAAAACCACTGTTCCATTCTTCAAAAATAACGAGCTTGACTACAACGATATCACGGGACTTATCCCGTTCCTTCCTGAAGATTATACCTGGGTGGTTTACACGTTGATCGTTATCGTGATCATCACCGCTGTATCCAATGGGGCCAACATCACAGATGGTATCGATGGACTTGCCGCTGGTGTTTCGGGGATTATTGGAATTACCATCGGTGTGCTCGCGTATTTGTCTGGCCGTGTCGACTTCAGTAATTACCTGAACATCCTTTATATCCCGCACCTTGGCGAGTTGGTTATTTTCTGTACCGCATTTGTTGGTGCGTGCCTCGGCTTTCTCTGGTATAATGCTTATCCGGCCCAGGTGTTCATGGGAGATACCGGCAGCCTTACCCTTGGCGGTGTAATTGCCGTGTTAGCCCTGGCTGTTAGGAAGGAACTTTTGATTCCTGTGCTCTGCGGAATATTCCTGGTGGAAAATCTTTCCGTGGTCATTCAGGTTTCTTACTTCAAGTACACGAGGAAAAAATACGGTGAAGGACGCAGGATATTTCTGATGTCACCACTTCACCATCATTATCAGAAAATGAATATTCCCGAAGCGAAGATTGTCACGCGCTTCTGGATCATTGGAATACTTCTGGCAATTTTAACTCTGGCAACTTTGAAACTTCGATGAAAGAACGAGTCGTCATATTGGGTGCTGGTGAAAGTGGAACGGGTGCCGCCTTGCTTGCGAAAGTGAAAGGTATGGATGTGTTTGTGTCTGATCAGGGTATGATCAAGGATAAATACAAGGAAGAGCTTTCCAAGAATTCGATTGAGTTCGAAGAAGGAAAGCACACGCCAGAAAAAATAGTCAACGCGTCACTGGTAATAAAGAGCCCGGGTATTCCTGATAAGGCCGAGATCATTAAAGCTGTGAAGGCCGCGGAAATTACGATCATCGATGAAATTGAATTTGCGTTTCGCTATATCGGTCAATCGAAGGTCATCGCGATCACAGGAACGAACGGAAAGACTACCACAACTTTATTGACCTATCATTTGCTGAAGAACTCGGGGCTTCATGTTGCGCTTGGAGGTAACGTGGGCTTCAGCATGGCAAGACAAGTTGCTGATAAATATTTTGACTGGTACGTGCTCGAGCTAAGCAGTTTCCAGCTTGACGGCACTGAAACGTTCAAACCCGATGTTGCCGTGTTGTTGAATATTACGCCCGATCACCTCGATCGTTATGAGTACACCATGCAAAACTATGTGAACTCGAAATTTCAGTTGATCGAAAACATGGAGCCACAGCAACATTTCATCTACTACGCAGACGATCAGGTGATCGTGAACGATATGAGATCGAGGGCCATCGTTCCTAAACGTGTAGGTGTATCGTTGCAACAAGGCGCAGGCGTTCCTGTAAAATTCAATGGCACAAAAATGTCATTTGACCTTAATGGTTCTGTGTTTGAAATCGCGCAAGATGATACAACATTGAAAGGTCCGCATAACCTGATCAATACAATGGCTGCGGTATCTGCCGCATTCCTCTCAGGTGTGAAGCTGGAATCGATCCGTGAGGCTTTGAAGACTTTCAAAAATGCACCTCATCGCCTCGAGCCGGTGGGTATAATTAAAGGGGTCGAGTTCATCAACGATTCAAAAGCGACCAATGTCGACTCCGTTGTGTACGCACTCGGAAGCTATGATAAACCGCTCATTTGGATTGCAGGAGGCGTGGATAAAGGTAACGACTACAATTTGATCAAAGAGGACGTCAGGAAGAAGGTTCGTACGCTGATCTGTCTCGGAAAGGACAACGATAAATTAAAGAAGGCCTTTGGCGGTGTTGTTCCACAGATTCGCGAGACGCAGAGTGTAAAGGAGCTCGTTCGCATGGCACTTGAGTCAGCGCAACGAGGCGATGTCGTGTTGCTGTCACCAGCATGTGCAAGCTTCGACTTATTTAAAAACTACGAAGACCGGGGTAACCAGTTTCGCTCTGCGGTCCAGGAATTAAAAAAAGAAATTGAAGGATAGAATTTTATAACAACAAGAACCAATCCTGATCCTATCGGGACTAACCAAGCCAACACGATGACAAAAGTAAAAGAATGGGCAGACAAGCATCTTCAGGGCGACCGGGTGATCTGGGCTGTTGTTTTTGCGCTGTCGATGATCAGCATCCTGGTGGTTTACAGCTCAATCGGTACGCTCGCATTCAAACAAACGAGAAGCCCGGAAGCGTACTTGCTTAAACACACGCTGCATGTCTTGATTGGTTTGAGTGCCATGTGGTTCGCACACAAAATTGATTACCGATATTACTCGAAATTGTCGAGGCTCGCGTTGCTCGTTAGCATTCCGCTTTTGGTTTACACTTTTGTGAACGGAACAAGTGTGAACGATGCTGCACGATGGATCGAGGTTCCGCTCGTGGGTTCGTTTCAGCCTTCTGATTTCGCAAGTCTCGCCCTTATCGTAAATCTCGCGAGCATGCTTTCAAAGAGACAGCAAAACATAGATGATATTAAAGAGTCGCTCATTCCGATTCTATTCTGGTGCGGAACCATCTGTGGCCTGATCGCGCTGACGAACATGTCATCGGCAATTCTTTTGCTCATCACGTGTATGCTGATCATGTTTATTGGTCGCGTCCCCATGAAATATCTGGCGATGCTCATGTTTGTCGGCTTACTTTTTGGCGCCCTCGCATTCAAGTTCGGATCACGCGGAGGAACGATGGTGAATCGCATTAAGGATTTCATTGCTTACAACCAGGGAGAGAAAGAGCCTCCGTTCCAGAATAAGCACGGGTTCATTGCAGTAGCTACGGGCGGTCTTTTTGGAAAAGGACCGGGCAACAGCGATCAACGCAATATACTTCCTAACCCATTCGCGGATTTTATTTTCGCGATCGTCATTGAAGAATATGGATTGATTGGAGGGGTATTTGTTGTGAGCTTGTATCTGCTTCTCTTGCATCGCGGCATGAAAGCTGCCTACAACAGTGAGCGAGCCTTTGGCGGATTGCTCTCTGCGGGCTTGTGTTTCGATCTTGTCTGTCAGGCAATGGTGAACATGGGTGTGGTTGTTGGGCTCGGTCCTGTAACAGGTCAACCCCTGCCATTGATCTCGATGGGAGGTACATCGATGGTATTCACAGGACTCGCGCTTGGAATTGTGTTGAGTGTGAGTCGGGGTGAGCAAGACCAATCGTGGGAACAGCAACCGAAAGGCGAAGCAAAAGAATCGAAAACAGTTTCAACAGCACAGGCAGCTTGAGCAGTAACGGAACACGATATCGGTTGATCATCAGCGGAGGCGGAACTGGAGGACATATTTTCCCGGCCATCGCCATCGCCAATCTTTTCCGGGAACGCCATCCGGGCGCTCAGATCTTATTTGTTGGCGCGAAAGGTAAGATGGAAATGACCCGCGTTCCTGACGCAGGCTACAAGATCATCGGGTTGTGGATCAGCGGACTGCAACGAAAGCTTACTTGGAGCAATTTGTTGTTTCCAGTGAAGGTGGTTGTAAGCTATTTGCGCGCTGCAGTCATCATTCAACGTTATAAACCGCATGTGGTGATCGGCACAGGTGGATACGCCAGCGGGCCGATTATGATGGCAGCAACTCGATTCAAAGTTCCTGCAGTTATTCAGGAGCAGAATTCATTTGCCGGTCTCGCGAATAAACAAGTAGCGGAAAAGGCGAGCAAAGTTTGCGTGGCGTACGAGGGCATGGATAGATATTTTCCAAAGGAGAAAATAGTGCTGACGGGCAACCCTGTAAGAAAAGATATTATTACCGTGGGGGAAAAACGCGAACATGGCCTAAACCATTTTGGGTTTGATGGTACAACAAAAACATTGTTGATCATTGGGGGAAGCCTCGGAGCGCGCACAATCAACGAAAGTATTATCGCAAACATTGATAAACTCATTGATGCCGGTGTCCAGGTTATCTGGCAAACCGGCAAAGGATATTA